>JAYWCH010000001.1:0-34903 GCA_043780755.1 Hymenobacter sp.
CTGGCTCCCGGATGCCGCGCCGGATCGTTAGATCGCGGGCACCAGCTTCTGGTTGGGGACACCGGCGGCGACGGCCGATTTGCTCGACGTAGCAATGCCGTAGATCACCAGGCCGAAGCCGATTTTATTGATGGCGTCGGCCACGTTGTAGAACAAGTCCACGCTGGACGACTGCCAGCCCAGACCGGTATTCAACCAGCCGCCTTTCATGCACATGTAGCCGATTGGGTAAATGGCCCAGCCCACAAGCACGAACCAGCCCAGGCTGCGAATGCCTTTGATGACCGAAGCATCGCCCGTCTGGCTGGCCAGTTGGGCCACTTCGCCGTACCAGGCCGTGTACAGAATGTAGAGGTAACCCAGAGTTGAGAGTGTGCCCCAGAGCACCGAGTGGCTGGTCGAACCGTCCGTGAACGCCTCGCCGATGTAACCGGCAACCAGCATCCAGACCGAGGCAATGATGAGTTTCCACAACAGGCCGAGCTTGGCGCCGGCGGCCTTGGTGAGCAGGTAAAACTCAACGCACATCAGCGGCACAGTCAGCGTCCAGTCAATATAGCGCAGGGCGGTGGGAGTTTTGCCCGTGGCCAGGTAGTAGTCGCGCATGTAGTAGTAGTGGATGGCCGCGATGCCCGTGATCAGTGCCGACACCAGCATCGATAGTTTCCACTTGCCTTCCACACTCCCTCTTTCAGCGAAAAAGAAAATGGAAGCCGCGAGCATCGCCATGTAACCGACGAAGAAGGTGAACGCAATTGGATCATCGACGGGAATGATCAGCGCATTGAGAAGAATACCCATTGTGTTTTACTGAAAAAAGGTGAAGGTTAATTTCACCATTAGACCTGAATGCAGGACTATTGTTTTGGTACATATTAAATATTTACGAATTGCTGATAAATAATTGTTGAAAATAGGATTCAGGTAATCGTCAGTATAGCCCTGGGTTTCAGAATGCAATTATGAGGGCCGCCGCCGACCCGACCGGCGAACCCGACCGGCCGTCCCCGAATAAGTGGCTTTAAAATGGATTCAGCCAAGTATTTTGGGTCAGACCGGTAGAATTACCGCCGCGTTTACCGACACCTCCGAACGGGCAAAAAAACCCGGGTAAGCTCCACCTTAACGATATAAATAACGCTCTGAAATAGATGATTATTTTCGGATTATTTCCCATCCGAAATTCGCCGGTCCCGAACCCGGGCGCCGGCCGAAATATCAATTTTTAATGGCGCGCATTAAATTTGCTAAAGCCGGGGCCGGATAGGCTTTTCCCCGCGAAACCACGGCATCAATCTTCTTGATATTGGCAATGTCGGCCAGCGGGTTAGCGGTGAGCAGGACCAGATCGGCGTCTTTGCCGGGCGTGATGCTACCGCTGCGGCCGGCCACACCCATGAACTGGGCGCCGTTGATGGTGGCCGCCCGTAGCGCCTGCACGGGCGTGAGGCCCGCCTGCACCAGCAGCCCCAGCTCGTCCTGCAACGAGGCGCCGGGGTAGATGAAGGAATTGAACGCGCCGCTGTCGGATCCCGCCAGCAGGGGCACGCCGGCCGCTTGCAGGAGCGGGATCAGGGTCATGAATTTGGCGTTCAGCTTGCGGCTGAAGGCGTTGGCGGCGGCCGACTGCTGGCGGGCGCCGGCCAGCCGCCGCACGTAAGTGGCCTGAATGCGCGGGTCGATGTAGGCCCGCAGCGTATCCTGCGAGTGGTCGTTGGCCGGCAGCTCGGCCAGGGTTTTCTGGATATAGAGCGTGGGCACGGCGGCCGTGTGGTGCTTGGCCATGAGGGCGAAAATGCGTGCCGCCGCAACCGGGCTGTAGGTATCATAAACAGCGGGCAGCATGGCAAAGAGCCCCAGCGGCTTGGGCGTATTCAGGCTATTGCGGACCAGCGCGGTGAGGCTGTCCTCCTTGCCGGAGCAGGCTTTGAAGACGTAGTACAGGTGCTCGGTGGCGTCGAGGCCGCGTTTCACGGCTTCGCCCAGGGTCACGGAGTAGGGCATGTGGCCGGTGGTTTTCAGGCCCCGGCGCTGGGCCTGCGCAATGGTGTTGAGGTAGGCCGGGCCGGAAATCTTGCTGTCGTAAATCTTCACGTAATCAACTTTCAGGCGCTGCAGCGAGTCGAGGGCTTTGCTGATCTGGGCGGGCGTTTCCACCTCCAGCGAGCCGGGCCAGTAGGCGCCGGGGCCGTCGATTTTGGGGCCCGAAGTGAAGATGCGCGGGCCCAGCAGCTGGCCGGCGGCCATGTCCCGCCGCCACTGCATAACGCTGGGAGTGAGGTCGCCCCCGGCGTCGCGTACCGTGGTGATGCCGTGGGCCAGGAAGAGCGTCAGGCTCTTTTTATTGGCCGCAATGAGGCTGTCGCCGCCCCGGAAATGGACGTGCATATCCCACAAACCGGGAATGAGGTAGCGCCCGCTGCCATTGACATACTGCCGGGCGGCGTAGCTGTCCTGATCGGCGGGCTCCACTTCCACGATTTTGCCCCGGGCAATGGCCACGACCTGATTGGGCAGAATCTGCCCCGTGAGCACGTCCACGACGTTGACGTGGTTGATGACGACATCATAAATCTCCAGCTTGGTGGGGCGGCGGGCGCAGTCGGCCAGTAAAACAGTCAGGGCCAGAGCGAGCAGGAGTCGAAGTAATTTCATGCGGAAAATAAGCGAGCGGGGGGGACGGTAAAGTTAGGCGGCGGGCCCGCGCCGGGGCCGGGCGGGCGTTTCGGGCGTAAATCTCAGCGCCAGAGTACCTTGCCACCGGCTTGGGCGGCGTGCAGCCGGGGCGGTACGCTGGCCAGAATCAGATCGCGCAGGGCGGTCAGGAGCGTGGTGCGCACGAAGCCATGGTGCACGACCAGACTCACCTCGCGCACCGGGGCCGGGGCGGCGAAGCGCTTGATGAGCGGGTTGTTATCCACTTCTTCGAGCAGGGCCAGCTCGGGCACCAGGGTATAGCCATCGTGCCGGCGCACCAGCTCCTTCAGGGTTTCGATGGAGCCGCTCTCGTAGGTGATGGCGCCGCTGGGGGAAGCTAAGCCGCAGAGGTTCAGCACCTGATTGCGGAAGCAGTGGCCCTGCTGCATGAGCCAGAGGCCGGGCGCCTGGAGGTCGGCGGGCTGCACCGTAGCGTGGGCGGCCAGCGGGTGCGAGGCCGAGGCCAGCAGCAAAAACGGCTCTTCGAGCAGCGGCAGCTCCTGGAGCTGGCGGTCATCGAGCGGCGTGACGAGCAGGCCCACGTCGAGGCGATGATCCTTGAGCTGCTGCATGATTTCCTCCGAGCGCAGCTCTTCGATGCGAATCTTCAGCGCGGGGTAGGCCGTGGTGAGGCCCACCAGGAAGCGCGGCACCAGGTACGGCGCCAGCGTGGGAATAACGCCCAGCCGCAGCTCGCCCACCACTTCGCCTTTTTCCTCCTGCACCAGCTCGCGCAGCTGCTGAATATCGCGCAGAATGATCCGGGCCTGCTCGATGACTTTGGTGCCCACGGCGGTGGGCTCGGCCCCGCGCTGGGTGCGATCGAAGAGCAGCACGCCGAGCTCCTCTTCCAGCTTCTGAACCTGCACGCTCAGGGCGGGCTGGCTGACGAAACTCTTCTCGGCGGCGAGGCCAAACTGCCGGTGCGTGTCCAACGCCACGAGGTAACTAAGCTGTTGCAGGTTCATGGCGCAAATATAATCCAGGATTATAAATTCATTAATAAAATCAATTTTGATTATGATAAAGCGCGCCGTACGTTTGCTGAGTGCCCGGCAGTACGGCGCAGCTTTATTCCACATTACCAATACGTTTCATGGAAGAATCCACCCAACCCAAGAAGCTGACCACCGCTTCGGGTCGTCCGATTTTTGACAATCAGAATACGCAGTCGGCCGGCGCGCGCGGACCGCTCTTGCTGCAGGATTATTTCCTGCACGAGAAATCAGCCCATTTCAACCGGGAGCGTTTGCCCGAGCGCGTGGTGCACGCCAAGGGCAGCGGCGCATACGGCAAGTTCACCGTCACCCACGACATTACCCACCTGACCCGCGCCAAGCTGTTTGCTCAGATTGGCAACGAGTGCCAGATGTTCACCCGCTTCAGCACGGTGGGCGGCGAAAAGGGGTCGGCCGATACCGAGCGCGACCCCCGGGGCTTCGCCCTGCGTTTCTACACCGAGGACGGCAACTGGGATCTGGTGGGCAACAACACACCCGTGTTCTTCGTGAAAGACCCGCTCAAGTTCACTGACTTCATCCACACCCAGAAGCGCGAGGCGCGCAGCAACCGCAAGTCGCCCACCATGATGTGGGATTACTGGAGCCTGAACCCCGAGAGCCTGCACCAGGTCACGATCCTGATGAGCGACCGGGGGACGCCCTTCGGCTACCGCCACATGCACGGCTACGGCTCGCACACCTTCTCGCTCATCAACGCGGCCAACGAGCGGACGTGGGTGAAGTTTCACTTCCGCACCCAGCAGGGAATCAAAAACTTTTCCGATGCCGAAGCCGGCCATATGAAGAGCGTGGATGCCGATTTTGCCCAGCATGATCTGGTGGATGCCATCGACAACGGCGACTTCCCGCGCTGGACGATGTTCATCCAGACCATGACCGAGGAGCAGGCCCGCGACTTCCGCTGGAACCCCTTCGACCTGACCAAAGTGTGGCCCCAGGGCGAATTTCCGCTCCAGGAAGTGGGCGTAATGGAGCTCAACACCGTGCCCGCCAACTACCACGCCCACGTGGAGCAGGCCGCCTTCGCCCCTGCCCACGTGGTGGACGGCATCGGCTACTCGCCCGACAAAATGCTGCAGGGCCGGATCCTGAGCTATCCCGACGCCCAGCGCTACCGCCTCGGCGCCAACTACGAGCACCTGCCCGTCAACGCTTGCCCCTTCGGCTTCAGCAATTATCAGCGCGATGGCCAGATGGCCCTCGGCGATAACGGTGGATCCGGTCCCAACTATTTCCCCAATAGCTTCGATGGTCCTGCTGAAGATAAAACTCAGGGTGAGCCCGCCCAGGAGCTCAACGGCTTTGCCGCCCGCTACGATCGCAACGAAGGGCCGGGTAACGACGACCACTACACCCAGGCTGGAAATCTGTTTCGCCTGCTCGACGCTCAGGCCCAACGTAACCTGGTCGCAAACGTGGTAGGCGCCATGAGCGGCATCGATGGTCCAAAAAAAGACCTCATCACCCAGCGGCAGCTCTGCCATTGGTTCCGCGCCGATATGCGCCTGGGCATGGGCATTGCCAAAGGCCTGGGGGTGGATGTCGAAATGCCGACGGCCCACAACGCGGCCGTGGTGGCATAAGCACGCCGAAGGAATAATAAAAAGAGCCGTTCCGGGCAATCGGGACGGCTTTTTTGCGTCCGGTGGGGCCGGCCGCCCGCGCCGGCGGGCGGCGGATCGGCGGGCGGGCGCCGTGGCGGTTTTTGCGCGGGCAGCCCCGACCTTTGCGCCGTGTTCTCCTTCTCTGATCTTCCGGTTCTGCTGGCCGGCCACCAATTGCAGGCCCCCGCCGAGGCGGCGGCCGAAGTTCGCCACCTGCTGCTCGACAGCCGCCGGGTGGGGCTGCCCGCCGGGGCGTTATTTTTCGCCCTGCGCGGCCCCAGCCACGACGGCCACCGCTACCTGCCTGAGCTCTACGCGCAGGGCGTGCGGCTCTTTATGGTGGAAGAAAATGCCGCCTTGCCCGGCGGCCTGGCGGCTTACCCGGCGGCGGGAATAGTGGTGGTGCGCAGCCCGCTGGCGGCGCTGCAAACCCTGGCGGCGGCCCACCGCGCCGAGTTTACCGGCCCGGTGCTGGCCATCACCGGCTCCAACGGCAAGACCATCGTGAAAGAATGGCTGGCCCAATTGCTGAGTCCCGACGAAGATATCTGCCGCTCGCCGCGCTCCTACAACTCGCAGGTGGGCGTGCCCCTGAGCGTGTGGGAGCTGAACCCGGCCCGGCACACGCTGGGAATTTTCGAGGCCGGCCTCTCGGAAATGGGGGAGATGGCGCGGCTGGCCCGCATCATCCGGCCCACGGCCGGGATTTTTACCACCCTGGGCACGGCCCACGATGCCGGCTTTGCCTCCGCCGAGGAAAAGCTTGGGGAAAAGCTGCGGCTCTTTGAGGGTCCGCAGTTTGAGCGGCTGTTCTACTGTGCCGACCAGCCGGCCGTGCGGGCGGCCGTGGCGGCGCGGGCGCTGCCCGGCTTTAGCTGGACGCGCCACGCCGGCCAGCCGGCCGATCTGCATTTTGCGCTCGACCCCCAGGCCAACGACGGCCGCACCAGCCTGCGCGCCACGTACGCCGCCACCGGCCTCACGGCGGCGTTCACGCTGCCTTTTGCCGATGAGCCTTCCGTCGAAAATGCCCTGCACTGCCTGGCCGTGCTCCTCCACCGCCAGCTCGAACCGACCGAGATCCAGCGGCGGCTGGCCCGGCTGCACCCGGTGGCCATGCGCCTGGAAATGAAGCTCGGCCGCCACGGCTCCTACCTGCTCGACGATACTTATAATAACGACCTCGCCGGCCTGGCCCTGGCCCTCAGCGCCCTAGCCCGGCAGTCGCGCCCCGGCCGCCGCACCCTGATTCTGAGCGACGTGCTCGAATCAGGCCGGACCGGGGCAGCGCTCTACGCCCAGGTGGCCACCCTGCTGCCGGCGGCGGGCGTAACGCGCCTCATCGGCATCGGCGACGCGCTGAGTGAGCACCGGGACTTATTTCCCGCGCCGCTCAGCGCGGATTTTTACCCCGATACCACCGCCTTCCTCGCCGCGCTCGATGCCAACGCCTTTGCCCACGAAACCATCCTCGTGAAAGGCGCCCGGCGCTTTGGTTTCGAGCGGATTGTGGGCGCCCTGCAAGCCCAGCAGCACGGCACGGTGCTCGAAGTCAACCTCGACGCGCTGGGGCATAATCTCCAGCACTACCGCCGCCAGTTGCAGCCCGGCACCCGGATCATGGTCATGGTCAAGGCGTTTGCCTACGGAGCGGGTTCCTACGAGGTGGCGAGTCTGCTCGAATTTCAACGGGCCGACTACCTCGCCGTGGCCTACGCCGACGAAGGCGTGGCCCTACGCGAAGCCGGCATCAGCCTGCCCATCATGGTGATGAACCCGGCCCCGGACTCCTTCGACACGCTGCGCCGCTACCGGCTGGAACCGGAAATCTATTCCTTCGAATTGCTGACCGAATACCTGGCCGCCGCCGCCGATTCGCCGCAGCCCGTTCCGTCAATTCACCTAAAGCTCGATACCGGCATGCGCCGCCTCGGCTTCGAGGAAGCCGATCTGCCCGCCCTCACGGCCCGGCTCCGGCAGGCCGCCGCCCCGCTGGCCGTGGCCAGCCTGATGACCCACCTGGCCGCCGCCGACGATCCGGCCCACGACGATTTTACCCGCGGGCAGCTGGCCCTATTTTGCCGCATGGCCACCGCCGTGGAAGCGGCCCTCGGCCACCCCGTACTCAAGCACGCGCTCAACTCGGCGGGCATCCTGCGCTTCCCCGAGGCGCATCTGGACATGGTCCGCCTCGGCATCGGCCTCTACGGCGTCGATGCCAGCGGCCGCGACGCCGCCGCCCTGCGCCCGGTGAGCCAGCTGCGCACCACCATTTCCCAGATTAAAACCCTGCCCGCCGGGCACACCGTGGGCTACGGCCGCCGGGGTACGGCCACGGCCGCGCCGCGCCGCATCGCCACGCTGGCCATCGGCTACGCCGACGGCTACGACCGCCGCTTTGGCAACGGCGTGGGCACGGTGCTCATTCACGGACGGGCGGTGCCGCTGGTGGGCTCGGTGTGCATGGATATGTGCATGGTCGACGTGACGGCGCTGCCCCAGGCCCGGGCCGGCGACGTGGCCCTGCTCTTTGGCGAAGGGCTGCCGCTGCCGGAGCTGGCCGGACGCATCGGCACTATCGCCTACGAGCTGCTCACTAATGTGAGCGAGCGGGTCAAGCGGGTGTTTGTGAGTGAATAAAAGCTGCCGGCCCGTTCATTTTCAATGGGTTGGCCGAAGCCTCCGACCACCTCATTCCAACGTTGGAATGCCCCGATGTTTGATTCTTTCCCCGGGTCCGCCAAGGTTGGCAAGATATTTATTTTGCTACTTTACAGTTGGCGCAACGGGTCCCGAATAATTTTGGCTGGAATTCCGCGTCCTCAATGCTGTTTTTTTTTCGTTATGACCACCAATACCTTCCGTCTATTCTGCTTACTGAGCGGCCTCCTCATCTGCTTCAATTCCGTGGCCTCCGGGCAGGACCGGCCCAAGCCGGCCCCAGCCCCGCCGCTCGACGGCCTCTGGAAAGGCCAGCTCAAAGTGCCCGGCGGGCAGCTCGAAGTCATCTTCCGGTTTGTGAAGCTGGCCGGCGGCGAATATTTCGCTACTCTCGACGTGCCTTTGCAGCAAGTAAGCCACATGGCCGTCAAAACCGACGTGCGCGGCGATACCGTCCGCCTCTTTGCCGAGGAAGCCAACAGCCGCTTCGTCGGCCGCGTCTCCGGCGACGGCAAGCAGCTGAGCGGCACCTGGCAGCAGCCCGGCTTCAAAGTACCCCTGGTGCTTGCCTTCAGCGCTTTGCCCCCCATGAACGCCAAAAACGTGCGCCTCACGCCGCCCTACCGCGAGGAAGAAGCCACGTTCAGCAACCTGACGGTGAATACCCGGCTGGGCGGAACGCTCACGATTCCGGCCGGGCCGGGGCCGTTTCCGGCCGTGGTCCTGCTGAGCGATAGCGGCCCGCACGACCGCGACGGCACCGTGGGCGACTTTGCGCCACTGGGCCTGCTGGCCGACTTTCTCACCCGGCGCGGCGTGGCCGTGCTGCGCTTCGACAGCCGGGGCGTGGGTAAATCAGCCGGCAATCCCGCCACCACCACCGCCGACCTGGTCAGCGACGCCCAGGCGGGCCTGAACTACCTGCGCACCCGACCCGAAATTGACCTGAGCCACCTCGGCATGATCGGCCACGGCGAAGGCGGCAACGTGGCCCTGCTCGCCGCTACCCAGCCGCTACCCCCCGTGTTTGTGGTGGCGCTGGCAGCCTACGGGCTGCCCGGCCGCGACATTGTGGTGCAGCAGCAGGCCACCACCCTGCGCACCCTGGGCACCGACGCCGGGCAGATTGAAGCCGCCACCAAACGCCAGCTGGCCATGCTCGAAATCATCCGCCAAACGACGGATAACGCCCAGGCCCAGGCCATCGTGGCCAACATGCTGAAGCAGAATAACGCCGCCATCGACAACGTCACGGCCCAGGCCAGCGCCGCCGAAATGACGTCACTGCATTACCGTTACTTCCTGGAATTCAATCCGATTGAAAAGCTATCGGCCGTCAACTGCCCCGTCCTGCTCCTCAACGGCGGCTCCGACCTCACGATCAACGCCGAAACCAACCTGGCCGCCCTCAAGAAAGGCTTGGGCGCCAATAAGAACGTGCTCATCAAGAAGCTGCCCGGCGTCAACCACCTCTTTCAGCCCGACCCCACCAAGTGGCCCATCCTCAACGGCCAGCCCCAGCCCAACTTCTCCCCTGAAGCCCAGGAAACTATCCGGGAATGGATTATGACCCAGGCGAAAAAATAAGCCACGGTCAAGTGGGTTTTCAGCCCAATAAAAAACCCTGACTCGCTGGAGTCAGGGTTTTTTATTGCAGGAATCCGGAGCTGATTATTTGATCATGTCCACCTCGGCCCGGATCATGGCGTTGTAGCGGCGGCCCTGGCCGTTGGCCAGCGTGAGCAGGTTCCAGCCCTTGCCGATGCTGTAGCTCCAGGTGCGGCTTTCCTTGTATTCGAAGGTGGGGCGCATAATCTGGCCGTAAGGCGTATAGTTGTCCATGAAGTTGGTGGTATAGAACTTATCGCCGCCCACGATCCACTCCATGGCCACGAAGAAGCCTTCTTCCGGAGCCGGAATATTGTAGGTGCTCAGGTCGATGGTGTACCACTCGCCGCCGCGCGAGGCCGAAACCACCACGTTCTCGGTGAGCAAATCGGTATTGGGGGCGTTATAGTTGCCGTCGGCTTTGTAGATGCGGACGCGGAAGGGCTCGCGGGGGAAACCGTTTTCGCCGATGTAGAACGACACGGTGCGCACGTTGCCGAGCTTTTTCTGCTTGTCGTTCTTGACGAAAAACGCGTACTGGCTCCCCGGCAGGCCCTGAATCATGCCCTCGCCGGGCGTATTGGACTTCGAGCCCAGCTCCAGATTTTTCATTTTGCCGCCTTTCACCGTGACCGCGCCGAGCTCAATGACGCGCTTTTTCAGCTCGATAATGAGGTCTTCGGTGCTGCCCCGCTTGATGAACACGGCGTTGCGCTCGTAGCCCAACGTCATAACGATCAGCGAGTCCTGGCTGGTTTTTTCCAGGCCGGCCAGCTGGAAGTAGCCGTACTCGTTGGTGAGCGCCCCGGTGCCCTCCTCGCGGAGACCAATGGAAGCGAACGGGACCGGAGACTTCGTCTTCGCATCCACGACACGGCCCGTAATACGGTTTTCCTGGGCCCGGCTCAGGGCTGGCACCAGCAGGAGAAGCCACAAAGCGAAAAAAGGTAAGCGTTTCATCATCGCCGAAGAATAGATTATAAAGAGTTGGTAGACTGGCAAATTTACAAATTTCGAATCACTTCGGCGTCATCTCTTCCCCGGGGGTTGAGCAAGGGCGCCGTTTAGTACAAATTAAATAGCACTGCGTAACATCGTAAAAGTGTTTTTGTTACCGCAAAAATAGGCGGTAATCCGCTTGGCTCGTCAGTAGGGGCTTGTACCGGACCGGCGCGGCGCGCAAAAAAATAACATCGCCGCGCTCCCTGCGTATCGGGGCAGGTTCCACTTTCCGTCCCAAAACTTCTTTTTATGAGAAAAACATTCCTTTCCCTGCTGGCCGCAACCACGCTGCTGGCGGGCTGCGAAACCAAGCAGTCGCCCACCAAAGAAACCCTCGGCCAGGCTGGCCAGGATACCGCCGTGATGGCCCGCGACGGCAAAACGGCGGCCGACCTGGCCAAATCGGCCGGCGCCGCCGTGGAAAACACCTGGGATCTGAGCAAGGCCAAGCTGGCCGATGTCAAGTTCAAGGAGATCACGCTGCCCGGTGTCAGCGTGCGCGGCGACGATTCGTACAACATCTACAGCGTAGATGAAAAAGTGCTGTTTGACACCAACAAGGCCGATATCAAGTCGGGCGCCGCGGCTTCGCTGGCGCAGATCACCGGCTCCATCGGCCAGCGTTACGGCACCAGCCAAGTGCGCGTGATGGGCTTCACTGATTCGCGCGGCGACAAGGATTACAACAAAGAGCTCAGCGAGAAGCGGGCCGAAGCCGTGAAAAACTACCTCGTGGCGACCGGAAAAATCGACGCCGCCCGGGTTAGCGTCGAGCCCATGGGCGCCGCCATGCCCGTGGCCTCCAACGCCACGGCCGCCGGCCGGAAAGAAAACCGCCGCGTGGAAATCGCAGTCCGCACCAAATAAATCCGCCGCCGGCTTCATTCCGGCGCGGCGTGCTCCCCCAAGAAGGTTCGTGCCCCGGCGCGGACCTTCTTTTTTTGTCTAAAATCAGGCGGAACAACGGCTTAGCCCGGGAAGAAATGGCACCGGGCCGGGCGCCGGGCGCCGGGCATCACACTCTAAAACATGTATTTTATTGCATATAATAAACATCTCCTGGCATTTTACGTCTGGGCGAATTATTAAAAAGGCAAAGTCAACGTTGTCAGCGATCTAGCCGGGTAAACAGTCTGCTTATCTTTGGGGCAGCGGCGGCAACGCCAGCCGGTTTTTAAGGTGAATTCGCGCATGGGCAGGTATTTGATTTGGGTGCTCACAGTGCTGGGGCTGGCGACCGCGACCAGCGGGGCCGGGGCCGCGCCGGCACCCGCTCCCCCGGAAGAAACGTTGCCCCTGGGCGGCTTGTGGAAGGGCAAACTGCCCATGCTGGGGGGCGATCTGGACCTGACAATCAGCATCATTGCCCTGGCCGACGGTAAATACTTCGCCGCCCTGGACGTGCCCGCCCAGCGGGTAAACCGCATGGCCACCGAAGTAACCGTGCGCGGCGATTCCGTCCTGCTCTTCATGCCGGCGGCGGGCAGCCACTACGCCGCCCGCTTCGAGGCCGCCACTCACGCGCTCACTGGCGTCTGGACGCAGCCCGGCATCCGCTCGGTGGTGCGGCTGGACTACTCGCCCATGCCCGAGCTCAACGGCTCGGGCACGCGCCTGACGCTGCCTTACCGCGAAGAAAAAGTGCTGATCACTAACCCGGTTTCCCGGCTGGAGCTGGCCGGCACGCTGACTATTCCGGCCGGACCGGGACCGTTTTCCGCCGTGGTGCTGGTCAGTGATCTCGGGGCCCAGGACCGCGACGGCACCACCGACGGCTTCCCGCTGATGGGCATTCTGGCCAATTACCTCACCCGGCGCGGCCTCGTTGTGCTGCGCTACGACGACCGGGGCGTGGGCCAGTCGGGCGGCAGCACGGCCACGGCCACCACCGCCATGCTGGTCAGCGATTTGCAGGCGATGATGAATTTTTTGCGCGCCCAGCTGGAAGTCAGCATCAACCGCATTGGGGTGGTGGGGCACGGCGAGGGCGCCAATGTGGCGCTGCTGGCGGCGGGCCAGGCGCTGCCGCCCGCCTTTGTGGTGTCGCTGGCCGGCTACGGCCTGCCCGGCGAAGAGACGCTGCTTCAGCAGCAGGTCGCGCAGCAGCGGGCCCACAAGCTGGCCCCCGCGCTGGTGCAGGCCGCCTACGAGCGGCAGCGCACCATGTACGAAGTGATCCGGCAGACCACTCGGACGCAGAGTCTGGCCATTGTCGGCAACATGCTGCGGCAGGAGCAGCCAGCGCTCGATCTGCCGGCGGCGCAGGCGGCCGCGGCGGCGCTCATCACGCCCTGGCAGCGTTATTTCCTGTCCTTCGATCCCGTGGCCACGCTCGATCAGGTGCACTGTCCAGTGCTGCTGCTCGGCGGCACGGCCGACCTGCTGGCGCCCGCCGAGCTGCACCTCGGGGCGCTGGAAAGGGAGCTGAAAAGCGTCAACCACGCGGTGACGGTCCGACGGCTGACGGGCGTCAACCACTTGTTTCAGCCCGCCCACTCCGAATGGGTGCTGGTCAACGGCGACATGCGCCCGGTCTTTTCCGCCGTCGCCGAGGAGCTGATCCGCAGCTGGATCATAGGACTGGAATCAAAGTAAGGCAGCCGACTCGTTCCGAAATAACGACTCGTTTCCTGACCAAAACCTGACCCAACTCATCTGAACAAGAGATCGCTAGAGGCATTTTTCCTGAGCCGAACGGGCGTATTCATAGCCCAGCAGCAGAGCCTGGCGGTAGAATTCGCAGGCGCCCGCGCCGTCGCCGGTGCGCGCGGCCAGCCGGCCGAGCAGAAAGTGCGTGCGACCATCGCGGGGGCGGGCCTGCAAGACGCGCAAATACTCGGTGCGAGCCTCGGCGTAGCGACCCAGGGCGCTGAGGGCCAGGCCGCGCACCAGCACGAAATGCCAGGGTGGCGCGGCCCCGGGCGGGCGCCCCAACGCCAGGCCGGACGTCAGATCGGTCAGGGCCAGGGCGGGCTGGTGCAGGTCGAGCAAACGGGCTTCGCCCCGGACGAGGTAGGCGGCGCTCCGGCTGCTATCCAGGAGCAGGGCGCGGCTGAAACTGCGCTCGGCGGCGGCGGGCTGGCCCAGCTCAGTTTCGCAGCGGCCAAGGCGGTAGAGCACATCGGCGGTTAGGCGGCGGGACTGGGGCTGCTGCAACGCCGCCCGAAAGTCGGCCCGGGCGGCGCGGGCGTCGTGGTTCAGGAGCTGCTCCAGCTCGCCGTGGCGGCGCCGGGCGGGGGCGTAGTCGGGTCGAAAATGCAGGGATTCTTCCAGGAAGCTGTAGGCCGTGGTCCACTCCCCGTCGGCGTAGGCCCGCAGGCCGTCCTGGTATCGGCTAGTGGCCGTAACGCGGTCCATGGTTACTTTCACGGCCACAATGAACAGGGCGATGCCCAGCAATAAGCCCAGGGTAATGACCCAGTCGCGGCGATTGAAGCGTCCGCGCCGGGTGGGCATCCGCTGGTAATGCCGCTCGGCGCTGCCGGCAGGCCGGCGGGTGCGCAGGGGCGTGGGCGGCGGCATGGGCACGCCGTACACGTGCTGCGTGGCGGGTCGGTGCTGCTGCTGTCGCCGGATTTCCTCCGCCCGCCGGGCGGTCTGGGTCTGCTGAAAATCGTAAGTGGCCCGGCGGCCGGGATCGCCGAGCACGCCGTAGGCCACGGCCACGGCTTTGAACTGCTCTTCGAAGCGCACATCGCCCCCGTGTTTATCGGGGTGGTAGCGCACGGCGAGCCGCCGGTAGGCCCGCTTAATGTCGGCGGCCGGGGCATTAGAGGCTACTCCAAGGACTTGATAATGATTCTGACTCACGCTGCGCAGCAAACACAATGGACCCTACAAAAGTCATCCATGCGCCGAACTTTTCCGTAGAACCGGCGCGGTCCGCTCCTGTTTTGGTTAAAAAACGGGGGCTGGCCACCCTTCTTTTCTCTCTGTCCTTCCCATTTTCGCGCCGTATGTTCTCCGACGACGATTCCTCCAAAACGCCCCGTAACGATAGCCTGATTGGCAACCTGACCGGCTATCTCGACACCCGTATCGACCTCGTACGCCTGGAAATCCAACAGCGGGTTTCGACCATTTTTGTCAGCACCATTCACGGCGTGGTGCTGGCTCTGCTGGGGTTGATGTTTCTCATTTTCCTGAGCATATTTGCCGGGCTGGCCCTCAATTCGGCCCTTGACAGCACGTTCTGGGGCTTTGGTATCGTGGCCGGCTTCTACCTGGTCTTGCTGGGACTGGTGCTGGTGGGGGTCGACAAAGCCACCTTTCAGGGCCTGGCCAACAAGACGCTGAAAGACACGATTTATAAATCCGACAAACGCCAAGCCTAGCCGCCATGAGTGACTTGCAAAATCCCCTCTTCGACGAGGAAAAAGAATTTCTCGAACGCAAAAAACTGGAGTACGAGCGCGCCCTGCGCGGCGACGTGGATCACCTCAAGGATCAGTCGGTGCGGGTGGGCAAGGTGGCGCTGGTGGGCGCCGGGCTGGCCGGCGGAATCTGGCTGATCACCAAGGCGTTCACTGGCAAAAAGCGCAAGCCCAAACGCGCTGCCCAGACACCAGCCGCGCCCGAGCCCGCCAAACGCGACTACAACGCCGCCGCCGACGGCCACGACGACGAACCGGGCGCCACTTACTTCACCAGCGGCAACGGCAAACGCTACAAAAGCGCCCCCGCGCAGCATTCGGCGGCCGCTTCGGCCTCGGCCTTCATCCGGCAGGAGGAGCAAAACCGGGAGGGCGACGACCTGGGCTTCGGGTCCAAAGCCACGGCGGGGGCGCCCCCAGTAGTCGCCACGCCGAGCTACGAGACGGACTCTTCTGACTCCGAAGAATTTGGGGACGACCCGTTCCGGGATCTGGCTTACGACGACAGCCGGCGCCTGGCCCCGTCGTACGCATTCGATGAGAATGCGCCGGCGCCCCGTTTCGGCGGCGCTAACTCGCGCCTGATTGGCTCCATCCTGCAAGCCTTTATGCAGTCCGATACGGGCAAGATGCTGATCGCTCAGGCGGCGGCCGTGGCGCTGGCCCTGGTAACAAAAAAAGTGAGCGAATTTTTCCCGCCCGCCAAAAATCCCGACCTTGCAACCGCCCCCGGCTACGCACGCGCCGAAACCGGATTTTCTCCCGTTTCCCCGTCTGCTCCTTCTGCTCCCTCGGATGCGCTTACCCACCCCCAATCACTTATATGACACGCTGCGCACCCGCCAGCAGCACGGCCGCAAGGCGCTGGCGGTACTGCTCGATCCCGACAATTTAGATGAGCCCGGCCTGCTGCATTTGCTCAAGCTGAGCGAGGAACATCCGGTTGATTACTTTTTCGTGGGGGGCAGTCTGGTGCTGAGTTCGCACCAGGCTGCCCTCATCGTGTTGATTAAGGCGCATTCGGCAGTCCCGGTGCTGCTTTTTCCCAGCCATAGCCTGCACCTCGACGGCCCGGCCGATGGGGTACTGCTGCTCTCGCTCATCTCGGGGCGCAACCCCGACTTTCTCATTGGTCAGCACGTGGTGGCCGCGCCGCGTCTGCGCGCCAGCGGTTTGCAGCTGCTCTCAACCGGCTACATGCTCGTCGATTCGGGCCGGGCTACCACGGCGTCTTACATGAGCGGCACCGCGCCGTTGCCCCACGATAAACCCGGCATTGCCGCCTGCACCGCCTTGGCCGGCGAACAGCTCGGCCTCAAGCTCATGTACCTCGACGGCGGCAGCGGGGCGCAGCACCCGGTTTCCGCCGCCATGATCGCCGCCGTACGCGAAGCCGTGACAACTCCCCTGCTCGTGGGCGGGGGCCTTAACACCGGCGAGAAAGTCTACGCCGCCCTGGCGGCCGGGGCCGATGTCGTGGTCGTCGGCAATCACATCGAAGCCGACCCTTCCTTCCTGGCGGAAGCGGTCCGCGTGGTGGGCTCGTTCAATCATGTAGCGGCGCCCGTAGACGCCGCCTGATTAACTTGTTAAAAGCTGCTTATCAGCCATAAAAGCTATTTCCAGGTGATATCAACCGAGTCGCGCACGGTGGTGGGGGTGCCGCTGGTGGAACCCATGTACCCGCTAGTGGGCAGGTCGCGGCCGTAGCTGTAGGCCATCACCTTGCCGCTGGTGTACACTTTCACCAGCGTGTAGCCGAAAAACAGCTTGTTGGGCGAAGCCGTGGCGTCGAGGGTCGAGCCGGCGTTGCCGGCGATGATCTGCCAGGATTTGATACCGGGCGTCTGCTGGCGGTAGTAGATATGGTTGTGGGCGGCGAGCATGGCTTCGCCGTGGCTCTGGTCGAGCAGCGTCATCAGGTCGCCACCGTTGCTCAGGCCGTCGTTGGTGGGGGAGGGCACGGCTGGCTTATGGCCCATTACGAACGTGTGGCGGGCGCCCTTGGCGCGGGCGGCGGCCAGATCCTGGGCCAGCCACTTGGTCGGGGCCGAACCTTCGCTGCCCACCGGGTCGGTGTTGAGCACCACGAAGTGCGTGGTTTTGTAATCGAAAGAGAACGTCAAGCGGGTTTGATTGGTAGCCAGCTGGTCGGCACCCCCGGCGGCGGGGCCGTTGCTGGCGGGCAGATAGGCCGCCATGGCTTTCACCCAGGTCGCCTCGGCGCCCTGGTAGGCGGGCAGGTTTTTGCCGCTCATCACCTCGTGATTACCGGGCATGGCCACCAGCCGGGTCACGCCAGGACGACCCAGCGCCGAGCCGCGGTAGAGCCCCACCCAGGCCCGCAGCTCGCGCCCAATCACGGCGGAATCAGCCGAGTAGCCCAAAATCAGATCCCCCATCATAAACACGTGGGTGGGCACCGGCCGCATATCCGCCAGCTCCTGGAAGCTGCGCTGAAGCTGCGACACGTTGGCCGTGCTGGGGTTGGCGCTCAGGTCGATGTCGCCCTTATCGATGCGGTTGCAGCCCAGCACGGCGAACGAATAGGCCAGCGTATCGCGGCTGCTGGCGGCGCTCACTACCGGACTCGGCAGAACGGCCCGCTCGCTGCGGCAGTTGGTGAGCAGGGCCAGGGCGCCGCCCAGGGTCAGGGTCAGGGCCAGTACAGAATTACGCATGGGAAAATTGCAGAAAAAAGGCATCCTGAGCGCCCGCCGGGACCGGCGCAGTGCTCAGGATGTACCAATTGATGAATCACTGATCGGAGCCGCTACCGGGGCTCCCGTCGGTTAGTGCCGGTTGCCGGTGCCGTCGCTGGGGTAGGCGCCCAGGTCGCGGTTGGGCGCCGTGATGGCCGTGGCGCCGGTGTTGGCCGCCACCGGAATAGCCGGCGTGGTAGCCAGCGCCGTGAAGCTGGTGCTGCCCTTGCTCAGGAGCGGGGAAGTGGGTTGCAGGCGGAAATTATAGGCACCTTGGGTGTTGACATCGGCCAGGCGGCGAACCGGAGCCGGCAGGATGAAACCCACAAATTGCGGGGTGCTCTGGGCCAGCGCCTTGGTGCCATTGTAGACCTGACCGGGATGGTAGCCGGCCGGCAGAAACGACGACGGCAACGGAATATCCGTCGGCTGGGGCTTGGTCAGGAACTGGGTAGGGTACAATTCATTGGCGATGTAGAGGGAGTCCACGTAATTGTAGTTGTTGCCGTAGCGCAAATTGGCCGTGTCAGCTACCACCAGCACGTTGCCGGAGTAATTACCCGATCCCACCACGCGCGGACCATAGCGACAGTTCACCATCAGGTTGTTGTAAAATTTGCCTTTCGAGCCTTCCTCGTAGTTGATGGAACCCCCGCGACCGGCGGAGTTGCGCCGGTAACCGCAATGTACATAAGTATTGTTGTACATGTATATTTCTGTCTGCGGATTACGACCGCCATTGTTGGAGGCTTTCGAGCCGTTGGTGGCCGCGCCGATGAACAGATTGAAGGCCACGTTGCCCACGGTTCCCGACTTGATGTTGAGGTATTCGCCCCCGTTTTTCCCGCCTTTCTCAAACGTGTTGCGCATCACCTGAATGCGACCGCCGAGCACGCGCACGGCATCGTCGGCGCTGCCGTACACCCACGAATCTTCGAGGATAAAGGCGCCGAGCGGGTTCTGGAAGAAAATCGGATATGTGTTTTTGTTGTTGGCAATGCCGGCCGAGACGGGCGAGACGGTCACGTTGCCGCCGCCGAACTCCACGTGCGTCCACTTGATAACCATCAGCGGGCAGGTGACATCGCCCAGGATGCCGCCCCATTTGCCCTGGTAGGCCGGGTCGAGGGCCGGATCGGCCGTGGGCTGATCGGTTTTGGTCAGACCCTTCACCGAGAAATAAATCGGATTGGCCGCCGAGCCCAGCGAGAGCAGCGTGCCCTTGATGACGAAGTTATAATTACCCAGAAAGTTGACCTTTACACCGGGCTGAATCACGAGCGTATCGCCGGCATTAACGTACACATCGGCATTCACATTAAATTCCAGGCCCTGCTTCATTGTGCCCTTGATGGAGCCACCGAGGGGAGCCGAGTTATCAACCGGCTTGCCCACCGAAAACAGCGGGGCCGATACCTGCACGTCTTCGTTCGACTTCGCGCACGAGGCCAGCGCGCCGGCGGCCAGCGTAGCCAGCACCAGCTGACGCAGGGGTTTGAGAAATTGCTTCATGAGAAAAAAAGTGAGTTGTGAATTAATTTTCAGCAGAAAAAGGGGCCGGCCCTACAGCCGGTAGCGCAGGCCGAGCAGGTAGGTGCGCCCGAAATCATCGCGCTGCACCAGAATCTGGTCGCTGCGGGTCTGACCGGGCAGGTCCTGGCCGTAGAGGTTATTGGAGCGCGGGATTTCGAGCAGCGTAGGCGTGTTGAGCAGGTTGGTGACTTTGACGAATAGCGTAACGTGCCCCGGCAGGCGCTGCTCGGCCGAAAAATCAAGCTGGGCCGTGGCCCGCTGCCACTGGTCGAGATCGCGGTAGGGCGACACGATATTGATGCGCCGGCCCGTGTACACGGTCGCCAGCTGGGCATCGAAGCCCGCCGTGGGGTTTTTATAGAGCAAGGCCAGGTTGGCGATGTGGTCCGACTGGCCCTGGAGGGGCCGGGTCTGGGTGGGCGGGGTGGGGTATTCGGCGGTCGGCTGGCCCACGTCGGCGGTGGCCAGGCTGCCATTGGCCGCGCGGTAGTACACCCGCTTGGTGGTCGTTATGGCCGAGTGCGTATAAGTGTAATTACCCGTCATCCCCCAGTGGCCCAGGTACTTGGTAAAGACCACTTCGCCCCCGAAATTGGTGGCGTTGCCGAAGTTCTGCGGCTGGTAATAGTAGAGGTTGTTGCTCTGCTGCGAAAACCCGTACTCGATGGGATTAACCAGATGCTTATAAAAAACGCCCACCAGCAACTGCGAGCTGGCCGCACCGTAGCGCTCGTAGCGCAGATCCACGTTATCGGCCTGGGTGTGTTTGAGGTAGGGATTGCCCGATTCCGTGTAGTACTCGCTGAGGGTATTGGGCGCCGGCACCAGCTCGAACAGGCTCGGCCGGCTGATGCCCTTGAAGTACGAGAGCCGCAGATTCTGCTGATCATTCAGCAGGTACTTGAAGTGGACACTGGGCAGCAGATCGAGGTAGCTGATGCGCCCGCTCTTGCCCGACTGCGTCACGGGCAGCTGCGAATCGTAGGTCTGACTCGTGGTTTCGGCCCGCAGGCCGCCCAGCACCTGCAGCCGGCTGGCCAGCAACAGGCGGCCCTGCACGTAGCCGCCCCCGATGCGCTCGGTGGCCGAGTAGTTGTTGCCGTCCTGGGCCTTGGGCAGGTCGGCGCCGCTCAGGTTGAAAGCAAACTGCGCCTGCTCGTAGGTGGTGAACCGCTGGCGGTTGCTGGTACCCGTGCCGGTGCCGCCGCTGGCGTCCAGCGCGTCGAGGTCGTAGTAATTGTAATAGTTGCTGCGGTTTTTAGCGCGCAGCATCCCGCCCGCCGTCAGCTCCAGCCACTCGGTGGGGCTGTAGGCGAGGTTGGCGTAGCCGCTCCAGTCGGCGTCGCGGCTGTGGCTCCAGGTGTGCTTGATGGTGCTGACGAACAAGCCCTTGGGCGTGTTGGCGCCGGTGGCATTCACGATGTCCACGTCCGTCATGTCGGGCAGGGCGGTGGTGCCCAGCGCGTAGGCGCCGGTCCAGGTCAGCTTTAGCCCGGGCAACAGCCGGTGTTCGCCCTCCAGGTTGCCGCTGGAGAGGCGCTGCTGCTGCAGGCGCGAACGGTCGCGGATGGGTACGTCGCCACTTTGGCCCACATTGTCGGCTTCTATGTGGCGGTGTTGTGCCTCGTCCAGGTGCAACACCAGGCCGTAGAAGCTGAGCCGGTTATTCTCATTCAGCCGGTAATCGACCCGGGCCTGCGCCCCGGCCCGGTTTTGTAAAGTCGAGGTCTGCCGCCGCTGCAGCTCGGCGAATACGAACGTATTCGGCACCGGGTCGGGACTGGGCTGGCCGCCGGGCAGGTAGTACAGCGTATTGGCCCCGCGATACATGGATTGCAGGCTGCCGCCCACCAGAACCCCCAGCTTGCCACCGAGAAAGCGGTTGCCCAGCGTGAGGGCAAACAGGGAATTGACGGGCAGCGCCGCGTTGGAATAAGTGAGCTGGCGCTGCGAAAAGCTAGTCGCCAGGGGGCGAAAATCCGCGCCGTGCTGCTCCGTCGGGTCCTTAGCCGCCTGGCTGGCGGTGGAAAACCCGGCAAACGGCCGCCCGGCAAACAGCTCGCTGTAGCCCCCAGCGGCGGTGGCGGCTACCACCAGGTGGTCGGGCGCCGTCTTCATCACCAGGTTCATGGCTCCGCCGATGGCATCGCCTTCCATGTTGGGCGTGAGGGCTTTCACTACTTCGAGGCGTTCGAGGAGCTCGGCCGGGAAGATATCCATCGGCACGTAGCGGTTTTTGGGGTCGGGCGATGGGATTTTGATGCCATTCACCAGCGTGTAGTTGTAGCGCCGGTCCATGCCCCGGATGATGGCGTACTGCCCGTCGCCCGAGCCGTTGCGCACCACCGAGACGCCCGAAACCCGTTGCAGCACGTTGCCCACCATCACGTCGGGCGACAGCTCAATGGCCCGCGCCGAAATGATATTCAGGACGTTATCCGCCTTCTGCTCCGAGCGGCGCACGCTGGCGTCCGACTCGCGGTCGAGCCGCCCGGTTACGGTCACTTCGCTCAGCGCGCGGTGCGCGGCGGTCAGCCGGAACTCCAGTTTCTGGGTCGTGCCGGGCGTCAGAGCCACTGTCAGCACCTGCGGCTCGAAACCCAGGCTGAGGGCTTCCACTATCACGGCCGCCCCCGGTGCCAGGCCCCGGAGCTGAAACGTGCCGTCGAGCAGCGTGGCCGTGCCCTGCTGAGTGGCGGGTACCCGCACCGTCGCGCCGATGAGCACCTCGCCGGTGCGGGCGTCGCGCACCGTGCCCCGCACCGCCGCCGGGGCCCCGCCCCGACTCGGCTGCGCCAGCGCCGGGAAAAATAGCAGAACGAAAATTACCGGGAGAAAAGCTGCGTAAAGCCGGTACAGAAGGTGCATGTTTGACAGGATAGCGGAATCAAAACTACCCTTCCACTGACCGTAATCACCCTTTTTTACGCTAAACTCACCTAATGATAACCCAGGATTTATATAGCGCCCCGGCGATAATGCTGGCCTAATACTGCCGTCATAATTTCATCGCAGAAGCTAACCAAACGGGCCTAAACCAGGCGACGCCGCCGGGGGCGGATAGTGCTGGTATCCGGTCGCAGCCAATCAACCGAACTGGCCCGGTAACCCGCGTCTTTACTTCCCTTTCCGCCCCCGCTACCCGCCATCGAGCCGAAACGAAAAAACCCGAAGAACTGCTTCTGCGGCGCGAGAAGCGGTTTTTCGGGTTTCGATTAACCTAGCGGAGCCTCTTATTGGACTCGAACCAACGACCTGCTCATTACGAATGAGCTGCTCTACCAACTGAGCTAAAGAGGCTTATTACCCGACCAAATCGAGCGGTTGGGGCTGCAAAGATAATAATAAGGGCAGATACTAGCTAACGGCCAGGACCAATTTCCCGGATATTCCGACCGGACCAATAGAAAACGGTCAGATCAGCCCAATTACAGGGACCATAATTCGAATGATGAGGGGCCGTTGGCCAAAGCAAGATCGCTTTGGCCAACGGCCCCTCATCATTCGAAACGAGTTACCCCTAATTGAGCGTCGTCGTACCCAGATCGGTTACCTGATCATTGGTGATCACGATTCCCGTGCGCGTCACGACCCGATAAGGCGGCTGGCCCGCCGGGGCCCCGGTGCTCGGGAAATACTCCACCCGATAAGTGCCGGCGGGCAGCCCCCCGAACTGAAATGCCCCGGAAGCATCGGCCGAAGTGCTCACCGTATCCGGCCCCACGATCGACGAGCGGATGGCCAGCACCTGGGGGCGGGCCGCCACGGGTGAGACAGTACCCCGCAGACCGCCGTGAATATCCTGGGCCACTACCCGAATGACGGGTTTGAGCAGGTACCGCTCCTTCTTATCTTTGGTGGGATCCCAATTACCCCGCTCCACAATGGATTTGGCCACGTCGAAATCAAGCAGCAGCTGAAAGGTCTCGCGCTGGCGCAGGGTGGCTTTTTCCAGCTTCAGCTTCACCCCCGACGTCTGGCCGCTGGGGGTTTTGAGGGCGTAACGCAGGCCGTCCCGGCCGATGACGTAATTATCCGGACCCAGAATAAGCCGGATCTCTTTCAAATCGCCGGGGGTAAAGTCGTCACTCACCAGCAATGCCGAGCGGCCATTTACATAGTCGAGCACATTGATGGGCTGGGGGGTGAAGCCAAGGGTTTTCCACCCGTCCGGATCATTCTCTTCCTTCAGGTGTACCTCAACCTGGCGGACATCCAATACTACGCCCGCGAAGTCGCCGGGCGCATCCGTCAGGCGCACTTCCAGCTTCGCCATATTGGCATTATCGGAAGCGCTTTTCGAGCAGCTCGCCAGGCCCAGTAGGCCAAAGCCGGCCAGCGGTAATAAATGCGTAATTTTCATGGAATGGGATAATGAGGTATTGGTGAATAACGAAACGGCCCGGCTAACCAATGGGTTGCCGGGCCGCGCTTATCAATAATACAGCCAGCCTTTTACGATTGGCCCACCTTTTTTCTATTTTTTGGCAGAATCCGCCGCAACCGGCTTAGATCTGGGTTTGGGCTTGCCAAACAGACCATTCAACCCCTGCCCGATCTGATCGCGCAGGCGGGCCTGGGCTTCGAGGCGCGCTTTCTCTTTGATGATGCGGTCCTTTTCCTCGGCGGTTTGGCCGGCGGCGCTGGCGGTGCGCTGGGTGCTGTCCTGCTTAATCTGGTTTTTCTTGGCCAGGCCCAGCAGGGCGTCGGTGAGGCGGGTTTTCACCACGTTGGTCACGATGGATTTGGCCTGATCTTTCACGCTGCCGCTAGTCAGCTTCACGCTCGGGCTCTGCACCGTCCCGCCGATGTTCAGGCCCAAGGTCACGCGGTCGGTGCCCTGAATATCCTTCACGCCGGTGAGCTGGGTGAGCTGGCTGCTGAAGGCGCTGCCCAACTTGCCGGTGGGCACGTTCAGCGCCGTGACGTACGCCAGCGCCCCGGCAATGCTGTTGGAGCCGCCAATGGTCATCTTCACATCGCCCACGGCCAGGTCGAAGGGCTGCACCACCAGGTTGCCGTTCACGATGTTGGCCTTGATTTCCTTGTTCACTACGAGCAGGGTTTTCAGCTCGGGCAGGGTGGTCAGGCTGGCAATGCGGCTCATTACTTCCGACTGGTTGATGGCCGCCCGCACCACGTCGAACACGCCCTTGCCGCTGAGCGTGGCCAGGTTAGGGAACATGTCCGGACCCATCTCGCCGCTCACGTTGAACGTCGTGCCGAACACCCCTTCCACCTGCCCCGCCAGCGGAATCAGCGTCTTGATGCTATTGAACGCTGCGAATGCATTCTGGAAATTCAGGTTCTTGATATTAAGCCCAAAGTCAAACTTCGGGTGCGCCAGGTTCTTGCTGCTGTAGCTGCCGGTGGTGCCGAAGCTGCCGCCCAGCGTGTTGAACGTCATGTTCTTAAGCGTGGCCGTCTGATCGCGCACCAGCACGGTGCCCTGGGCATTGGTCAGCTTGAGGTTGTCATAAATCACGTTATCGACGTGGCTGTTCAGCACCAGATCCACGAATTTGGGAATTTGCAGCACGCCCTTGGCCTTGGCCGGCACCCGCCCGCCCACGGTCGTCGACTTGGCCGATACCTCGTCCACCATCCACTCGTTCACGTTGAAAATACGCGAGTTTACCGTCATCGTCCCGCGCAACGGCTGGCCCGGTGTGAAGAGGTAGCCCAAGTAATTACTCACCGTGCCCGAGGCCGCGAAATCGGAGCTGCCGGTGGTGCCGTTCAGGTTTTGCAGCGCAATCTGGTTGTTGTTGAACGTGGCCGTGCCGGTGCTGATTTTCACGCCCTGCGGCAGGTCCTTGCTCTGGTAAGTGACGTTGGTGGCGCGGACCGTGCCGCTGGCCACTACGTTCTGGTAGCGGCCGGCCTGCACGTCGGCCATGTTGCCTTTGGCGGCAATATCGCCGGCCACCCGGCCGGTCACGGTCGTGCCCGGCAGGGGAAAAATCCGGGTGATTTTGGTCAGGTCCACCGTGCCGCGCACGTTGGTGTCAAACACGGGCTGGTCGATGTTGTGCGCCGTGAGGCGGCCTTCCAGCGGCTCGCCTTCCAGCATCATCTTAAACTGGGGGAGGTTGATCTGCGTGTCGTTCACCCGTCCGGTCGTGTTCACCACCGTGCCGCTCAGGTTAATATTCTCAATGGGCGCCGGGAATTTGGCCGATTTCACGTAGCCATTGCTCAGCCGGATGGCGGCGTTCACCACCGGCATCTGGGTTTTGGAATAAATACCGTTCGCCGTGGCGTCCACGAAAAACTGCCCGCGCATGGCCAGGTCTTTCACCGGATACACTTTCAGTGCTTCGGCCAGGTTCACGTTGGCTTTTATGCGGCCGACCACCTTCATTGGCGCCAGCCCGTCGATGCGCACGTTGCCATCCACCGGATTCGGCCCCAGGTCGAGGTGAAACTGGGGGATGTTCACCTTCACATTGTTGGTGAAGCCCGAGGGGTTATCGACCTGCATCTTGAGGTTGATGTTTTTGGCGGCCTGCGGCAATTCGGGATACTTGAACTGGCCGTTGGTCACCGTCAGGTTCACGCCGTAGCCGGGCATGTGCAGAGCATTCTGGGTGCCTTTGTAATAGCCGTCGAAGGCCACTTTCCCGCTGGTTTCAATACTTTTAAACTGGGCAGTGAACACGCCGGGCACCAGGCTGAGCAGGGTCTTAAAATCCGTCTCCAGCGCCTTGAACGTCAGGTCATACGTGATATCGGCCGCGTTGGGCAACCCGATGGCCCCGGCAAAGCTGAATGGAAAGTCGTTGAGCTTGATCTTATTATCCTTGAAGGTGTACAGGTTTTTGTTCAGATCCATGTTCAGCGTCACGTCGGCGTCGAGCTGCTTCTCGCTCACGTAGGCCACACCGTTGTAAATCATGTTGAGGGCGGTGGCGGTGGTCTGGGAGCTCAGGTCGAAGACGTTGCTGGCGAAGTCGCCGCGCCCGCGGTGGTTTACGCCCCGGGCCTGCATGCTGAAGGGCAGCGTCAGGTCCTCGTAGCGCAGGCGGCCGTCGGTCAGCTGCCAGCCTTTGATGGCCAGCTTCAGCTGGCTCGGCGCCTGGCCCTTGGCGGCGGCGGCCGAATCCGAGATCAGCACATCCCAGTTGGCCAGGCCGCTTTTCAGGCGGCGCAGGCTCAGGTTGGGCCGCTCCAGCTCGATGGAGTTGATGTCGATCGGCCCGCCGCGCACCACGCTCAGCACGTTGAGCCCCACCCGCAGGCTGGGCAGCGCGGCCAGCGTATCGCGGCGGAAAGAGTCGAGGCCAATCACACGCAGATCCTTAATAGTCAGGGTTAAATCCGGAAAGGAATGCAGCAGGCTCACGTCGATATTGGCGGGGTTGTACTGCACCCGGGCCCGCACGCGCTGGGCAATCTGCTTATCGGCCAGCGCCCGCAGCTTGTCCTTGAACAGAAACGGCGTCGCCACCACAGCCAGCACCACCAGGACGAAGAAGGCCAGGAGCCCCACCAGAATCTTTCGCATAGCCACTATATTAATAGATTAATCCCCACAAAGATAAAAGCTGGCTAACTACTCGTTTCCCGGGCGGGTTTTAGCCCCGACCGCGCCGCCGCCGGTTCCGACCGGGGGCGGCGGGCGGTATCTTCACGGCGCCCGTCGCACTAAACTACCGCCGAACGGCGTTACGACAGCCACTATGCCAGCGTTTTATCTTCCCCTGCGCCCCAGACTGCGGCACGGCCTGACGGCCGGGCTGCTGCTGCTGGGCACGGTTTCCAAAACGCGGGCGCAGGACGTTTTTTTCTCCCAGCCCTTGGCCACCCGGCTGCACACCAACCCGGCGTTCACGGGCCTGCTCGATGACTACAGCGTGACGCTGAGTTTCCGCAACCAGTTTCCGGCCCTGGCCGGCTCGTTCATCAGCACCCAGGCCGCCGCCGACGTGCGCCTCAACACGCCCGGCCAGCACCAGGCGCTGGGCCTGCTCCTCAACCAGGACCGGACCGGCGCCGTGGGCTATACCCGCCTCGAAATCGGCGGCCTCTACGCCTACCACACCCGCCTCACCCAGCGCCTGGCCCTGAGCGGCGGCCTGCGCGCCAGCTACGGCCGCCAGCGCGTGGGATATGATAATTTCGTGTTTGGCGACCAGATCCGCGACGACGGCAGCGTGGGCGGCCCCAGCGCCGAATCCCTGAGCTTTTCCCCCGTCAACTACCTGAGTCTGGGCACCGGCGCCGTGCTCTATACCAACCAAGGCTGGGTGAGTGTGGCCGGCCAGCACCTCAACCAGCCCAGCCTCGGCTTTCAACGGCAAAGCCAGCTGCCCATGCTGTTGAGTATCTCCGGCGGCTATAAATTCTTTGTGATCAAACCCTCCACCGGATTGGCCACCCGCGAGCTGAGTTATACGCCCGTGGCGGCCTACAGCCGGCAGGGCGGCTCGCAACGCCTTGAGACCGGCGGCTACTTCACGGCTTCGCCCGTGACGGTCGGGGCCGTGTACCGCAACATTTTTCTACCCGGCAGCGTTGGGCGTCAGCACGTGCTGGCGATCATCGCCGGCATTCAAACGGGCGGCCTGCGTCTGGGCTACAGCTACGATGCGGGCCTGAGCCGCCTGAGCGCCGATCTGGGCGGCGCGCACGAAGTGACGCTCGCCCTACGGGCCTTCGATCGCCTCGAAAATGCCCACCGTCGCTTAAAAAGACGGGTTTACCCCGCGGCGCCTTGCCCGGCATTCTAATTATTTGTACTATTGTGTCCTGATTGCCCTCGCTAACCCCTCCTTCATCATAATCATTTTAACTTTGTTATGAAATTAACAAATTATCTGCACCTAGCTGTAGTGGGCCTTACGGTCCTGGCTGGTTGCAACAGTAAAGGGCCGCATACGGCTACTAACCCGGGTAAATATTCCTCTACAACTGGTATTGAATACAACACGGAGAAGGGCATGGCCGTGGCCAACTTCAAGAAGATTCCCGAAGGTCCCGGCCTGGTCTTTATCGAAGGTGGCCGTACCGTCCTCGGCACGGGCGAAGAAGATGTCACCATGACCCACGACAACGTGGAGCGGACGGTGACCATTGCTTCGTTTTACATGGATGAGGCCGAAGTAGCCAACATTCACTGGCTTGAATACCTGCACTTCGTGCGGCAGGACTCGGCGGAAGAGTTTTATAAGTCGGCCCTGCCCGACACCACGGTGTGGGCGCGCGACTTGTCGTTCAACGACCCCTATGTTACTTATTACCTGCGTTATCCCGGCTTCCGCTTCTTCCCCGTGGTGGGCGTGAGCTGGTTGCAGGCCGACGATTATTGCACCTGGCGTACGGCCCAGGTGAACCAGAACCTGGCCAACACCAGCGGCAGCACCAAATCAGGTGGCAAAGGCGGCTTGTTCGGCAAAAAGAAAAAAGGTGCTGACGCCGCCGCCGGAGGCGCCGAAGGCACCGCCGGTGCCGTCGCCGATGGCAAGAGCAATACCTCGATCGAAAAAGGTAACACCCTGCCTAACTACCGCCTGCCCACTGAGGCCGAGTGGGAATACGCCGCCCAGGCCCTCATCGGCACCCAGGAAGTTGGTAACGAGAATCAGGAAGAGAAGCGGATTTATCCGTGGGATGGTAAATCAACCCGGAATTCCTACGGTCACAAGATGGGGCAGTTCTTGGCCAACTTTAAGCGGGGCCGGGGCGACTACGCCGGCATCGCCGGCAGCCTGAACGACGGCGCCATGATCACCGAATATATCTACGCCTATCCCCCGAACGATTACGGCCTCTACAACATGGCCGGCAACGTGAACGAATGGGTGCAGGACGTGTACCGCCCGCTCTCGTTTCAGGACGTGGAAGACCTGAACCCCTTCCGCCGCAACGGCGTGGCCGACCCAGCCGACAAGTACGACAAGAAAGGCTACCAGTCGCTGATCGACGACCACGTGCGCGTCTACAAAGGCGGTTCGTGGCGCGATGTGGCCTACTGGCTCTCGCCCGGCACCCGCCGGTTCATGGCCGAGGATTCGGCCACGGCCACCATCGGTTTCCGCTGCGCGATGATCAACGCCGGCTCGAACAAGTAATTCGCTTTATTTAGCCCAAAAAGAAAGGCCGCTCCTGATACAGGAGCGGCCTTTCTTTTTGGGCCTGGTTCTGAAATCGTCCGTTTTTGGGTGCGGGCCTACCGGTCGGCACAGGCGATGGTAGCGATGCTGATTTCGGCGGCGCCGGCGGCCAGCAGCGCGGCCCCGCAGGCTTCGAGCGTGGCGCCGGTAGTCAGGACGTCATCGACGAGCAGGACGCGGCGGCCGATGATGTGGGCGGGCTCGGCAACGGCAAATACCGTGGCCACGTTGGCCCAGCGCTGGACGCGGTTCTTCTGAGTTTGGGTGCTGGTGTGGGTGGTGCGGTACAGGCCGGTAGCCCGCCACGGCAATTGCAGGCCCGTAGCCAGGCCGTGGGCGAAAGCGGCGGCCTGGTTGTAGCCCCGCCTGGCCAGCTTACGCGGATGCAGCGGCACGGGGATGATGAGGTCGAAGTCGGCGGCAAGGCCGGCGCTGTGTAGTTCGGCGCCGTAGATTTGGCCCAGCACCGTGCCCACGTCGCGCTGCCCCCGGTACTTGAGCTCGTGCAGCAGGTGCTGTACCCGGCCGTGGCGCACGAAGCGCAAATAGCTCAGGGTGTGGCGCACGGGCAGCTTGCCCCAGAAGCGCCGGCCCAGCGGATTTTGGTCGGGCGGCAACCGGTGAAAATCGGTGTAGGGCAGGTCGATCCGGCAGGTAGTGCACAGGTGCTGCTCACTGCCGATCAGCGGCTCGCGGCAGGCCAGGCACAGGCGCGGGTAAATCAGGCCCAGGAAATCGGCCAGCCAGGAACGCAGCATCGACGGCGGGGATGGGGGAGTGGTTTGGGGGTAATTTTGGCGCAGCAAGGTAACTTTTCGGCCGGGAAATGCGCTGATCAGCCCGGGCGTTTTTTGAGCCGATCCATTCATTATCAGACCTAGACAATGTCCCAAGTAAGCGAATTTAACGAGTACCGCGAGCGGATGAACGCGACCATCCTAGCAGCCGATAACAAGGTCATCAAGCGGTTTTTCAACCTTGACACTAATACCTACGCGCCCGGCGCTATCGACGTCAAAACCAAGGAGATGCTGGGCCTGGCCTGCTCCATGGTGCTGCGCTGTGACGACTGCATCAAGTACCACCTCGGCAAATGCTTCGAGGAAAAGCTGACCGATGAGGAGATTTACGAAGTCTTCGCCATTGCCAATCTCATCGGCGGCAGCATCGTGATTCCGCACTTCCGCCGGGCCGTGGAGTACTGGGAAATCCTCAAAACCGAAGCCGTGACGCCCGCCCCGCCGCACGCCGCCCACGCCGTATGAGCGACGCCCCCAACGCCGCCGAGTACCAGCACCCCGAGGCCGAAGCCGACTTCGAAGCCCGCTGGGAAACCCTGATGGCAGAGATGGAGACCCGCTTCGGCAAGCGCCCCGATCTCAATGCGCTGCTGCTGCTCATCGGCGTGCAGGAGCTGAACCAAGGCGTGACCGTTTTCACCAAAGAGCAGAAGCAGGACCTGATGCACATCGCTACCTGCCGGCTTTTCAGCCTGAGCGGGCACTACGAGCGCGAGCGCGTGGACGAAGACGGCTGGCCGCACTACAAGCTGCTGCGCCCCGTGCCCTTCGCCAACCTCAAGGAGCAGGAGCGGATGCTGAAATGGCACGTGCTGGAATATTTTACGCTCGACGAAGACCAATGAAAATCATCTCTTACAACGTCAACGGCCTGCGGTCGGCCCTGAGCAAGGGCCTCCTGGACTGGGTGGCCACGGCCGCGCCCGACGTGCTGTGCCTGCAGGAAATAAAGGCGGGCCGGGAGCCGCTGGACGTTTCGGGCTTCGAGCAGCTCGGCTACCGCGCCTACCTGCACCCGGCCCAGAAACCGGGCTACAGCGGCGTGGCCACGTTCTCGAAAATTGAGCCCACCGCCGTCGTCCACGGCTGCGGGCAGGACCGCTACGACGACGAAGGCCGCGTGCTCCGGCTCGATTTCGGCCACGTTTCCGTGCTCAACACCTACATGCCCTCGGGTACCAGCGGGCCGGACCGGCAGGCGTTTAAGGTAGAATGGCTGCATTTCTTTCGCCGGTACGTAGCCGGGCTGCGAGCCGAAAACGGGCTTTCGCTGCTCATTGGCGGCGATTTCAACTGCTGCCCGACGGCAATTGACCTGCACAATCCCAGGGCCAATCAGAATAGTCCGGGCTACACGCCGGAGGAGCGGCAGTGGTTTGCCGACATCCTGGCCGATGGCTTTCTCGACACCTTCCGGCACCACCACGGCGAGGCCGTGGGGCACTACTCGTGGTGGAGCTATCGGGCCGGCTCGCGCCAGCGCAACGTGGGCTGGCGCCTCGACCACTGGCTGGCCGACCACGCCCTGCAACCCCGCCTGACCGGCGCGGGCCTGCTCCCCGACGTGATTCATTCCGACCACTGCCCCGCCTGGGTGGAAGTAGGCCCCGAGAGTTAATAAGCTCGGCCGGAAACTACCAGCCCGGTTGTGCGAGTTATGCACCAGGCAACGCCGCAGGCCCATGGGCCGGACCGGCGCCGACGTATCTTTCCCGACTAAGCAATAACCTATGGCGATGCCGATGGACAGCGGCGCACCGGCGGCCGGCTACCCCGCCCTGGCGCGGGTGCGCACGGAGCTGGAAGCGTTCAAGCGTAAGTTTTACCTCAACCTGCTGGTACGCGGCCTGCTGGTGGCCGGCGGACTGCTGCTCACGCTGTTCGTGGTGTTCAACGGGCTTGAATACTTTCTCTACCTGCCCACCGGCGTGCGGGCGGGGCTGCTTTTTGGCTTTCTCGGGCTGGCGGTGTACAGCTTTGGGCGCTGGATCTGGCAGCCGCTGGCAGCCCTCACCAACCTGCGCCGGCTGCTGAGCGACGAGCAGGCCGCCCGCCGGGTGGGGGAGCTTTTTCCCGATGTGCAGGACCGGCTGCTTAACACCTTACAGCTACAGGGCCAGGCCCGCGACAATGGCCTGATTGCCGCCAGTCTGGAGCAGCGGGCGGCGCAGCTGGGCCAATTTTCGTTTGCCGCCGGCATTGATATTCAGCAACAAAGCCGGCCGCTGTGGAAGTACGCGGCCGTGCCCGTGGCCGCACTGCTGGCGCTGCTGGCGTTTTATCCCAGCCTGCTGGTGCAGGGCACGGAGCGCATCTGGCACTACCAGCGGGCGTATTCGCCGCCCGCGCCGTTTCAGTTCGTGATTAAAAACCCGCAGCTGACAGCTTTCCGGGGCGAAGATTTTACGCTGAATGTGGGCGTAACGGGCGCGGCGCGACCGGCGGAAATGAGCATCCGCTACGGCGGCGGCGAGCGGCGGCTGAGCCGGACGGCGGGCCGGGGCGATGAGTTTCAGCACAAGTTTGAGCAGCCGCAGGGCGACGTTACTTTTCAGCTGCAGGGCGCCGGGTTTAATTCGCCGGAGTACCGGCTCACGGTACTGGAACGGCCGAATCTGCGCGATTTTAAGGTCAATGTCACCTACCCGGCCTATACCGGCAAGGCGGCCGAAACCATTGCCAACGGCGGTAACCTGACGGTGCCCGAGGGCAGCATGGTGCGCTGGGAGTTTGCCACGGCGGCCACTGAGGAGCTGGCCCTGGTTTTTCAGAACCCGTCCGAGACGCTCGCCGCCCACCATGAAGCGGGCACCTTCGTCGCCACGCGGCGGGTGCTGCGCTCGCAGCCGTACCTGCTGCGCCTGAAAAATCCGGCCAGCCTGAACCGCGACCCCATTTCCTACCAACTCACCGCCGTGCCCGACCTGCCGCCGACGCTCAGCCTGGAGGCGTTTGCGGATACAGTGACGCGGCGCTACCTGGCGATGGGCGGCACCGTGCGCGACGATTACGGCCTGACCCGCCTGGAGCTGCACTACAGCCTGCGCCGCGCCGGCGATAAAAGCCCGGCGGCCGGCGCGGCGCGGTCGATTCCCATCGCCCTGCCCCGCGAAAGCGCGGGCACTTACGCCTACACCTGGAACCTGAACCCGCTGAATCTGCGACCCGGCGACCGCCTCGAATACTTCGTGGAAGCCTGGGACAACGACGGCGTGCACGGCCCCAAAGCCAGCCGCACCCGCCCCGCCGAATTCCGCCTGCCCAACCGCCGCGAGCTGCGCCAGGAGCTCACGGCCCAGGCCCAATCGGTGGCCGGCCAGCTGAGCCAGGCCGCCAAGGAAAGCAAGAAGATGGAGCGCGAGCTGGCCAAAGCCCAGGACAAGCTAAAAACCAAGCGCAACCTGAGCTTTCAGGACCGCAAGCAGCTGGAAAACATGCTCGATCAGAAAGAGCAGATGAACCAGCAGATGGAGCAGATGCAGAAGCTGTTCGAGCAATTGCAGCAGAAACAGGACCAGTTCAACCCCAAAAGTGAGGAGCTGGCCAAAAAGGCCGAGGACCTGAAAAAGCTGATGGCCGACCTGCTCGATCCCGAAACCAAAAAACTCTACGAAAAGCTGCAAAAGCTGCTCCAGCAGCAAAAACAGCCCGACGCTGAGATGCAGAAGCTGCTCCAGCAGCTCGAAAATAAGGAGGACACGCTGCAAAAAGAGCTGGACCGCGCCCTGGAAATGTTCAAACAGATGCAGCTCGAACAGAAGGCCGAAGCCGCAGCTGACAAGCTTGATGAGCTGGCCAAGCAGGAAGATCAGCTGGCCGAAAAAACCGCGCAGAACGACAAGGAAAACCCCGACAACAAAGCCTCCAACCCGGACCAGAAGGCGAAGAACGAACAGCTCAAACAGGAACAGACCGCCAACCAAAAGGAGTTTGAGGACCTGAAGAAAGAGCTGCAGGAATTGAAGCAGCTGGACAAAGAGCTGGGCGACCAGAACGGCCTGAACGAGCAGAAGCCCGAGCAGGAACAGACCAGTCAGGACATGCAGGAAAGCCAGCAGCAGCTGAGCAAAAACCAGAATAAAAAAGCCGCCGCCAAGCAAAAAAGCGCCGCCGCCCGCCTTAAGCAGATGGCTAAGAAAATGCGCGACCAGATGAGCGAGGAGGAAAGCGATCAGGCCCAGCAGAACATCGACGACCTGCGCGATATTCTCGACAACCTGCTCACGCTCAGCTTTGATCAGGAGAGCCTAATGAAGGATTTCCGCAAAGTGGACCAGAGCGATCCGCGCTTCGTGCAGCTGGGCCAGACCCAGCGGAAGCTGCGCGACGACGCCCGCATTATTCAGGATTCGCTCTACGCACTGGCTAAGAAGGAGCCCAAGATTCAGAGCTTCGTGACCCGCGAAGTAGGGGAAATGAACGGCCGCATGGACGAATCTCTCACCCACATTCAGCAGCGCGATCCGGGCCGGGCCACTGCCACCCAGCAGCAGGCCATGACCAGCATGAACAACCTGGCCCTGATGCTCGGCAGCACCCTCAACCAGATGCAGCAGGAGCAGCAGGCCGGCAAGGGCGCCCCCAAAGACGGCCAGGGCAAGCCCGGCCGCAAAAAAGGCAAGGGCAAAGGGCAGGGCCAGGGCAGCAAGCCCGGCCCCGGCAACCTGGGCCAGATGCAAAAGCAGCTCAACGAGCAGATTCAGCAGCTATCCAAGAGTGGCAAGACCGGCCGGGCCATGTCGCAGGAGCTGGCCAAGCTGGCCGGGCAGCAGCAGATGCTCCGCCA
>JAYWCH010000002.1:0-1715 GCA_043780755.1 Hymenobacter sp.
AAGCCGTGGAAGTTCATATCGCCCTGGTAAACCCGGAAATTCACCAGCATATCGGGCCGACGGTGCGCCAGGCGGTAGCCCTGGGCCAGAAAGCGCTGCTGAATGGCTTCCCGCAGCGACTGCCCCAGGCGGCTGCTGTCGGCGGTCAGGCCGGTGCCGGTCACGAAATCATAGGTGCGGTAGTGCCGGAAGTTGCCCCGGTAGCTGTAGTCCGATTCGACGCGGGCCTCGCGGGTAGTCATGCAGCCGGTCAGGACAAGCACGGTCATCAACAATAAAGTAGCAATCGATTTCATAAGAATAGGCCGGTTTAGTAAGTGCCCTTTCATACGAGAAGGCCCGCCGGTTTAGTGAGCTCTAATGTTTAAATTTTGCATCATTTATCAATCATTATTTATTACTTAATCATGTTAATAGCTGAATATTGCCGTAATGCCAACCCCTAGCGGTAGCCCGCGGCCTGCAGGGCGAACAGCTCGGCGTAGCGCCCGCCCTTGGCCAGCAGCGCCTCGTGCGAGCCAATCTCCACAAACTCGCCGTTTTCAATGACCAGAATCCGGTCGGCCATGCGCACGGTGCTGAAGCGGTGGCTGATGAGGACGGCCGTTTTGCCCTTGGTCAGCTCGGCGAAACGCTGGAACACCTCGTGCTCGGCGCGGGCGTCGAGGGCCGCGGTGGGCTCGTCGAGGATAAGCAGCTGGGCGTCGCGCATGTAGGCGCGGCCGAGGGCGATTTTCTGCCACTCGCCGCCGCTCAGGTCTACCCCGCCGTTGAAGCGGCGGCCAATCATCTGGTCGTAGCCGCCGGGCAGCTTGGCGATGACGGTATCGGCCAGGCTTTGCTGAGCGGCGGTTTCGATGCGGGCCTGGTTTTGCCGCTCCTCGATGCGGCCCACGGCCAGGTTCTGCCCGGCCGGGAGCTGAAAGCGCACAAAATCCTGGAAGATGACGCCTATTTCCTGGCGCAGCTCAGCCGGGTCGTACTCGCGCAGATCGTGGCCATCGAGCAGAATCCGGCCTTCGCCGGGGTCGTAGAGCCGGGCCAGGAGCTTGACGAGCGTAGTTTTGCCAGCGCCGTTTTCGCCCACCAGCGCCAGCTTTTCGCCCGCCGCCAGGTTGAACGAGAGGTTTCGGATGGCCCATTTTGTGCCACTTTTGTACTGAAACCCGACGTTTTCAAACTGAAATCCCTGCTGAATGGGCCGGGGAAAAGGCCGCACCGTGGTTTCCCCGGCGGCCGGCCGGATGATGCGTGGCCGCAGGGCAAAGAAATCGAAAAAATCCTGGAGGTACAAGGCGCCATCGGCCACGGAGCTGAAGCGGCCCAGAATGGCCTCGAGCAAGCTGCGCAGCCGCCCGAACGAGCCCGCCAGAAAAGTGAGCTGCCCGAGGGAAATCTGCCCGGCCACGGCCCGGGCCAGGATGTAGACGTAGGCCCCGTAGTAGCCAGCCGCGCCGACGCCCGCAAACAGCGCCCCCCAGCCGGCGCGGCGCAGCACGAGGCTTTTATTCTGCCGGTAAAAGTTGTCGGACAGCTCGCGGAAGCGGTTAATCAGAAAATCGGACAGCCCGAAGATCTTGACCTCCTTGGCCGTTTCGTCGGAAGCACCGGTCTGTCGGAGGTAGTCGAGCTCGCGGCGCTCGGGCGTCCAGGAATAGGACAGCGAGTAGCTGCGCTCGTTGAAGTGCGACTCGCCCAGGAAGGCCGGCACCACG
>JAYWCH010000003.1:0-27343 GCA_043780755.1 Hymenobacter sp.
CAAATTTGAGAATAGTCGCTTGACTATTCTCAAATTTGCCACCGCCTTTTTTGCTTTGAAAAATAACCGCCGGAAGTACCGCTTAATTGTACCCGGCGCCTTTTTTTGCTTTCACGTCAGCTACGAATTCTTTCACGCGCTGCTCCTCGCTGCGCTTGCAGATGAGCAGGACGTTGTCGTATTCGGCTACGATGTAATCTTCCAGACCCTGCACCACTACCAGGCGCTCGGCGGGGGTTTTGATGACGCAGCCGGTGGTGTCGTAGAGCAGCACGTCGCCGCTCACCATGTTGCCGTTTTCATCCTGCTCTCCGATACGGTGGAGCGAATCCCAGGTGCCCACGTCGCTCCAGCCGAAATCGGCGGGCAGGACGAACACGTTGTCCGCCTTTTCCATCACGCCGTAGTCAATGCTGATATTGCGGCAGCGCGAGTACGCTTCGCTGATAAACGCTTCTTCCTCAGCGGTACCCAGGCGGGTGAGGCCCTCGTCGAATACCTCGGCGATGTCGCCCAGGTACTGGTGAAAGGCGGCCAGAATCACATCGGCCCGCCACACGAACAGGCCGGAATTCCAGAGAAAGTCACCGCTCTCCACGAACATGCGGGCCAGCTCCAGATTCGGCTTTTCGGTGAAGGTCTTGACTTTGTGCAGCAGGCCGCCGGGGAGCGAGTGCTCATCCATGTACTGAATGTAGCCGTAGCCAGTGTCGGGCCGGGAAGGCTGAATGCCGAGCGTGATGAGCACGTCGTGGGTCTGCGCCGTGGTCACGGCCAGGCCGATGAGGCGGCGGAACTCGTCCTCGCGCAGCACGGCGTGGTCGGCCGGCGTGACGATAATAGTAGCCCGGGGATCGCGCTGGGCGATGCGGTAGCTGGCGTAGGCAATGCACGGGGCCGTGTTGCGGCCGATGGGTTCACCCAGAATCTGATCGGCCGGCAGCGCGGGCAGGTGCTCCTGCACCAGACCCATGTAGTCGCGGTTGGTGACGACGAACACGTTTTCGGGCGGACAAACGCCTGCGAAACGATCCACCGTGAGCTGGAGCATGGACCGGCCCACGCCGAGCACGTCGTGAAATTGCTTGGGGTGGTTGGTGCGGCTAAAGGGCCAGAACCGGCTGCCAATGCCGCCGGCCATCACGATCAGATAAGTAGAATTCATTGAATCAAAGGTAGGATGCATCCAACTTTAAGTCGGATAATTTAATTGCAAAGGATTGAAGTCGCGCTCAGACCAGGCCTTCGCGCAGCAAATCGTGCAGGTGAATGAAGCCGGCGAACTTCCCGGCTTCCGTCACTACCAGCTGGGTGATGTTGCGGAGCTGCATCCGGGCAAGGGCTTCGGCGGCAAAGTCTTCTACGTCGATAGTGGCGGGGTGGGGCGTGAGAATGTCCCGCGCCCGCAGCGTTTCGAGGTCGGCGAAGCTGCCCAGCATGCGGCGCAGGTCGCCGTCGGTGATGATGCCGGCGAGCTGGCCGGCGGCGGTGAGCACGGCCGTGGCCCCGAGGCGTTTGCCCGAGATTTCTAGCAGCACCTCTTTCAGGGGTGCGTCTTCGCCGACCTGGGGGCGCTGATTCTGGCCGCTCAGGTCGCCCACTTTCAGGTAGAGGCGTTTGCCGAGCGTGCCGCCAGGGTGCAGGCGGGCAAAGTCGGCGGCGGTGAACTGCCGGCTTTCGAGCAGGCACACGGCCAAGGCGTCGCCCAGGGCCAGGGCGGCCGTGGTGCTGGTGGTCGGAGCCAGGTTATTGGGACAGGCTTCCTTCAGCACAGGCGCATGCAGCACGTAAGTGGCCTGCTGGCCCAGGTACGAATCGGCGTTACTCACCAGCGCGGCCAGGGGTACGCCCTTGCGGCGCAGCAGCGGCACCAGCACTTTGATTTCGGGCGTGTCGCCGCTCTTGCTGATGGCCAGCACGAAGTCTTCGGGCTGAATCATGCCCAGATCGCCGTGAATGGCATCGGCGGCGTGCATAAACAGGGCCGGCGTGCCGGTGCTGTTGAGCGTGGCCACTATTTTACCGGCAATGTGGGCGCTCTTGCCAATACCCGTCACCACGACGCGGCCCTTGAGGCGCAAAATGGCCTGCACGCAGTTCGTAAAGTCGGGCGTAGCGGTGAGCGCGGCGGCCACATCATGCAGGGCGGCGGCTTCTTCAAGCAGCACCTGGCGGGCAATGGCCAGCACATCGAGGGGTAGCGGCGCAACGGCGGCGGCCGAATGAGCGGGTTGAATAGAAGCGGACATGGACGAAACGATAAATGGTCGCGCAAAATTGGGCAAAAGAAGCCGAAGCCCGCCGCTGTCAAATTGCCGGGGCCCGGAATAACGATTTGGCCCTTGATTTTATTCAATAGTAATTCTAATATTCGATTTATTGCTGATAAACCCCGGCCGGCCGTGTTCATCAGCTTTTTAAGTGACCTGATTATTTTCCATAGTTCAAGAAAAACGTCGTTTTTTCAGCCTAAAAGCGTGATTTATGCCTATCTTCGTTACGAACCGCGCATTAATCCGCCCCTTATCTGAGCTTCCTTCCTATGTCTTTCGTTGCCCTGCAGGAATCCCCGGCCCTCACCGCCGATCTGAAACATACGCTTAAAGAAGTATTTGGCTATGGCCAGTTTCGGGGCACGCAGGAAGCCGTTATTCAGAATGTGCTGGCGGGGCACAACACCTTCGTTATCATGCCCACGGGGGCGGGTAAGAGCTTGTGCTACCAGCTGCCGGCGCTGGTCATTCCGGGGACGGCCATTGTGATCTCGCCGCTCATTGCGCTGATGAAAAATCAGGTCGACCAGCTCAGCGCGTTCGGCGTGAATGCACAGGTTTATAATTCGACCCTGACCAAGACGGAGATGAACCGGGTGAAACGGGACGTCATCAGCGGGGAGGTCCGGCTGCTGTACGTGGCGCCGGAAAGCCTGTCCAAGGACGATACGATTGAGTTTTTGCTGAAGTCCACCATTAGCTTCGTAGCCATCGACGAGGCCCACTGCATTTCGGAGTGGGGCCACGATTTCCGGCCCGAGTACCGGAAGATCCGCACCATCATCGACAGCCTGGGCGGCAATGTGCCCATCATTGCGCTCACGGCCACGGCCACGCCCAAGGTGCAGCTCGACATCCAGAAGAACCTGCAGATGGATGATGCGTCGGTGTTCAAAACGTCGTTCAACCGCACCAATCTCTACTACGAGGTGCGGGCCAAGCATAATACCAAAAAGCAGCTCATTCAGTACGTGAAGGGGCACAAGGGCAAGGCCGGCATTATTTACTGCCTGAGCCGGAAGAAAGTAGAGGAAATTGCCGAGCTGCTGCGCGTCAACGACGTGCGCGCCCGCCCCTACCACGCCGGCCTCGATCAGCAAACCCGCATCGACAATCAGGACGCGTTTCTCAACGAGGAGTGCGATGTGATTGTGGCTACCATCGCCTTCGGCATGGGCATCGACAAGCCCGACGTGCGCTTCGTGATTCACTTCGACGCCCCCAAGAGCATTGAGGGCTACTACCAGGAAACCGGGCGCGGCGGGCGCGACGGCCTGGAGGGCAACTGCCTGATGTTCTACAGCTACGACGATATTCTGAAGCTGGAGAAGTTCAGCAAGGACAAGCCCGTGACCGAGCGCGACAACGCCCACCAGCTGCTGGCCGAAATGACCAACTACGCCGAGTCGGCGGTGTGCCGGCGGCGGCAGCTGCTGCACTATTTTGGCGAGACGATGGCCACCGACTGCGGCTTCTGCGACAACTGCCGCCACCCCAAGGAGCGCTTTGAGGGCGAGGAGGCCGTGGGCCTGGCCCTGCGCGCCGTGGTCCAGACCGAGGCCCGCTTCAACCTGACCCACATCGGGCAGGTGCTGCTGGGGCTGAGCAACCCGCACATCGAGAGCTACGCCCACAATGCGCTGCCGGTCTACGGCCAGGGCAAGGCGCTGGGCGATGCGCAGTTCTGGCACTCGGCCCTGCGCCAGTGCTTGCTCAACGGCTTTCTGGAGAAAGATATCGACAGCCTCGGCCTGGTGCGCATCACGGAGAAAGGCATCGCCTTTATTGAGAACCCGCATTCCATCACGCTCACCAAAGACCACAATTTCGACGCCGAGCAGAAGGCCGACGAAGACAAGGAGGAGGAGCAGCACGCCGCCGGCCACGATGAGGTGCTGTTCACCCAGCTCAAGGACCTGCGCAAGCAGGTGGCCAAGCAGAAAAACCTGCCGCCCTACGTCCTTTTTCAGGATCCGAGCCTGAAGGAGATGGCCACCACCTTTCCCCAGAGCCTGCACGACTTGACGCACGTTTCGGGTGTGGGTCAGGGCAAGGCCCAGAAGTTTGGCGCGCCGTTCGTGGCGCTCATCAAGCAGTACGTGCTGGACAACGACATCGAAACCGCCGAGGACGTGGTGGTGAAGTCGGCCGTAAACCGTTCCAAGATCAAGATTTACGTCATTCAGCAGATCGACAAGAAGATGATGCTGGAGGACATTGCTTCCTCCAAAGGCATCGGCATGGGCGAGCTGATGGAGGAAATCGAGCACATCTGCAATTCCGGCACCCGCCTCAACCTCGATTATTACCTGGAGGAAATGGTGGAAGCCGACCGTCAGGAGGAAATCTACGATTACTTCATGCAGGCCAGCACCGACAGCATCGCTATAGCGCTCCAGGAGCTTGGCAGCGACGACTTTACCGAGGAGGAACTGCGGCTGGTACGGATAAAATTTCTAAGCGAAGTGGCTAACTAGACCACGGATTAGCTCGGATTTTAGCGGATTTCACGGATTTTGGGGACGGCTCCTTTGATGGGACTGTCCTTTTTGTGTTTCGGCGATTCTCGAGGTAGCTAATCAGACCACGGATTAGCACGGATTTTAGCGGATTTCACGGATTTTGTGGGTGGCTCCTTTGGTGGGGCCGTCCTTTTTTGTGTTTCGGCGATTTTATTTGCTGAATGCTACTCGATAATCGATTCAATAATCTTACCCAGACAATTATTGGTTGCGCCATGAGTGTGCATCGGGAGCTGGGCAGCGGGTTTCCGGAGATAATTTATCAGCGGGGGATGGCTGTTGAAATGAAACTTGCTGGCCTTAATTTTCAAGGCGAAGTACACCTCCCCGTTTTCTATAAGGATACCAATATTGGTTCTCGCCGGGCTGACTTTTTAGTTGAAGGCCAAGTACTTGTTGAATTGAAGGCGCTGCATGAATTGGTCGACTCCAATTTTTCGCAGGTCGTCAACTATCTAAAAGCCTATCGGTTGGAAGTAGCGCTGCTCATCAATTTTGGAGAACCGAGTCTACGACACCGACGATTATTACACAATCCTCCCCGGACAAGCTGACCGTTAAACACAAAAAAGTACGGCTCCACGAAAGGAGCCGTCCTCAAAATCCGTGAAATCCGCTAAAATCCGCGCTAATCCGTGGTCTAGCAGTACTCCTCGAAAGCCCCTTGCAGATTATTAACAATGCGCATGGCATCCGAACCTTCGATGTGGTAGCGCTCGATCATGTGGACCAGTTCACCGTCCTTGAACAGGGCGATGCAGGGCGAGGAAGGCGGGTAAGGCAACAGGTGCTCGCGCATCTTGGCGACGGCTTCGGTTTCCATGCCGGCAAAGACGGTGATGAGTTTGCCGGGCTTTTTGTCGGCGCTGGCCAAAGCCATTTTCAGGGCCGGGCGGGCCTTGGAGGCGGCGCAGCCGCACACCGAGTTGATGGCAACCAGGACGGTACCTTCGTGCGAGGCGAGGGCGGAATCGACTTCGGCCGCGGTCATCAACTGCTCAAAACCCACTTCGGTGAGGTCCTGCCGGATGGGCGCGACCATGTATTCGGGATAAACTGCCATTGTCGTAATTAGAATTTAAGGAGCGGCCGGGCCGCGTACGATTACAAAAGTACGAACGCTTAAAGCATCCGGAGCCAGGGAAAGTTTCGGGCCGGTGCCCGACGGACGGGATAACTATTCCAGCTCCAAATGCTTTTCTCCAATCTCCACCCCGCCGCGCCCGGACCCGGGCCACCGCGCCTTCCTTTCCTCCCCATGACGACCAGCTACCGCAGAATATTTCAGGTGATCGACGGCAACAAGAAAGCTGTCGGCGACGGCTTTGCCGTGACCAGCCCTATGCCGGGTCCGCGCATCCGCCAGCTCAGCCCCTTCCTGCTCATCGACCACATCGGTCCCATGACCGTGGCCCCGAGCAACCAGCCGCTGGGCTCGCCGCCGCACCCGCACCGGGGCTTCGAAACCGTGACCGTGATGTACCAGGGCGTACTCGCCCACCGCGACACGGCCGGCAACCAGGGCAATATCGGCCCCGGTGATGTGCAGTGGATGACGGCCGGCGCCGGCCTGCTGCACGAGGAGATGTACGAAAAAGAATTCACCCGCCAGGGCGGCACCCTCGAAGTAGTGCAGCTCTGGGTAAATATGCCCCAAAAGGATAAACTGGTGGCCGCCAACTACCAGGATATTCCCGCCGCCACCATCCAGACCCGGCCCACGCCCGACGGCAAAGGCACCATCCGCGTAATTGCGGGCACCTACGAGGACGCCACCGGCCCGGCCACCACGTTCTCCCCCCTCACAATGCTGGACATCCACCAGACGGCGGGCGGCCAAGTAACACTCCATCTGCCTGCCGATTATAACGTGGGCCTCTACATCGTGAAGGGCGACGTGCTGATCAACGGCGACCGGCCCGCCGCCACTATGCAGCTCGTGGTGCTGGGCTGGGATGCCCCAGCCGTCCACCTCACCAGTACCACCGACAGTATTGTTCTCGTGCTGGCCGGCCAGCCCATCGAGGAGCCGCTGGCCACCTACGGCCCGTTCGTGATGAACACCAATGCGGAGCTGGTGCAGGCCATCGCCGACTTCGAGAGCGGAGCCATGGGCAAGGTGGAAGACCTGGGCGAGCTCGCCTAGCGCCCGCTACCGGCGGCCATAGCGCTGGCCGAAAAAATCGGCCCCGTTCCACGTCGGGCGGGCCGGCGCCTGGGCCACCTGGTAACCGACCAGGAAGCAGAGCTGCACGTATTTGCGGCCGGCTTCAAAATCGAAGCGGCCGTTGATATCGTCCTGCGGCTTGTGGTAGGTGACGGCCCGCCACTCCTGCACCTGCTGGCTGAGGTTGTTGCGGCCGTCGGCAGTTTTATTGCCGTATTTGAGGTGCAGGGCCGGAATTCCCTGGGTCACGAAGCTGTACTGATCGCTACGAATGAAGCGGTTTTGCTCCGGTTCGGGGTCGGCTTCGAGTTCGAGGTGCAGGTAGGCACAGGCGCGGGCCACCGGCGCGGCCAGGGTGGAATGCTGCCCGCCCAGGGCCACCACCGCCAGCAGCGGCGCGATAATGGTGGGCATATCCATGTTGATATCGGCCACCAGCGCGGCCTTCGGCACGGTGGGATGCACGGCGAACGCCGCCGAGCCGAGCAGGCCCAGTTCCTCGCCCGTGACGAATACGAACAGCATCGAGCGCCGGGGCTTCTCCTTAAGCCGGGAGTAGATTTTGGCGATCTCCAGCACGCAGGCCACGCCCGAGGCATTATCGTGCGCGCCGTTGTAAATGGAGTCTCCCCGCACCGGCACGCCGATGCCCAGGTGGTCGAGGTGGGCGGAATGCACCACGTATTCGGCCCGCAGCTTCGCGTCTGAACCGGGGATCTGGCCCACCACATTATAGCTTTCGATGTCCTGATACCGGGCCTGCGCCACCGCGCTCAGGCTGGTGCGCAGGGCGGCCGAGGCGGGTTTGCCACTGCGAATGGCGGCAAATACCTGCCCGGTATCCAGCGCCGCCGACTGAAGAAAGTGGTTCAAAGTGGCGGCATTCACGGCGGCGTAGAGCTGCTGCCGGCTGCCCACGGCGAAGGAGCGCGAGGCCGCCACTTTGCCATCGGCTCCGAGCACGCTGTACGTCCCGCGCTTCAAATCCGGCAGCAGGGCAGACGGGCCGGCGTGGGTGGTGCCCACGATCAGGCCCACGGCCCCGTGGCGGGCCGCCGCCGCCAGCAGCCCCGCCAGATCCTGGCTGGCCGCCGCCACGGTAGACGCGAACGGGCGCGGCGCCCCGCGCACGATCACCACCACTTTGCCCCGCACATCGAGCCCGGCATAGTCGTCGTAGCCCAGCTCGGGCGCGCTGATGCCGAAACCGGCGAAGGCCAGCGGCGCGTCGGTCACGGTGGTGGCGGGCAGCTCGGGGTTTGGGTAAATAATGTAGTCCTGCCCGGCCACGAGCGCGGGCATGGCCCCTGCCGCGTCGCGCACCGTGAGCGTAGCGCCCGGCTGGAGGAAGGCCCGGCGCAACAGCACCTTTTGCACGTAGGTGCCACCGTCGCCGGCCGGCGCTACGCCCAGGTCCCTGAGCTGCTTCGTCACGTAGTCAACCGCCATTTGGTAGCCCTCGGTGCCAGGCTGGCGGCCCTTGAGCCGATCATCGGCCAGGTAGGCAATGTGGGCTTTAATGGCCCCGGGCTGCACTTGATCAAGCGCGGCGAGCACGGGTTTGGGCACCACCAGCGGCATTTCCTGCGCCCGAATGGAGCTGCTAAGCAGCAAAGTGGCGAGCAGGGTGCCGGGGAAAACGTAGTTCATGAGTTCGAGGCAGTTGTTTTGAAGTTGAGCCTGTTTAGGAATTCAAAATTTCTGTCATTCCTGAGCTTGTGAAGGACCTGATCACAGCTGAGTGGTCATCAGTCAGACGTGATCAGGTCCTTCGCTCTGCTCAGGGTGACAGACGTTTTGAAAAATAACTTTCTGAATAGCTTCAATGGTAGAATTCTGATCAGGCAGAGCGCAACGAAGCATCTCGCGTGGACGAGTAATCAAAACGGTTGCAACAAATAGGTTACTCGTCCACGCGAGATGCTGCGCTCTGCCTGACGGACGGCAATCCCCTTTATTTCAAAGTCAAAATTTGTTGCAGCTCGGCGGGCGAGACGGTGAGCAGGCCGACTTTGGGCAGGCGTTCGGTGAGGGTGCGCCAGTTGGGCTCCTGCTTGAAAATGGGGCGGAGCAGGGCTAGCGCGGCGGGCACCTGCTGCTTATTGGCCAGGGTGATTGCGTGCCAATACTTCATTTCCAGATTCTGGGGGAACATTTTTTCGGCGGCCTGGTATTCCTGGATGGCTTTGGGCATGTCGTTTTTCTCCACGGCCAGATCGCCGGCGTTCATGTGGTCGTAGGCGCGGTGCAGACTGAGGAGGCGGCGCAGCTCGGGGAGCGGGGCGGCACTGTCGTCCACGCGCAGGTCCACGAGGCGGTCGACCCAGGGGCCGTCGGTGGCCTGGCCGCGTACGACCAATAGGGCGGCCGACTGCCGGCCCCGGATATCGCCGCCCACGGCCTGGGCCGCGTCGAGCACGGCCAGCACCCGCTCGGCCAGGGGCAGGCCGGCATTCTGCTCGTACGCTTTGGCCATAGCGGGCCAGACTTTAGCGGAAATCATCATGTTGGCCTGCACCGAAAACTGGTTGCCGGTGATGTGCCCGGCCATATCGACGCACTTCTTGCCGGTGTGGGCCGCCACCCGGCCCTGATTATCGAGAATGGCCACCTGGCGCACGTCGCGGCCCTCATCGTTGGCGAGCAGCTCGTCGAGCGCCTGCTGGGCTGATTTTCCGCTTTTTAGCAAAGCCAGACCGCGCAGCCCAAAAGATTTATTGGTGAATGACTGCGTAGCTACCACGCCCACCCCGGCCTCGGCCCAGCTCACCGAAGTGCCCACCGAAAACCAGTGACTTTGCACCGCCACGGCCATTTCGCCGGTGGCCGGATCGCGCGCTACAATGCTGAAGGTGTGCGCCAACGGATCGGTAGCGGAGTAGACCTGGGCCGCGCCGGACAAGCGCAACAGGACGAGAAAGAGAACCGAAAGGAGAAATTTAGACTGCATAAGAAGAATGAAGAGGGCGAGTAATTGGCCCAAGATACTATTCCGGCGCGGGTGCGGCGCGGTTTTATCGGCCGCCGGCCTAACCCAACTGCGCCGGTGGGGTTTACCTTGCTCGCCATGCCCGATCCCACGCCCCCTGTTATTCGTGCCATCCGGCTCAACCGGCATTTTGGCGGGCACGCCGTGGTGCAGGACGTCTCGTTCGACGTCGCGGCCGGGGAAACCCTCGTGCTGCTCGGCCCCAGCGGCTGCGGCAAAACGACCCTGCTCAAGCTGCTCAACCGCCTGCTCGAACCCGATGCCGGCCGCGTGGAAATCAATGGCCGCAACGTGCGCCAGCAGCTGCCCGCCACGCTGCGGCGCGGCATCGGCTACGTCATTCAGCAGGTCGGTTTGCTGCCCCATTACACGGTGGCCGAGAATATTGCCGTGGTGCCGCGCCTGCTCGGGCACGCCCCAGCCGCCATTGCGGCGCGCACGGCGGCGCTGCTCACCCGTCTGCACCTGCCGCCGGCGCGCTACGCCGCGCAGCTGCCGCACCAGCTCTCGGGCGGCCAGCAGCAGCGCGTGGGCCTGGCCCGCGCCCTGGCCGCCGATCCGCCGATCATCCTGCTCGATGAGCCCTTCGGCGCCCTCGACCCGATTACCCGGGCCGGCATCCGCCGCGAGTTCCGGGAGTTGGAGGAGCTGCGGGCAAAAACCATCGTCCTCGTCACCCACGACGTGACCGAAGCCTTCGAGCTGGGCGACCGCATCCTGCTGCTCGAAGCCGGCCGGGTGCAGCAGCTGGGCACCCCGCGCGAGCTGCTGTTTCGGCCCGCTAATGCATTTGTGCGCCATTTCTTCGCCGCCGAGCGGCTGGCCTTGCAGCTTCGCACCCTCACGCTGGGCGATCTTTTCTTGGGAAATAAATTACGCGAAGCGGACCGTCAGCCGGACAACCCGCCCGCTTTCACCCCCCAAACCACCGTGCACGATGCGCTCGAAATCCTGACCGGCCCCGCGTACGGCCCTGCGGCGGCGTTCACCGTGGCCGGGCTCATGGCCGCTTTCGGCGAGGCATTACAGCGAGCAGAATCGACATGGAAACGATAGGCGCCCTCCTTACTTTCTGGCACGAACAGGCCGGCAAGCTGGGCGAGCAAACCCTCCAGCACATTGGCCTGACGGCGGCTTCGCTGCTGCTGGCGGTGCTGCTGGGCGTGCCCGTGGGGCTGGGCTTGTCGCGGCGGCCGCGCTGGGCGCCGGCCGTGCTGGGCCTCGCGGGCGTGTTGCAAACCATCCCCAGCATCGCCCTGCTCGGCTTTCTGATTCCGCTGCTGGGCATCGGGCCGAAGCCGGCGATTTTCGCGCTGTTTCTCTATTCACTCCTGCCCATTATTCGCAACACGCTGGCGGGGATTCAGGGCGTGCCGGCAGCCGTGGTGGAAGCCGCCCGGGGCCTGGGCCTTACGGATGGGCAGGTGCTGCGCCGGGTAGAATTGCCGCTGGCCCTGCCGGTGCTCATGGCCGGCATCCGCACGGCCACCGTGATTAATGTGGGCGTGGCCACGCTGGCGGCCTACGTGGCGGCGGGCGGTCTGGGCGAATTCATTTTCGGCGGCATCGCCCTCAATAATCCGGTGATGATTCTGGCCGGGGCCCTGCCCGCCGCCGGGCTGGCCCTGGCATTCGATGCTGTGCTCAGCGGCGTGCAGCGCCTGAGCACCCGCCGGCTGCGGCAAGCGGGCACCGTGCTGTTGGTGGCGCTGCCGCTGCTGGGGGGGCTGTACCTGCTGCCCCGCGCTACCGGACGGCTGCTGGCCGGCTTCAGCCCCGAGTTTGTGGGCCGGACCGATGGGCTGCCCGGCCTCACCCACGCCTACGGCCTCACCCACCTGCCCAGCGTGGTGCTGGCCCCGGCGCTGGTTTACGAAGCCGCCCGCCACGCCGACGTGGACGTAATCGACGGCTACTCGACCGACGGCCGCATCCGCGCCTACGGGCTGCGCGTGCTGCGCGACGACCGCCGCTTATTTCCGCCCTACTACGCCGTGCCCGTCGTACGGCCGGCCGTGCTACGCGCCCACCCCGAGCTGGCCGCCGTGCTGGCCCGACTCGACGGCCAGATTTCCGATTCAACCATGACCGACCTGAACTACCGCGCCGACTACCTGCACCAGCCGCCGGCGGCCATTGCCGAAGCATTTTTGCGACGGCGCGGGCTCTGGCGCACCCCGCGCCCGGCCGTGGCGGGTGCGGCCGTGGTGCGGCTGGGTTCCAAGATTTTCGCCGAGCAATATATTCTGACCGAGCTATACGCCGCCCTCATTCGCGGCAACACCAACCTGGCCGTGGAAACCAAAACCGGCCTGGGCGGCACCACTATCTGCTTCGAAGCCCTGCGCAGCGGCGCCATCGACCTCTACCCCGAATATACTGGCACGGGCCTGCTGGTGCTGCTGCAGCCCCGCCCCGCGGTAGTCGATTCGCTGGCCGGCCGCCCCGCCGCCGTGCTGAGCTACGTGCGGGCGGAGTTTCGCCGCCGCTATGGCCTGGAGTGGCTGGCGCCCCTGGGTTTCAACAATACTTACGCCCTGCTCATGCGGCAGCGGCAGGCGCGGCAGCTGGGGGTGGTGAGTGTCTCGGACTTAAGCCGGTATTTGCGGGAGTGAGGATCTTTATTTCGCACGGAGTTGGGGGAGGGAAAAGGAGTTAATAGGAGAAGTTGACAGCTCCGTGAAACTCCTTTTTCCTCCCCCAACTCTGTGCGAAATAAATCCACATCAAATCTCAGTCTCAGAAATGTGTTTATTTAATTAAAGATAATTTTTCATCTATATAAACCACCGCCCGCTACTTTTGCGGCATGACTTTCACCCTCGCCACGGCCACCCTCGCCGACGTCCCGCTGCTTACCCGCCTCGTCAACAGTGCTTTTCGGGGCGAAGCCTCCCGCCTGGGCTGGACCTGTGAAGCCGACCTGATCGAGGGCGGCCAGCGTATCGACGAAAATGAGATGCGGGCGATGCTCGCCGCCCCCGCCGCCGCCCTGCTGCTCTGCCGCACGGCGACCGGCGAAACCCTGGGCTGCTTCCACGTGCAGGCCAAAGCCGGAGGGGTGCTCTACCTGACCATGCTGGCCGTGGCACCGGTCGGGCAGGGCCTGGGCGTGGGCAAATTTCTGCTGCAAGCAGCCGAGGAATTCGGTCAGCGCCACCAGTGCACGGTGAGCCGGATGAGTGTCATTTCCCTGCGGCCCGAGCTTATTGCTTTCTACGAGCGGCGCGGCTACCGCTCCACGGGCGTCACCGAGCCGTTCCCGGCCGATCCCAAATTCGGCATTCCCCGGCAGGATCTGCGCCTGCTGATTCTGGAAAAATCCTTGAGCCCGCTCGGCGTGAGCGCCACCTAGCTGCCCGGAGTCTCGTTTCTCAGTGCTCACTACCCCTGCTTATTTCCCTCCCTTTGTTTCTAAATCCTGACCACCGGGCCGGCCTGGAAATTGCGCGGCGACTCGGCGCGGCCACGCTGCTCGGGCTCTGGTACGCCGGGCAGGTGTACACGCTGACAGCCTGCGCGTACCTGCTTTCATCGGCGGGGGTTTTTCTGATTTTCTACGGTCGGATCAAGCGCTTTTTTATCCCGCAGCCGGCCCCGCCGACGGATATCCGCACCCGATTTACCCTCCTGATTCCGGCGCACAACGAGGCGCGGCTCCTGCCCCAGCTACTGGCCAGCATTGGCCGGCTCGACTACCCGGCGGCGGCGTTTTCCGCCGTGGTCATCGCCGACAACTGCACCGACCACACCGCCCGACTGGCCCGACAGGCCGGCGTCACCTGCCTGGAACGTAGCACCGCCGCCCCGTCCGACAAAGCCCAGGCCCTTCGCTACGCCGTGGGGGCGCTCGCCCTGCAGGCCCCGTTTTCAGCCACCGTCATTTGCATCATTGATGCTGATTGCACCCTGGAACCAGATTACCTCACCGAGCTGGATAAGCTCTACACGCGGCCGGGCGCGGCGCCGGTAGTGCAGTCTTTCCGCAGCGTGAGCAACACCTTCGCCTCCGACGTAACCGTGCTCGACGCCGCCGCCGAGGCCCTGCGCCAATGGGTGCTCTCGGGCACGCGCAAGCTGCTGGGGCTCGATACCTTTCTGTTCGGACTGGGCTGCTCCATGCGCGAAGCGATTTTTGTCGATCTCATGGCGCTGCCCCCCGGCTCGCTGGCCGAGGACAAACAGTGGAAAGTCTACCTCACCGAAAACGGCCTGAAAGTCGCCTACTGCCCCACCGCCCGCCTGAGCTACGAAGTAGTGAGCGATGCTGGAGCCTTCCAGAAGCAGCGTCAGCGCTGGCTAGCGGGTTATTATGATTCCTTCAAAACCTACGGCCTGCGGATGCTGCGGCGGGGCCTGCGGCACGCCAATCCCGCGCAGCTCGACCTGGCGGGCGACCTGCTCCAGCCGCCCCGCTCGGTGCTACTGCTGGCGGCCGGTTTCTTCGGGTTGATGGCGGGCTGGTTCGGGCAATTCGCCCTGGTTGGTCCCGGCGTCTGGCTGGGATTGATTGTGGCTTTTGGCGGCTACGGCGCCCTCGGACTCTGGCTGATTAATGCCCGGCCCCGCCACTACCTCCTGCTGTTCTCGGGTTTCCGGCTGATTGGGGTGGTGGTGAAAGCCATCGGAACCATCGTGCTGGGCCGGGGCGTGGCCGCCTGGGACGCCACCCGCCAGGAAAACCAACCCGGCTGATGCCCGCGCCGCCCCTCACCATTCTCATGTATCACGCACTGCTGGCCGACCCAACGGCCAGCCCGCACCGGGTGCACATCGACGTGGCGCAGTTTGCCCAACAGCTGGCCTGGCTGCACGCGGCTGGCTACGAGGTGATTACTGTCGCCGAGTGGGATCGCCGCCGGACGCAGGGCCCGCGCCCCGGCCCGGCCGTGGTCCTCACCTTTGACGACGGCTATCTTTCCCTGCTGACGCGGGCAGCGCCCCTGCTGCAACGGTACGGGTTCACCGCTACACTTTTTCTGACCACCGGCGTCGTGGATCAGCCCGATTACGCCACCGCGCCCACCCTGGCCCGAGCGGTTCCGCCCGGCGAGCGCCCGCTGACCTGGGCCGAAGTCCGCACCCTACGGGACCTGGGCTGGGACATTCAGGCGCACAGCTGCACCCACCCCGCCCACGCCGGGCTCCCCGCCCCGGAGCTCCAGATGGAACTACTGAAAAGCCGGCGGCTTATTGAGCAGCAGTTGGGTACAACGGTCGAATTCTACGCTTTTCCCTTCGGTAATTACGACCGGCCCGCTCTGCGCACCCTGCATAAAGTGGGTTACGCGGCGGGCTTTTCCGTCCACGGCGGCCCCATCGATCCCGACAGCGACCGGCGCCGCTTGCCCCGGATCGAAATCAACACCGGATGTTCGCCCGCCGTGTTCGCCCGCCTGGTGCGCACCGGCTACGCCTCGGCGGCCGACCAGTACCGCGCCAGCCTGCGCAATGCGCTGTTCCGTTTTCCACTGGCCAAAGACCTGATTCAAAGAGCCTTCGGCCGCCTGATTAATTAACGAAGGTTCGGCCCCAACCCGGCTGGCAACCGGGCAACGGCAGCTTCTCCAGCCGCTAAAGCTCCTGGGCAGACGCCGGAGCAGCTCACTGCGAAAGGCAATAATTCCAACGTGGCTTTTAAATAAGAGCCCTTTCCCTAAACCAAAAACCGTCATGCAGAGCGTAGCGAAGCATCTCGCGTGGACGAGTAAATCAATCGTTATCATCGTTTTGATTATTCGTCCCCGCGAGATGCTTCGCTACGCTCTGCATGACTCGTCGTTATTATTATTTGAAAACAAATCTTAAGGTGTAGCTGCGCGGCCTTTTCATCAGCCAACCCCTACGACCGGGGCGCGCCGAGAAGCTTTTCCGCCCGAAACAAGTCGTCGGCTGCCTGCAGGAGCTTGGCGCGCAACTTGGGATTATAGTCGGGATGGGCCAGGAGAAAGGCCCGCACGGTGGCGGCGGCTGTGGGCGTCTGGTATGCACCCAACGTCGCTTCCAGCCAGGCGAAGGGGAAGAAAATATCGCCCGTGCGCTGAATCTCTTCCAGCAAGGCCAGACTTTCGGGCAGGTATTTTTCGGACGTGGCCTGCCGCAGCGGGTGGTGCAGGTAGCCCAGCGCCGAGGCTACCCAGGCTTCTTTGGCGCGGTTCGGCCGCTCGTGCAACCCGGCGAAAAAGGCGTCCCGGGTGGCGACGTCGGGCGCCAGCGCGGGCATCAGAAACTGCAGGCGCCGGCGGCGGTCCGCGTTCTGAATGCGGGCGAGCTGTTGCGTCAGCAGCTGCGGCGCGGGGTAATCGCGCACGGCCAGCGCCAGCGCCAGCGCGGTATAGTCGTCCTCCGTGAGCTTCACGCCGGCGGGGGGCCGCTGCGTCTGCCAGACTTCGTAGAGCCGGGTCTGCGCCGCCGGCGTCAGGGCAATGGACTGGTAGGTTTTGAAAAGCAGCTTTTTGGCGTTGGCCGAGGGGTTTTGCTGTAGCGCTTGCCAAACGGCCTGCTCCAGCGCCGGCCCGAGCGCCGAGCGCTGCGCGGGCGAGAGCAGTTTCCAGAAAATATCGCTGGCCTGGGTGGTGAGCAGGCGCAAGTTCAGCTCTTCGGGCTCGCGGGTGAAGTTCTGGCGGCAGATCGCCAGGAGCTGCGCCGGGGCGAGCACCTGGCCGTTCAGCATATTTTCGTGGAGGTTGATGTAGGCGGCGGCGCGCGCCACGGGATTGGCCAGGGTGGCGATTTGCGCCGGCAGCTGGGGCGCCACCGGAAAGACGCCATAGCCGAGCCCCGTGGAATTGAACAGGATAAAGTCGGGCACCGGCTCGCCCGCGGCCTGGGGCAGCGTTACGGTGGACTGGTCCATGTTCACGGTCAGCTCCCGGGTGCGGCCGCCGGGGTATACCAGCAGCAGCTCAAACAGCTGGGGCCAGAGCCGGGCCGAGCCATCCTCGGCCCGTTGGGTGAGGGTGAGCTGGGTGATTTTGCCGGCCTGCGCCTGCAGCTCGTAGGTGAAAAGCGGCCGGCCGGGCTGGTTCACCCACACCTGATTCCAGGCTTGTAGGTCGGCGGGGGTGCGGGCGTCGAGAATGGCGATGAGGTCGGGCCACGAGGCGTTGCCGTGGGCGTACTTTTTCAGGTATTCCTGCAAGCCCTGCCGGAAAGGCTCGGGGCCCATCAGGCGTTCGAGCTGCCGCATCATGATGGGGGCTTTGTGGTAGATGATGCTGCCGTAAAGCGAGCCGGCATCCTGTAGATTGGCCAGCGGCTGCCGGATGGGGTTGGCCCCGGCCGTGCGGTCGATCTCGTAGGCGGCCGGGTAGTGGTCGAGCACGAATTTGAGGTCGTAATTGGAATTGGCCACCGCCACCTGCGTAATTTTATCGGCCATGAAATTGGCAAACACCTCCTTCATCCACACGTCGTTGAACCACTGCATGGTAACCAGGTCCCCGAACCACATGTGGGCCGTTTCGTGGGCCACCAGATTGGACCGGCTCAGGACCTGATCCTGGGTCGCGCCTTCGTCCAGAAACAGGCTCGAAGCCTTGTAGTCAATCGCCCCGACGTGCTCCATACCGCCGTACTGAAAATCGGGAATGGCCACAAAATCAAGCTTTTCAAACGGATAAGACAGACCCGTGTACTGCTCCATAAACGTGAGCGCATCGGCGTGGAGCTGGAAGATGGGATCCAGGCTGAGGCGCAATTTAGCCGGGTCGGTTTCGCGGTGCAGCAGGCTCATGGGCCGGCCGTTGGCCGAACGGGTGAGACGGATGAACCGGCCGGCCGCGAAGGCGAACAGGTAGGTACTGATCGAGTCCGAGATCGCGAACCGGTATGTTTTGCCCGCGCCGCTGCGCGTGGAATCGCGCAGCGGCGCATTGGCCGTGGCCTGCCAGTCCTGTGGCACGGTGAGCGTGAGGGCAAAGGTGGCTTTGAGATTGGGCTGATCGAAAACCGGGAAAACCGTGCGGGCGCGGTCGGGCACCAGCAGAGTGTAGAGGTAATCGTCGTTGCGGTTGAGCGACTGCTCACCGGCCGTGAGGCGAATTTCGGCCACGTTGCGGCCGGCTTTCAGCGCGGCGGCGGGGAGTACGAGGTGCTCGTGGCGGTGGTCGAGGGCAATGGGCTGACCGTTCAGGCGCAGGCTTTGCAGGTGGTCGGTGGGGGCTTTGAAGTCGAGCTGCACCGAACTCTCCGCATCGAGCAGATTGAACGAAACCGCCTCCACCACGGCGATGGGCGCGGTTTTCAGCGCCGGAATCGTCAGGTCGAGCGCGTAGGCCACGCGGCTAATGCGACGCTTCCGCACCTCGACCAGCGTTTCGGAAACGCCATCTTCCACGGCGGACGCCGGGAGCGCGGCGCGTTCTACCAGCGGGGCGGCGGGGCGCAGCAGGGGCTGACGCTGGCAGGCCACGGTGAGCAGCGCGAGGGCAACTGCCCCGGCCCTGCCATCTTTACGGAAGCTAAAATTCATCGGGAGTGGCCATCGCCAAAAAGTCCATTATACAGATCAACCCACTCAGGGAAACCAAACCGGGGCCGACCCCGGCCGTGCGGCTGTTCCCGCTGGGCGATGCCGCCATCGTGCTGGAGTTTGGCGAAGGTATCAGTCCGGCCACGCACGGCACCATTCAGGCGTTCAGTACTTACCTGGCGGCGCATCCATTCCGGGGGCTGCGCGAGTTAGTGCCCGCTTTCACGACCCTCACCATTTACTACGATCCCTGGCTGGTGAGTGAGCAGGGCTGCTACCAACCCTACGAACGGGTGGCCGACCTCCTGCGGCAGCTGCTAACCGAGGTGCCGCCCCCGCCCGTCGCCGCCGAGATTCATTCCGTGGAGATCCCGGTTTGCTACGGCGGCGGGTTCGGGCCCGATCTGGACTTCGTGGCCGAGCACACTCAAATGAGCCCGGAGGAAGTGATTGCCCGGCATTCCGCGCCCGCTTATTTGGTGCACATGATTGGCTTCGCGCCCGGCTTTCCCTATCTGGGCGGACTCGATAGCCAGTTAGCAACACCGCGCAAGGCGCAGCCGCGCCCGCTGGTGCCGGCCGGCGCGGTGGGCATTGCCGGGCCGCAAACCGGGATTTATTCCCTGCCCACGCCGGGCGGCTGGCAGCTCATCGGGCGCACGCCGCTGCGGCTGTTCAATCCCGACTGGGCCGCGCCGAGTCGGCTGCGGGCGGGCCAGCACCTACGCTTCGTGCCCATCAGCGCCGAAGAATACCACCAACGCCAGGAGCATGAGTCTTAATATCCTCCGCCCCGGCCTGCTGACCACCGTGCAGGACCTGGGCCGCTTCGGCTACCAGCGGGACGGTATCATCGTGAGCGGCGCCCTGGATGCTCCGGCTCTGCGCGTAGCCAATATCCTGGTGGGCAATGCCGAAGACGCAGCCGGCCTCGAAATCACGCTGCTCGGCCCGCGCATCCGCTTCGAAACCGACCACCTCATCGCCCTGACCGGCGCCGACCTTTCTCCCACCCTCGACGGACAGCCCCTGCCCTGCCACCGGCCGGTGCGGGTGCGCGCCGGCACGGAGCTGGCCTTCGGCGCGGCGCGGGCGGGCGGACGGGCCTACCTGGCCGTGGCGGGTAGCTTCGCGCTGCCGCCGGTGCTGGGCAGCCTCGCCACTTACCTGCGGGCGGGCCTGGGTGGCCTGCACGGCCGGGCCCTGCGCGCCGGCGACCACCTGCCCACCGGCGCGCCCACGGCCACCAGCGACCAAATCGCCCGCGACCTAGCCGATAATCCTGCGCAGCCCGGCTGGGCCGCCGCCCGCTGGACGCCCGGCCCGGACCTCTGCCCGACGCCGCGCCCTAATCCCGTCATCCGCGCCCTGCGCGGGCCGGAGTACGGACAATTTTCAGCGGCTAGCCAGGTAGAGTTCTGGCGGCAGCCATTCACCGTCACCCCCGCTGCCGACCGCATGGGCTACCGCCTGCGGGGGCCGGAACTAGTCCGGGATACCGATACTGAGCTGCTGTCGGCCGCAGTGACTTTTGGGACGGTGCAGGTGCCGGCCGGTAGGCAGGCCATTGTGCTGCTCGCCGACCACCAGACCACCGGCGGCTACCCGCGCCTGGCCCAGGTTATCACGGCCGATTTTCCGGCCCTGGCCCAGCTGCTGCCGGGCCAGACCATCACTTTTGCCGAAGTGTCGCTGGCCGGGGCCCAGTCGCTGTACCTTGCGCAGGAACACCGCCTGCGGGCCCTGCAACGGGCCATTCATTTCAAGCTAGCTTCTGCATGAATTCCACTTTTACGGTTGATTTAAACTGCGACATGGGCGAAAGCTTCGGCGCCTGGTCCCTGGGCAGCGATGCCGCCATTCTGCCCTTTGTCACTTCGGCCAATATTGCCTGCGGGTTTCACGCCGGCGACCCGACCGTGATGAAACAGACCGTGCGGCTGGCGCTGCGCGCCGGGGTGGCCATCGGCGCCCACCCCGGTCTGCCCGATCTGGTGGGTTTCGGGCGGCGGGAGCTGGCAGTGTCGGCCGAAGAAGCGTTCGATATGGTGGTTTACCAGCTCGGTGCGCTGGCCGCCGTGGTTCGGGCCGAGGGCGGCCACCTGCATCACCTCAAGCCCCACGGCGCGCTCTATAACATGGCCGCCACCATGCCCGCCCTGGCCGAAGCCATTGCCGAAGCCATGTACAAAGTGCAGCCCGAGCTCACGCTCTACGGCCTGGCGGGCAGCGCCCTCACCCAGGCCGGAGAAAAGATTGGGCTGAAAACCGCCCACGAAGTCTTTGCCGACCGCACCTACCAGGCCAACGGCACCCTCACTCCCCGCCGCCAGCCCGACGCCCTCATTACCGACGCCGACGCCGCCATCGCCCAGGTGCTGCGCATGGTGCAGACGGGCCAGGTCCGCGCCCAGCAGGGCTCCGAGGTCGCTATCCGGGCCGATACCGTCTGCCTGCACGGCGATGGCGCCCACGCGCTCGAATTCGCCCGGCGCATCCACGCGACGCTGGGCGATGCCGGCATCACGCTCCGGGCCGGCCAGCCTACGCCCGCCTCGTGAAGCCGAATAAATTCCGATTCTTCGGCGGGGCCAGCCTGGGGGCGGCCTTTCTGATGGCCAACTCGTCGATTGGCCCCGGCTTTCTCACCCAGACCACGGTCTTCACCCAGCAGCTGCTCACCAGCTTCGGCTTCGTTATCCTGATATCAGTCGTGCTCGATGTGGGCGCGCAGCTTAATACCTGGCGTATTCTCACGGTGAGCGAGTTGCGGGCCCAGGACCTGGCCAACCGGCTGCTGCCCGGCCTGGGCTACTTCCTGGCCGCGCTCGTAATCATGGGCGGCTTTGCCTTCAACATCGGCAACATTGCCGGCTGCGGGCTGGGGCTGAACGTGCTCACCGGCATGTCGTTCGAGCACGGGGCGCTGGTGAGCTGCGCGGTGGCCCTGACGCTGTTTTGGGTGCGGGAGATCGGGAAGATGCTCGACGGCTTCACCAAGATTCTCGGTACGGTTAAGATTCTGCTCACGCTCGGCATTGCGTTCAGCGCGCATCCGCCCCTGCTGCAAGCCCTGCACCACACGCTGCTGCCGGTGAAAATCAGCGCGACAGCCATCGTCACCATCGTCGGCGGGACGGTGGGCGGCTACATCACCTTCTCCGGCGCCCACCGGCTGCTCGATGCCGGCATCAAAGGGCCGGCGTTTATTGCCGAAGTCAATCGGAGCGCCATCAGTGGCATCGTCATTTCCACCATCATGCGCTTCGTGCTGTTTCTGGCCATCGTGGGCGTGCTCAGTCAGGGCGTAGTACTAAATCCCGACAACCCGGCGGCCAGCGTGTTCCGGTCGGCGGCCGGGGAAATCGGCTTTCGAATCTTCGGGGTTATTCTCTGGAGCGCGGCCATCTCATCGGTGGTGGGCGCGGCCTACACATCAGTTTCGTTTTTCAAGACCTTCCACCCGGTCTTTGCCCGGTACGAGCGGGCGTGCATTTCGGTATTTATCATTCTCTCGACGGGCATCTTCGTGATCCTGGGCAAACCCACGCAGCTCCTGCTGTTTGCCGGCGCCATCAACGGCCTGATTCTGCCCATCGCCCTGGGCATCGTCCTGATTGCCGCCACCAACCGCCGCCTCATGAACGGCTACCAGCACCCCCGGTGGATGCTGGCCGCCGGCTGGGTCGTGGTCGTGGTGATGGGTGGCCTGAGCGTGCCGGTGCTGGTAGATCAGGTCGGGGCGCTGCTGCGCTAATACGTTAATTAGCGGGCTTTTCGGGCGCTCTAAGCTGGAGTTCAGCCGGGCCGGGAGCGGGCGGCGGACCAAGTACGATGGCGCTACCCCGTAAATAATTCGGGCAATTATCTGCTTTTTACTTGTCTTTTAGCCGCTTTAATTGGGGGAGAATTTTTCCGGCTATTACCAGCCAGACCACGCCCCGGACGGCATTTGCGCGTGTGTTCTAAGTGTACAGAACCCCGGCTTTAGAATCCATTAAAGTCCTGACTGGGAACGCCTAATTCTTTGAATTTCCCACTGGATGAGTGATATTTGATGAGTTCCACCCATCTTTTTCACTCTCCTATGAAGCTACATCTTAAGCCAATTTCCTTACTGGGAATGGCGGCGCTGGCCCTGCTGAGCCGCCTGCCCGTTCAGGCCCAGACCTACCAGCAAGTCTGGTCCGATGAGTTCACCAACGGCATCAGCCCGAGCTGGCAATTTGAAACCGGCGGCGGCGGCTGGGGCAACAATGAGAAGCAGTACTACCAGGCTGCCAACGCGACCGTCGTCAACGGCCAGCTTCAGATTACCGCCCGCAAGCAGAACGTAGGCGGCTATCCCTATACCTCGGCCCGGCTCAAAACCCAGAACCTCAAACAGTTTACTTACGGCAAGATCGAAGCCCGCATCAAGCGGCCCATTGGCCAGGGGCTGTGGCCGGCGTTCTGGATGCTGGGCGCCAATATCAACACGGTGAGCTGGCCGGCCTGCGGCGAAATCGACGTCATGGAGTACGTCAACACCGACAACCGCGTGTACGGCACCGTGCACTGGGACAACAACGGCCACGCCCAATACGGGGGCAACACGGCTACCACCGACGACTACCACATCTACGGCATCGAGTGGACCCCAGCCGCCATCCGCTGGTACGTGGATGGGGTGAAGTACCACGAGATCAACATCGCCAACAACGCGGGCGGAACCGAAGAATTTCAACGGCCGTTTTTCCTGCTCCTCAACCTGGCCGTGGCCGGCGACTGGCCGGGCCAGACCGTGGACGAGAGCAAGCTGCCCGCCACCATGTTCGTCGACTACGTGCGGGTCTATCAGCTCACGAGTGCGCCGCCGTCCCCACCGCCCGCCATTACCCTGCAAGCCGAAGCGGCCAGTGTAAATAGCGGCATGATTGTCGAAACCTGCACCGATACCGGCGGCGGCCAGGACATGGGCTACATCGATGCCGGCGACTACCTGGTATTCAACCAGATAAACTTTCCCACCACCGGCACTTACAACCTGGAGTACCGCGTGGCCAGCCCCGGCGGCGGCACCGTTTCGTCGGATTTGAACGCGGGCAGCCTTCAGTTGGGCAGCACGACTATTCCCGCTACCGGCGGCTGGCAAAGCTGGACCACCGTTTCGCAAACCGTAACCCTCAATGCGGGCACCTACAACTTCGGCGTCTACGCCCAAAAAGGCGGCTGGAATTTCAACTGGCTGCGAATCAGCCGGCCCGGCAGCGCCCGCCCTACGGCCCTGACCGCCGCCAAAGTCAACCCCACCGACGCCCCCAACCTGCAACTCTACCCCAACCCGGTCACCGATCGGCTGCACATCAGCTCGGCGCAAAGTCTGGCCGGCAGCACGTTTCAGATCCTGGATACCTTGGGCCGATCCGTCGCCCAGGGCTCCGGCGAAACCGGCAGCATTCATGTCTCGGACCTGAAGTCCGGCGTGTACCTGCTCCGGGTGGTTTTTGCCGATAATCATTCAATAAGCCAGCGCTTTAGCAAGTAGCCTTCGCCAGCAAATCCCCGGCAGAATCGCTCGCTACGCATCACTGGGATAATCAGCCCGCTCAAGAACCCTCTTCCACTACGGAAGAGGGTTTTTTATTTGTGAGTTGCGGCCCGCCACTATTCCGGGTACTGCACCTTACCGGGCTAACCGAAGCTGTTTTCCGACGAAAGTACAGGCAATAACCGTTTGGGCAGCGGCCGCGTTATGGCCGGAGCCGCGACAGAAATCGCCCCAATAGCACCTCCCGCAGCGACCAAAGCTGGCAGGTCATCTCCTATTCTCCAGCCTGATTTCCGACTCAATTTCAGGATCAGATTGCTTTTAGCCCCGTTGGCGCCGCTCCCTGCATTTTGCTCTATTGAATGAAAAACTATACCCAACCTACTGACAAAAAAGAATTTACCGGCTTCGTGCGCGTGCGCGGCGCCCGCGAGCACAATCTCAAAAACGTCGATGTTGACATTCCCCGCGATGCGCTGGTCGTCTTCACCGGCGTGTCGGGCTCGGGCAAATCCAGCCTCGCCTTCGGCACGCTCTACGCGGAGGCCCAGCGCCGCTACCTCGAATCGGTTTCGCCCTACGCCCGGCGCCTGTTTCACCAAATGGCCGTGCCGGAAGTCGATACCATTGACGGCCTGCCCCCGGCTGTGGCCTTGCAGCAGCAGCGCGGCGCCCCGGGTACCCGCTCGTCGGTAGGCAGCGTCACCACGCTCTCTAATCTGGTGCGGATGCTCTACTCGCGGGCGGGCCAGTACCCGCCCGGCCAGGGCATTATTTACGCCGAAGCCTTTTCGCCCAACACCCCGGAAGGCGCCTGCCCCACCTGCCACGGCCTGGGCCGGGTGTACGAAGTCACGGAACAGTCCATGGTCCCCGACCCTTCGCTCACGATCCGGGAGCGGGCCATCGCGGCCTGGCCGCAAGCCTGGGGCGGCCAGAATCAGCGCGACATCCTCGTATCGATGGGCTACGATGTGGACACGCCCTGGCGCGACCTGCCCCAAAAAGACCGCGACTGGATCCTCTTCACCGATGAGCAACCGGTCCGGCCAGTCTACCCCGGCTACTCTCCCGAGCAAACCCAACGGGCCATCAAACGCCGGGAAGCGCCCAATTACATGGGCACTTTCACGGGCGTGCGACGGCACGTGCTGCACACATTCGCCACCACCCACAGCCCGCTCATGAAGAAGCGGGTTGCCCAGTACATGCTGGGCCGCGATTGCCCCACCTGCCAGGGCAAGCGACTACGCCGCGAGTCGCTATCCGTCACCTTCGCCGGCCTGGATATCGCCGACCTTTCCCGCCTGCCCCTCAAGCGCCTGGCCAACCTGCTCGAACCCTACGCGCAAGGCCCGGCCGACCAGACCCCACAGAATAAGAAGCATCCGGAGCAAGCCATCGTCACCCGGCGCATTACCCAGGACCTCGCCGCCCGCCTTGGGGTATTACTCGACCTGGGCCTCGGTTACTTATCCCTGGAGCGAAGTACGCCCACGCTCTCGCCGGGCGAGCTACAACGCCTGCGTCTCGCAACGCAGTTGTATTCCAATTTATTCGGGGTCGTTTATGTCCTGGATGAACCCTCCGCGGGCCTGCACCCGGCCGATACCGAAGCCCTGCTAACGGCCCTGGCCGGCTTAAAGAGCGCGGGGAATTCCCTATTCGTAGTAGAACATGATCTGGATGTTATCCGGCAAGCCGATTGGCTGGTCGACGTGGGTCCGGCGGCGGGAGAGAAAGGCGGCCACATCCTCTACAGCGGCCCGCCCGAGGGCCTAAAAAACATAGCGGAATCTCAGACCCGAAAGTACCTTTTCAATTCAATTACCCGGCCTGATCGTACCCCGCGCACCCCCAGCGGCTGGCTGCGGCTGGCGGGCGTTACTCGTAATAATCTTACTCAGCTCGACGTTGCTTTTCCGCTGGGTGTTTTCACCACCGTCACGGGCGTATCCGGCTCGGGCAAATCCAGCCTGGTAAGTCAGGTGTTGGTAGAATTAGTGGCTGGACAACTGGGCCAGGAAATTCTTCCCGCTGAGGAGACTGATGCCCTGGAGCAGCCGGCCCCGGTCACCCTCGGCGGCCGGATCACGGCTGGTCTGGAAAACATCCGGCGCCTCGTCCAGGTGGATCAGAAGCCCATCGGCCGCACGCCGCGCTCCAATATGGCTACTTACACCGGCCTGTTCGATCACGTTCGCAGGCTATTTGCCGCAACGCCCGCTGCCCGCCAACGCCGCTACGATGCCGGCCGCTTCTCCTTCAACGTAGCCAAAGGCCGCTGCGAAACCTGCCAGGGCGAAGGCTTTGTAATGGTCGAATTGCTGTTCTTACCCAGCGTATACGCCCCCTGTCCCACGTGTCACGGCGCCCGCTACAATGCCCAAACCCTGGAAATCAAATACCGCAATAAAAGTATTGCCGAAGTTCTGGGCCTTACCGTGGACGACGCCTGGGAGTTTTTCGGCACCGAACCACCCGTCCATCGGGCGCTCACGGTCTTACGCGAAGTCGGCCTAGGCTACCTGCGAATCGGCCAATCCGCTACTGAACTTTCGGGCGGCGAAGCGCAACGTATTAAGCTGGCCACGGAGTTGCAGCGCATCGGTCGCGGCAACACCCTCTACGTCCTCGACGAGCCAACTACCGGCCTCCATCCCTCCGATGTGGAAAGGCTACTGTTGCAGCTCAACGGCCTGGTCGAAGCTGGCAACACCGTCATCGTCGTGGAGCACGACATGCACGTAGTCGCGGGCAGCGATTGGGTCATCGACATTGGCCCCGGCGCCGGCGAAGATGGCGGCCAGATAGTAGCCGCCGGACCACCCACCAAAGTAGCAAAAGCCTCAAAGGGCCGCACTGCACCCTATCTGGCCAGCTTCCTACAAAGTACCAGTAATCCAAGTGATTAATCAAGCATGAATCAGAAGACCATTATTCGCTTGATAGACGGTCTTCTAAATTTCCTCTTTAATATCGAGCAATAAGTTACCCAAGGCGGCAACCAGAAAGCTTTAGCAGCTGGAGAAACTGCCTTTTCCCAGCCGCCGGGAAGGTTTATAAATAATGAAGCTGTTTATAAAATCAAGAGTTCTGTCATCCTTATCTGGCGTCCGCTTGCGAAGAACTACATCACGGCAGATCGGTCATTTGTCAGGCGTGATAAGGTCCTTCGCAAGCGGACGCCAGATAAGGATGACAAACGTGCAAAAAAAGAATTTTTTCTAAACAAATTCAATGTTTGTAAGCTCGGTGATCCTAAGCGAGCGGCCTTCAAAAAGTGATAGACAGCAAAAATCCTCATGATTGCGGTGACGCATCCATGAGGATTCCTTCTATAAAGTTGGCGGCGACCGACTCTCCCACCGGTGAAGGCAGTACCATAG
>JAYWCH010000004.1:0-7933 GCA_043780755.1 Hymenobacter sp.
CTCTCCCCGGCGCAGCATCCCGCGCCTTCCGCTACTATTGCAGCAGACTGATACCCTGGGTGTTCTCCTGCTGCTGGGCGAGGCTGAGGGCCGTCAGCCCCCGGCTGTCTTTGAGGGACTTATCGGCGCCTCTGCTCAGCAGGAGCTTGAGGACTTCCTGGCGGCCGAACATGGCGGCCATCATGAGGGCGGTACCGCCGTTGGCGTTCTGCAGGTTGGGCTTGGCGGCTTTCTCCAGCAGCAGCGTGGCGATGGGCGCGTAGCCTTTGAAGCTGACGCCCATCAGGGCCGTGTTGCCGGTCTGGTCCTGGTGGTTGACATCGGCGCCGGCCTGAATGAGCAAACGGGTGGCTTCCAGGCTGCCGTTGTAGGCAGCCAGAATCAGGGGCGTAAAGCCTTTAACATCCTGGGCATTAACGTCGGCTTTCAGCCTGATCAACTGGCTAATGGCGGCCGTATCGCCCAGGCGGGCAGCGGTGAACAGATCCGTGGCCGGCGCCGGAGCGGCGACCGCCACGGGAGCGGCCGGCGCCGCGGACTGGGCCGCAGCGGCCAGGGGGAGCACTACTAAGAGCCCGAAAAACAGTGATTTCATATTCGTAGGGAAGTCAATGCGCGCCCGCCCGGGCTTAGCGGAACCGCCGCCGGACCGGGCGCGAAAGGACAGTTTTTTAGTTTTTAGCCACGCTCATCACGTCCTTCATTTCCAGCTTGAGGGCTTTCATCAGGCGCTGGCCGTAGTCGGCATCAGCCTGGTAGAAGAAGTTAACCATCTTGTAGACAATGACTTTATTCTGCACATTCGACAAATCCGCCACCAGGTTACCGATGAGGTGCTGCTTGTCCTTCTCCGAGAGGGAGCGGTAGAGCACGCCGGCCTGGGCGAAGTCGTTGTTGTTGTGGATTTTGATCTGCGTGGTGGTGCCCACCAGCGGCGTGCGCGAATATTCCTGGGCCGGACTATCGACAAAACCCTCGGTTGGATGAGTCGTGCTCGGCTGGTAGTTCACGTTGGACGTCGACTTGTGGTAGCTCATCGAGCCGTCCTGGTTGTGGTTTTCCACGGCCACTTTCGGCGCGTTGATGGGCAGCTGCTGGAAGTTGGCGCCGATGCGGTAGCGCTGAGTGTCGAAGTAGGAGAACACGCGGCCCTGCAGCAGCTTGTCTTCCGAAGGCTCGATGCCGGGCACCAGCGTGCCGGGCGAGAACGCCGACTGCTCCGTCTCGTCGAAGTAGTTGGTGGGCATCCGGTTCAGCGTCATCTTGCCGATTTTGGTGCTCGGAGCCAGGTTTTCGGGCCAGATTTTGGTGGCATCCAGGGGGTTGAAGTCAAACTTGTTCAAATCCTCGGGCTTCAGCATCTGCACCGACAACTCCCAGGCGGGAAAGTCGCCCTTGCCAATGCTGGCGTAGAGATCAGTGGTAGCGTACTGAAAGTCCTGGGACTGCATCTTGCCGATTTCCTCCCGCGAGAGGCTTTTCACGCCCTGGAGCGTGCTCCACTTGTACTTCACGTACGTCACCTGCCCCTGGGCATTCACCCACTTAAACGCATGAACCCCAAAGCCATCCATGTGACGGTAGCCAGCGGGCGTACCCAGATCAGAGTAGAGATAGGTGAACATGTTGGTGGCCTCGGGGATGTTCGAGAAGAAGTCGAACACGCGGTTGGCATCCTGGCGGTTGTACACCGGCGAGGGCTTCAGGGCGTGCACCATGTCGGGGAACTTCATGGCGTCGCGGATGAAGAATACCGGCAGATCGTTGCCCACGATGTCGTAGTTGCCCTGATCGGTGTAGAGCTTCACCGCGAAGCCCCGGGGGTCGCGCACGGTTTCGGGCGAGTCTTTGCCGTGAATAACGGTAGAGAAGCGGGTGAAGAGCGGCGTTTTCTTATCCTTCGCGCCGAACACCGACGCCTTGGTGTACTGCGAAAAGTCGCCGTAGCTCACGAACTCGCCATAAGCGCCCGTGCCCCGGGCGTGCACCACGCGCTCAGGAGTCCGCTCGCGGTCGAAGGCCGAGATTTTTTCGAGCAAATGAACGTCCTCGAGCAGAACCGGGCCGTTTTCACCCGCCGTTTTGGAGTACTGATTGCTGCCGACGAGCGCCCCGGTGTTGGTCGTCAGGGCCGGAGCCTGCTGGGCCTGGACCTGATAGCCGACTGCCAGAACGGCGAGGAGCGAGAAGATTTTTTTGAACACGGATTTTAATGTTTTGATGAGACTGAATCCCAAAATTGCAGTGAATATATCTATAATTTAAATTAATAATAATTATTACTGTATAGCCAAAAACTATGACCCCGGAGCCCGACCATGCAGCTTTAAGCTGATCAGTTGCTTAGGCGTCGAATCAGCGCCGCGCCGCTTGGTGGACGGGCCGAAGAAAGAACGCCAGACGGGCCCGGGCGGACGCCGCCGCCACGCCGCCCGAGGCCGCCCAAACGCCGCCCGCGCTTGGGCCGACAGCCGCCACCCCGCGCTTTTTTGTTGCCCTACCGGCCGGTACCTTTGGGACTGACTCCCGTTTAGTTTATGCGCGTACTACACACCGCCGACTGGCATCTCGGCCAACGCTTCATCAGCGGGCACGAGCGGACCGATGAGCACCGCCACTTTCTGCACTGGCTCGTGGCCACCATCCGCGAGCAGGCCGTGGAAGTCTTGGTCATTGCCGGCGATATCTTCGACAGCGGCTCGCCGGCCAACCAGGCGCTGGAGCTGTACTACGATTTCCTGGTGCAAATGCAGACCACCGCCTGCCGCGACATCGTGGTGGTGGGCGGCAACCACGACTCGCCCGCCACCCTCAACGCCCCGGCGCGGCTGCTGCGCCACCTGCGCGTCCACGTCATCGGCTGCGTGCCCGACTGCTTCGAAGACCAGGTGCTGGTGCTGAACGACGCCGCCGGCCAGCCCGGGCTGGTGGTGTGCGCCGTGCCTTTTCTACGCGACCGCGACGTGCGGCTCTCCGTGGCCGGCGAAACCGCCGGGGAGCGCGAAGCCCGCCTCAAGCAAGGCATTGCCGACCACTACGCCCGCCTGGCCGAAGTGGAGCAGGTCTGGCAGCTCAAAGACCAGGGCCTGCCGGTGCTGGCCACCGGGCACCTTTACGCGGCCGGCGCCGCGCCGTCCGAGTCTGAGCGCACGATTCACGTCGGCAACCTGGGCCAGATTACGGCCGAGCATTTCCCCGCCATCTTCGATTACGTGGCGCTGGGGCACTTGCACCGGCCCCAGCGGGTAGGAGGGCGCGAGCACATTCGCTACTCGGGCTCGCCCATTGCGCTGTCTTTTTCGGAAATCGATCACGGGAAGGAAGTGCTGCTGCTGGATTTTGCGGGCGGCAGGCTGGCCGCCCTCGCCGCCCTGCCGGTGCCGGGCACGCGGCGCCTGCTGCGCTTCCACGGCAGCCTCGACGAAGTGCTGACCCGACTGGCCGCTTATGACAACACCGGTTTCCTGCTGCCGGCCTGGGTAGACGTGGAAGTATGCTCCGACTTAACGCAGCTCGAAGTCACCGAAACGCTGCTAAAACTCATCCAGACGCTGGATCGGCAGCAGGTGGAGGTACTGGCCCGCCGCCACCGGCGGGAGCAGGCCCCGCGCCCCCTCGGCGCCGGCGACGACGTCGAAGCCCTCACGCCGAGTCTGGACGACTTCACGGCCCGGGAAGTATTTGCCCAGCGCCTGGCCAGCGAGCCGGCGGCCGGGCACGCGGAATTGCTGGCCGCATTTGATGAATTAATGGAAGGAATGTCCCCCGCATGAAAATTCTCCGCGTTCGATTTTTCAACCTGAATTCCCTGCGGGGCGAGCACGAGGTCGATTTTGGCAGCAGCCCCCTGGCCGATGCCGGGCTCTTCGCCATCACCGGCCCCACGGGCGCGGGCAAAACCACAATTCTCGACGCCATTACGCTGGCTCTCTACGGCCAGGTGCCGCGCCATGACGCCAGCGGCCCCGAACAGGTGATGAGCCACGGCACCGGCGAGAGCTGGGCCGAAGTAGAATTTCAGGCCGGCGGCCGGATCTACCGGGCCAAGTGGGGCCAGCACCGCGCCCGCCGCCGCGCCGATGGCCCGCTCCAGGAATCGAAAATGGAGCTGAGCGAACAGCTGCTCGTGGAAGGTGAAGCCACGTGGGCATTTCTGGAAACCTACAAGTCGCGCGTGCCGGGCCGGGTGGCCGAGCTCAGCGGCCTGGAGTACCGGCAGTTTCTGCGCTCGGTGCTGCTGGCCCAGGGCGAGTTCACGAAATTTCTGAAATCCACGGCCGGCGAACGGGCCCAGCTCCTGGAGAAGCTGACCGACACGCGCCGCTATTCGGAGATCTCCAAAGCCGCCTACGAGCGCGCCAAGCTGGAAACCCAGCGCGTGGAAGACCTTCAGGCCGGCCTGCGCGGCGTCACCCTGCTCAGCCCCGACGACGTAACCGGGCTGGAAACCAACGTGCAACAGCTGACCCAGCGCGCCCAGGACGCCACCGCCGAGCAGCAGCGCCTGACCGAAGCCCAGGCCTGGCACGGCCGGCTCCAGGACTTGATCGCGCAGCAGCAGCGCGGCGAATTTCGGCGGCAAACACTTGCCAGTGAAGCCGAAACCCTGGCCCCAGCCCGGCGCCGCATAGCCAGCCACGAGCAGGCCCTCCCCTTCCGCACGCCCTGGGTGCTGCTGCAAAAAGCCGATGACACCCTCCGCCTGATCCGTCACGAAGCCGACCAGCTCCGCCAGCAGCTGCCCCCGCTGACCACCGCCACCGCCGCCGCCCGCACTGCCCGCACCGCCGCCGCCGAAGCCCGCGACCAGGCCGCCGCCACCCAGCGCGAGCAGGAACCCCGCCTGCGCGCCGCCGAAAAGCTGGATCTCGAAATTACACACGCCACTGATCGCCTGAAGGAGCAAGTCCGGGAGTATGACCTTAATAATAAGAACTTTAAGCAGCTCAAAGATGCTATTGGTACCGCCGACGTTCGTTTAGCGCAGCTTGACCAGCAGAACCAGCAGGTGCTACAGTGGCTGGCGCAGCACCAGTACCTGGCCGAAGCGGACCAGGCGTTGCCGGATCTGGCCGGGCTCATTCAGGACTGGGAACATCTGCGGACGGACCTGGGCCGGCTATTAAAGGCTGAAACCAGCCAGCAACAGCGCCTGACGGCCGCCGAAGCCGCCATCGCCCAGGGCCGCGCCGAGGCTGAAGCGGCCAGCCGGGACCTGGCCGCCGGGCGCGGACAGCAGCGGGAACTACACGCCGAACGCGATACCTGGCTTACCCGCCTTCAGCACCAGGAAGTTAAGCTGCGCGAACAACACGCCGACCAGGAGCGCGCCCACGACGATCTGGGCCGCCTCGTTCGGGCGCACGCTCTCATCCTGACCCATGAAGAAGCCCGCCAGCTCCTCCCGGCGGGGGCGCCGTGCCCCCTGTGCGGCGCCACCGAGCACCCGTACACGGCCGATGCCCTGGGCATCAACAACGAATCGGTGGCGGCCGACCGGGAGCGCGAGGAAGAGCTGCGCCAACGCTTATCCGCCCTCAACGCCCGCCGGAACCGGGTGGTGGCCCTCACCGGCTTCCTCGAAAATATCGGGGGCCAGGTCCGGTCCGACGCGCCATTTCCCGCCCCACTCAGCGAGGTCGAGGAGGCTGCCGCGTCGGCGGGGGTACGGGCCTTAGGGCCGCAGCTGCGGGAGCTGGAACAGCAGCAGCAAGCCCAGGAATTGGCTCTGGTGAAAGCCGAGGGCCGGATTCAGCGGGCCAGGGAGCAGCAGGCGGAATTGAATGCCGAGCTCAGCAAAACCCGGCTTGAACTGGCCGATACCCGGGAGCGCCAGCCCCTGGTCGGCCAACAGCTGGCCAGCCTGAGCACCAGCTTCCGGCTGACGATGGCCGGGGAATACGGCCCCGGCCTGGTAGCCGAGCTCCGGAGCCTCGATGACCAGTTCCGGCAGCAGCGGGAAGCGCAACGGACAGTGGCCGGCGAGCTGGAGAAAATCCACATCAGCCGGGAGAAAGATCAGCTGCAGCAAACGGAGGTGCAGACCTGGCTCAGCACGCGCAAAATCGATCTAATAGCCCAGAATGCGGCCCTGAAGCTGCAAGGAGAGGAACGGCAGCTGTACTTCGCCGGTCCCGACGTCGCGGCCGCGCTCCGGGAGTTGGAAACCACCCTCCAACGCGCCGACGAGCAGCTGACGCTCGCCACCGAGCGCCTCCGAAAAAGCGAAAACGAGCTTGGCAGCGCCGAAAGCCTGCTGCACCAGCGCGAGACGGATCTCACCCGCCAGACCGAAGACCGCACCATCCAGCACGCGGCCCTGGTCACCCGTCTGACCAACGCCGGCCTTGCGCCCGACCCGGCCGCCCTCGCCGCGTTGCTGCTGCCCGACGCCGAAGTCCAACACCTCGCCGGCCAGCTCCAGCAGCACGATCAGCAGCTGGCCGTGATCCGGCAGACCTTGACCGAGCTGACCGACCAGCTCCACCACGAACATGCCCGCGCCCTCACCCCCGACCCGGCCGAAGCTGTCGCCGCACAGCAGCAAGCCGGCAGCGAGCATCTGGCCGCCATCAACCAACAGCTGGGCCAGAGCCGGGAGCGCCTCCGTGACCACCAGCAGCGGCAGGAGCGCCACGCCGCCCTCGCCGCCGGGCTCCATAACCAGCAGCAGGCCGCCCACCGCTGGCGCGCCCTGGCCGAAATCATCGGTTCGGCCGATGGCAAGAAGTTCAGCGAGTTTGCCCAGGGGCTGACTTTGGCCCGCCTCGTGGACCTGGCCAACCGCCACCTCGTTCGCCTCACCGATCGCTACCGCATTCTGCGCAACCCCGCCGAACACCTCGATCTACTCATCGTAGACGAATACCAGGCCAGCAGCCGCCGCTCCATGAACTCGCTCTCGGGCGGCGAAAGCTTCCTGGTGAGCCTGGCCCTGGCCCTGGGCCTGAGCGAGCTGGCTGGTCGCAAAACCCAGATTGATACCCTGTTCATCGACGAAGGCTTCGGCACGCTTGACCCCGACGCCCTCGATGTGGCCCTCACCGCCCTGGAAACGTTACAGGGCACCGGCAAAACCATTGGCATCATCTCTCACGTCGAAGCCCTCAAGGAGCGGGTCAGCACCCAGATCAACGTCCGCAAGGGCGCGGGCGGCGTTAGCTCCATTTTGGTGGTCGGGCTGTAAGGCTCACTCGCGCGCGCGCCGGTTCACGATCCGCTCCACGCGCTGGCGGCGGATCCAGCGCAGGTAGGGTTGCAGAGCTTCGGCAGTACGCAGGGCTTCCACCGAGGCGTAGCGCGCGGCCAGGTCGTGGTTGCTCAGAAAGCGGTGGACGCTGCTGTGGCAAGGCTGGCACAGCTCGACCACGGGCCCGAACCGGCCGCCTTCCTCACGCGGTATCAGGTGGTGGCGGGAAGTGGCCTGCACCTCCCGCTGGCAGAGGCCGCACCGGGGGCCCGCGGACGAGTTTGCCGCAGAAACCGACGGCGCGCCGGACCGCGAATGTTGCCGGGCCATAAAATTCAAGGGATGATCAGGCACTTGTTTGCCAGTGCCTTTCAACAGCCGCCGCCCCGCGCAAGTTGCGGATCCGGGACGGACGCATTATCTTGGGTCGCGCTGTGCTTACTTGCATTGTTTTAATTACTCATCGTTAAACCACTTTTTACCTCCCCCGCCCGTGAAGACAATCCTACTCTCCTCTCCGTCGCCCAAAAAGCCGCCTTTTCCCGGCCGGGTGGCGGGTGCGTTCGTTGGCCTTTTAATGCTGGGCGCCGTGCCTACCACCCACGCGCAGACGTGGATGGTGAGCACTACGGCCCAGATTAAAATCGGCATTCTGGATAAATACGGCCAACTAGGACCCTACACGGCTACTTTTGTGGTGCACAATGAGCGTAGCGGCAAGGATTTTTTCCTGGTCAAAGAACT
>JAYWCH010000005.1:0-6545 GCA_043780755.1 Hymenobacter sp.
GCGGTCATGCAGAGCGTAGCGAAGCATCTCGCGTGGACGAGTAACTCTATCGTTATTGATTACTCGTCCACGCGAGATGCTTCGCTGCGCTCTGCATAACCGCTCCTGATTTCTATTCTGATAGGCGGTAAGTACCGGAGGGAAACCTGAATCTAAAAGCCTCTTCAGCAGCAATCTAATAGTCTAGCTATTCTGCTCCTGACGATCCAGGTAATCCGACAGTTCTTTGCAGAGGGCGCGCATTTTGTCGGCCATTTCCTTGTCGTTAGTGGCGGTGACGATATTTTCGGCCATCGATCCAATGTTATCCACGCAAAAGCGCTTCATCTCATCGATTGGCATATCCTTGGTCCAGAGGTCGATCTTCATCGTGCCCACCTGCTCGCGGTCCCAGAGCGCGATGTTGATGGCTTTGGCAAAGTGAATATCCGGCCCCGCATCGGTGGCGGACCAGCTGATAGCTTCGGGGACTTTATTATCGTCGAGGGCGATGCTGAAGCGGATTTCTGATTTCTTGATCACTGATTAGCGCGGATTTTAACGGATTTCACGGATTCTGGGGACGATTGCGGCCTATTGCCAACTTTCGGTCCCAATAATAAAGTAGTTGCGCCAGCATCTAAACCAGCATCTAATGAGGTAACAGGGCTGGCTTTCGGGTATTATGGCATCGAAACAGTTTAGCAAGCAGCGAGTTCGCGCTAGCTGCCCGCCCGGAAAACGACCGGCTGCAAAATCCAAGTTCGCGTTAGCAGCCAGCCCGGCAAAAAGACCGGCTACAAGATTCAAGTTCGCAGTAGCAGCCCGCCCGGAAAAAGATCGGCCACAAAACCCAGGTTCACGATGTCAGCCGGCCCGGCAAAATGATCGGCTACAAAATCCGTGAAATCCGCTAAAATCCGTGCTAATCCGTGATCAGACGTAGTTGTTCAGCATCACCGGCATGACAAGCATCAGAATGCTTTCGTTTTCGTCAGTTTGCGTGGGCATGAGCAGGCCGGCGCGGTTGGGCGTGCTCAGCTCGAGGGTGATCTCATCGGAGTCGATGTTGGCGAGCATTTCGAGCAGGAAGCGGGCGTTGAAGCCGATTTCCATGTCCTCGCCGTCGTACTGGCAGGTCAGCGTCTCCTTCGCTTCGTTGCTGAAGTCCAGGTCTTCGGCCGAAACTACCAGCTCGGAGCCGGCCAGGCGCAGGCGCACCTGGTGGGTGGTTTTGTTGGAGTAGATGCTGATCCGGCGTACCGAATTAAGCAACTCGGCGCGGTTGATAATCAGCTTGTTGGGGTTGCTGACCGGAATTACGTTCTCGTAGTCCGGGTAGCGCTCGTCGATCAGGCGGCACACGAGGCGCATCTGGTTGAAGCTGAAATACGCGTTACTTTGGTTGAACTCAATTTTCACCGGCGTCGCCTCGGACGGCAGCGCGCCCTTGAGCAGGTTAAAAGCTTTGCGGGGAATGATGAGGTTGGCGGTCTGGCCGGCGCCCACGTCCTGGCGGCGGTAGCGCAGCAGCCGGTGCCCGTCGGTAGCCACAAACGTGACCTGACTATCGGCCAATTGCACCAGAATGCCGGTCATGGCCGGGCGTAGCTCGTCGGTGCTCACCGCAAATATCGTCTTGTTGATGGCTCGCGCCAGCGACGAGGACGGCATTTCCAGCGGCGCCGAGCCTTTCACCACCGGCACGCGGGGGAAGTCGGCGGCATTCTCGCCGGCCAGCTTGTAGCGGCCATTGGACGAGCTGATTTCGATGGTGTACGTTTCCTCGTCCAGCGAGAACGTCACGGGCTGGTCGGGCAGGTTCTTGAGCGTGTCGAGCAGAATGCGGGCCGGCGCGGCAATGCGGCCGGTTTCGCGGGCTTCCACCGGTAGCTCGGTAATCATGCTGGTCTCCAGATCGGAGGCCGTAATGGTCAGCTTCCCGGCCTCAATCTCAAAGAGAAAGTTCTCCAGAATGGGCACCACGGGGTTGTTGGTAACCACGCCGTTGATGCTTTGCAGCTGCTTGAGCAGCGCGGAAGATGAGACGATAAACTTCATGAGAAAGGCCTAAGCTTTGGATGAGGGAGGGCAAAGATACGCGGCGGGGTTGGGGTTTGGAAGGGAAGAAAACGAATTGCGTTGCTGACCCCGGAACCCGGGCTTGTCCCCGACGGGCACTTTTGAAAAAAGACCGGGCGGCTCTATTCTAACCTGCCCGGGGCACTCCGCTGGTCAGCTATCCATGGCTAGATAGCAGAGTAGCATTTTGAGTTTGAGGTGCTACCTTGAGGGGCGACAAAGCCGGGAAAGATCAGCCTCTCCTGTGCCGCGCTGCCCGGCGGCGGGCTTCGAAGCTTCGCACGGGCCTTTATTTGTCAATTCCCGCACCCCTTATAACCCCTGATGAAACCAGTCCTACTCCTTAAAAACGCGGCTTTCACGCTCCTGCTCCTGGTACTGTTGACTTCAGCAGGAGCCGCCCAACGGGCTTCAAAAGCCGCTTTAAAGACTTCCGGCGCCGCTGTCCGGGCGGATGACTCCGTGCTATACAACGGGCTGCGGTGGCGCTCTATCGGGCCGTACCGGGGTGGCCGGGCGGGCACCGTAACGGGGATACCCGGCAACCCGAATCTGTATTACATGGGTTCGGCGGGTAGCGGCGTGTGGCGCACCACCGACGGAGGCGGCACCTGGGCCAACATTACCGACAAGTATTTCGGCGGCTCGGTGGGTGCTGTGGCCGTGAGCGAATCCGATCCGAATGTGATTTACGCCGGGCAGGGCGAACAAACCGTTCGTGGCAATGTCTCGTCGGGCTTCGGAATATGGAAATCGCAGGACGCGGGTAAGACCTGGTTCAACGTGGGTCTGCAGGATTCCCGGCATATCGGCCGCATTCGGATTCACCCCAAAAACCCCGATCTGGTGTACGTGGCGGCCATGGGCAACCTCTACGTGCCCACCGAGATGCGTGGCGTATACCGCAGCAAGGACGGGGGTAAGAACTGGGAGCGGGTGCTGTTTGCCAACCAGGATGCGGGGGCGGTTGACCTGATTCTGGATCCTACCAACCCACGCATTCTCTACGCCAGCACCTGGAACGTGCGCCGTACGCCCTACAGCTTCTCTTCGGGCGGGCCGGGCTCGGGGCTCTGGAAAAGCACGGATGGCGGCGATACCTGGACCGATATTTCCCGGGCTGAGGGCTTGCCTACGGGCACGTTGGGGATAATCGGAGTGACGGTTTCGCCGGTGAATTCCCAGCGGGTCTGGGCGTTGGTAGAAGCCGACAAGGGCGGGATGTTTCGTTCCGAAGACGGCGGCCTGCACTGGGCCAAACTTTCGGATGACCGCAACCTGCGCCAGCGCGCCTGGTACTACACGCGCATTTACGCCGACCCGAAGGATGCGGACGGGCTCTACGTTATGAATGTGTCGTACCAGAAAAGTAAGGACGGCGGGCGCACTTTTACGGCCAGCAATGCCCCGCACGGTGACCATCACGACCTCTGGATCGCCCCGGAAAACCCCAGCCGGATGATTATTGCCGACGACGGGGGCGCCCAGGTCAGCACCGATGGCGGCCTGAACTGGACCACCTACGGCAATCAACCCACCGGCCAGTTCTACCGGGTGGTGACCGATAATCACTTCCCGTACCGCATCTACGGGGCGCAGCAGGACAACTCCACCGTGCGGATCGCGCACCGCTCCGGCGGCAGCACCATTGGTGATCGGGACTGGGAGACCACGGCGGGGGGCGAAAGCGCCCATCTGGCCATCGACCCGCTGAACTCTGACATCGTCTACGGCGGCAGCTACGACGGCCTGCTGGCCCGCATCGACCACGGCACCGAGCAGGAGCGAATGGTGAACGTGTGGCCCGATAACCCAATGGGCCACGGGGCCGAGGGAATGAAATACCGGTTTCAGTGGAATTTTCCGCTGCTGTTTTCGCCCCACGACCCCCGCAAGCTTTACGCCGGCTCGAACCACCTGCACGTGACGACCAACGAAGGACAGTCGTGGGAAATGATCAGCCCCGACCTAACCCGCAACGACCCCAAAACGCTGGGCCCCTCGGGTGGCCCGATCACCAAGGACAATACTGCCGTGGAGTACTACGGCACCATCTTCGCCATTGCCGAGTCGCCCGCCGAAGCGGGGGTCATCTGGACCGGGTCGGACGACGGGCTGCTGCACGTAACCCGTGACAACGGCAAAACCTGGACGAAAGTGGCGCCCAAAGGCCTGCCCGAGTGGATCCAGATTAACAGCATCGAGGCGCATCCCACCCGCAAGGGTGCGGCCTACGTGGCGGCTACCATGTACAAGTCCGGCGACTTCCGGCCCTACCTCTACAAAACGGCTGATTACGGTAAAACCTGGACGAAAATCACCACTGGTATCCCCGATACGCATTTTACCCGCGTGGTGCGCGCCGATCCCAAGCGGGCCGGATTGCTCTACGCCGGTACTGAGTACGGCATGTACATCTCCTTCAACGACGGGGCGCAGTGGCAGCCGTTTCAGCTTAATCTGCCGCCCGTGTCCATCACTGATCTTACGATCAAAAACGACAACCTGATTGCTGCCACCCAGGGCCGGGGCTTCTGGCTGCTCGACGACATCACACCCCTGCACCAGCTAAGCGCGCCGGTGGCCGCCAGCAAATTTCACCTCTTCACACCCACGCCAAGCTACAAAATGGCCGGTAGCAGCACACCCGAGCTCCCCAAAACCGCCGGCCAAAACCACCCGGAAGGCGTGATGCTGTACTATTACCTGGCCCAGAAGCAGGACTCGACCAACACGGTGAAGCTGGAAATTCTCGATGCCGGCGGTAAGCTCATCCGCAGCTTCGCCAATACCGATCGGGAGCTGCGCGATAAAAACCTCACCAAGGAAGAAAAAGCCAAGGCTAAAAAAGAGCTGGTGCCCACGAGAAAGGGCTTGAACCGCTTCGTGTGGGATCTTACCTACCCCGATGCCAGCCGCTTCGAGGGCCTGATTCTATGGGGCGGGGGTACGCAGGGTCCCAAGGCCTTGCCCGGCACCTACCAGGCGCGTCTGACGGTGAACCAGGAAATTCAGGAAACGGCCTTCATCGTGCTGGCCGACCCGCGCGCCAAGGCTACCCCGCAGGATTTGCAGGCGCAGTTTGATTTCCTGCAAGACGTGCAGCAAAAGCTCACCGAAACGCACGAAGCCATCCGCGACATGCGTCTGATTCGGGGGCAGCTCACCACGATTACCGCACCCCTCAAGGATCAGGCGAATGCCAAAGACGTGGTGGAATCGGCCAAGGCCATTGGTCAGAAGCTGACCCAAGTGGAAGAAGCCCTTTACCAGACCAAAAACAAGAGCGACCAGGACCCGCTGAATTTTCCCATTCAGCTCAACAATAAGCTGGCGAACCTGGCCAGCCAGGTGAGCAGCGGCAATTTCCGCCCCACCGAGCAGGCCGTGGCGTTTAAAAAGGAAGTAATGGAGCAGATAAACCAGCAGCTCAGTCAGTTTCGATTACTTAAGGAGCAGGATATTCCCGCCCTCAACAAGCTAATCCGGGACCGGAATGTGGATGCCATTTCCTTGCCCAAATCCACGCCGCCAACTCCGCCCAGCAGTTAATAGAACGCCGTTTTTTATTGCCAAGCCCAGGTCTGTGTTCAGGCCTGGGCTTTTTTGTCTTTTCCCGCTAAGCGCTTATTATTGGCTACCTGGTAGCGCCAGCGGTACCAGGTAGCCAACAACAGCAGCAGGGCGCAGCCTTCGCTGACCAGCTTTTCGGCATCGAAAAAATCAACCGGCCGGTCTTTCAGCAGCGGATCCATCACCACGCCGTGAATGACAAAGAGCAGGGCCGTAGCGTACGAAATCAGGTGCACGTTTTTCCAGGCCCGAAAACTCAGGCGCTGCCGAATGCCCTTCCGCGACGTGAGCACCACCAGAACCAGAGCATAAAATGCCAGTGCCCCCAGCGCCACGAAAAGCCGCTGGTGCGGGGCGTGAATGGGCACCAGAACATCCATAAGGCTGAAGCCGGAGGTTTTATCGACTACCAGCAGGAGGGGATGGACCACCGCCAGCGCCAAGGCCCCGTAAGCTGTCCAGTTGTGGACATCGGCCACCGGAATACGCTTGATCAGCGCCGGGGCCTTTTGCCAGTACCACCCCTTTTTATAGGCCGTACTCAGCATCATACCCAGCAAAAAATTGGCGGTTAGGGCACCCGTGGCCACTAAGCCGGCCGCCGAAGACAGGTCTAGTAAAGGTATATCCATTGGTAAAAATTGGGCCTTGCCAGGGATGAGTGGGCTTTACTCCGTTTTAAACCGGGCGTAGCGCCGCTTGCGGCGCCACGCCCGCCCGGCCCCAAACAAGCCCAGTAGTACCAGCGGCGCCCCCAGATTCAGGAGCTGCCAGCGACGGCGTTCTTCGGCCAGCCGGACTTTATCCAAGGGGCGCAGAGTGATTTGCTTGCCGCGCACGGCGATGAGGCCGGTTTCGTCGAGCAGGTAGTCGGTGGCATTCAGCACCAGCTCGCGGTTGGCGAATTCGGT
>JAYWCH010000006.1:0-8656 GCA_043780755.1 Hymenobacter sp.
CGAGCGGCACGAGTCGCGGCGGGTTGACCGCCAGCTGCGGGGCCGCGCCGGTCGTCAGGGCGATCCGGGTACGTCACAGTTCTTTGTCTCGCTGGAAGATAACCTGATGCGCCTGTTCGGCTCCGACCGGATTGCCAAGCTCATGGACCGCATGGGCATGGAAGAGGGCGAAGTTATTCAGCACTCGATGATTACGAATTCCATTGAGCGCGCTCAGAAGAAGGTGGAGGAGAATAACTTCGGCACCCGCAAGCGCCTGCTGGAATACGACGACGTGATGAATGCCCAGCGCGAAGTAGTGTACAAGCGCCGCCGCAATGCCCTCCACGGCGAGCGCATGGAAGTCGATATTCTCAACATGATCTACGATGTGAGCGAGGACATCGCCGCCGGTCACAAGATCACGGGCGATTTCGAGGATTTCAAGCTGGCCGTTATCAAGGTATTCGGGTACGATACCCACCTGGCGGCGTCGGATCTGACCAGCCTGCCGGTGCAGGCGCTCACCCAGAAGTTGTACGACGAAGCCCTGGGCTACTTCCAGAGTAAGAACGAGCACATCGCGGAGAATTCGCTGCCGCTGGTGAATGATCTGCTGGCGCAAAACGCGCCGTACGAGAACATTGCCGTGCCCTTCACCGATGGCCGCAAGCAGGTGACAGCCGTGGCCAACCTGCGCAAAGCCCAGGCCACCGGCGGCCACGACATTCTGCGGCAGATGGAAAAAGTGGTGGTGCTGTCCGTCATCGACACGGCCTGGACTCAGCACCTGCGCCAGATGGACGACCTGAAACAGGTGGTGCAAAACGCGGTGTACGAGCAGAAAGACCCGCTTCTGGTGTACAAGTTCGAATCGTTTGAGCTGTTTAAGCGCATGATCGGGCGAGTGAATGAGGAGACGGCCTCCTTCCTGTTCCACGCCGATGTGCCGGTGCAGCAGGGCGGCGTGGGTACCAACGACGAGCCCGACTATTACCTCGAAGACGAAGACCACCAGCCCCAGCTCACCATTGAGAAGGAGTCGATGCTTGATTCGCTCGGGGCCGGTCCCGAGGATTTTGGCCCCGGCTACCAGGCGCCCGGCGTGGCGGAAAAACAGGTGCCTGTACGCAGCCAGAAAGTTGCCAACCGCAACGAGAAGGTGAGCGTGCAGTACATGGACGGCCGCGTGGTGCGCGATGTGAAGTACAAAACGGTGGAGCAGGACGTGCTGGAACACCGCTGCGTACTGGTCGATTAGTAACCCGGAATTCTGAATTGAGCAGGCGGCTTTCCCCCGGGGAAGGCCGCCTGCTCCGCGTAAGTCCAGTAGCGTAAGGCCCACGTTACCCGCTACCTTTGCCCCATGACCCTCGCCGCCCGTATCGACCACACCCTGCTGCGCCCGGATGCCACCGAGGCGGAAATCGTCCGGCTCTGCGACGAGGCGCTGGCGCACGGCTTTGCCAGCGTGTGCGTGCCGCCGTGCTACGTGGCCCTGGCCGCCGCCCGGCTGGCGGATACGGCCGTGGCCGTGGGTACCGTTATTGGGTTTCCGCTGGGCTATTCCGCGGCCAGCGTCAAGTTTAAGGAGGCGGAGGTGGCGCTTTATGACGGGGCCACCGAGCTGGATATGGTTATTAATATTTCGGCGTTGAAGTCGGGCAAGTCAGCCGCCATTCAGGCCGAGATTCTGGATTTGGCCGATTTGTGCCACGTCCACCAGGCGCTGCTGAAAGTTATCATTGAAACCGCCCTGCTTACCGAAGCGGAGATGATACTGGCCGGTGAGTTGGCCGTGGCCGGCGAAGCCGACTTCGTGAAAACCTCCACCGGTTTTGCCAGTCGGGGCGCTTCCGTGGCCGATGTGGAATTGCTGCGCCGCGTGCTGCCCGCTCCGGTGCGGATCAAAGCCGCCGGCGGGATTCGCACCCGCGCCGCCGCGCTGGCGCTGGTGGCGGCCGGCGCCGACCGCATTGGTTCTTCCAATAGTCTGGTCCTGATTGCTGAAACCGATGAAACGACCGCTGCTTAAGATGTTGTTGGCCCCCACTTTTCTGCTGTTGGCCGCCTGCGCCGGCACCAGCCCGCAGGCCCCCCGCTCCGGCGCGGCCGCCGATACCATGCTGCGCAAGTCGTCCGGTCCTGCCGTGGCCACCCTGCCGGCGGAAGACGTGAGCAAGTACCGGCCGGTATTTGCAGCGCCCAAAGTTGCGCCGTTGCCGCTGGGCGGAAGCTCCAAAACGATAGTGACGCCCACCAATCAGGTCAACGCCCGGATTGAGCAGCGCTTGCGCGACCAGGCCTACACCAACCAGAACGTGAAGTATGCCCAGGGCTACCGCGTGCTGGTTTACCTCGGCCTGGAGCGCGATAAAGTGATGGCCATTCGCCGGGCCATCATCAGTCGCTACCCGGACGAAACCGACTACATTACTTTCAAAGCCCCGGTCTACCGGCTTTACATCGGTGACTATCTCACTTCGCTGGAGGCGGCCCGGGGCCTGGCCCGGCTCCGGGGCCTCACGCCCAAGCTGGAGCTAGAAGCCACGCAGGTTTTACTGAATAAAAATCCCTAATATGCTCGACCTTTTGCCCCAGATTCAGCGCCTCGCCGCGCAGCACGCCGCCGATACCGTGGCCCTGCGGCGTCATTTGCACGCGCATCCCGAGCTTTCCTTTGAAGAAACCAACACCGCCGCTTTCGTCACGCGGGAGCTGGAGAAGCTGGGTTTGCGCCCTGAGTCCATCGCCAATACGGGCGTGGTGGCGCTGATTGAAGGCCTACCCGGCGGGCCCACCATTGCCCTGCGGGCTGATATGGATGCGTTGCCCATTCTGGAAGCCAACGACGTGGCCTACAAATCCACCAATCCCGGTGTGATGCACGCCTGCGGGCACGACGTGCACACCGCCTCGCTGTTGGGCGTAGCCCGCATTCTCACCGAGCTGAAGGGCGCGTTTACCGGCAGCGTAAAGCTCATGTTTCAGCCGGGGGAGGAAGTGCTGCCGGGCGGCGCCTCGCTGATGATTGCCGAAGGCGTGCTGGAAAATCCCACGCCCACGAGCATTCTCGGGCAGCACGTATTTCCGCACCTGCCGGCGGGGAAAGTGGGGCTGCGGGCCGGCCGCTACATGGCCAGCACCGACGAATTATACCTCACCGTCCGGGGCAAGGGAGGGCACGGGGCCATGCCCGAGCTCAACCTCGATCCGGTGATGGTGGCGGCCCACATCATCGTGGCCGCCCAGCAGATTGTCAGCCGCCGGGCCAGCCCCAAAATTCCTTCGGTGCTGAGCTTCGGGAAGGTGATTGCCAACGGCGCGACCAATATTATTCCCAATTCGGTTTATATCGAAGGCACTTTCCGCACGCTCAACGAGGAGTGGCGCGCCGAGGCCCACGTGCACCTGCGTCGCCTTTGCGAAGGGCTGGCCGACAGCATGGGCGCGGTCTGCGAGCTGGAAATTCGTCGGGGCTATCCCTACCTTGAAAACGAGCCCGCGCTAACTGCCCGCGTGAAAGCGGCGGCCCAGGAATACCTCGGCCCCGAAAACGTGGTTGACCTCGATCAGTGGCTGGCAGCCGAGGATTTTGCCTATTTTTCACAGGCCGCTCCGGCTTGTTTTTACCGGCTCGGCACCCGGCACGAGGATGGCCGTTTTGCCTCCTCGGTGCATACGCCCACGTTTGATATCGATGAAAAAGCCCTGGCTACCGGGCCGGGCCTGATGGCCTGGCTGGCGGTGAAGGAGCTGGCCGGGCAATAATCCCCGGCAATTAGCGGATAGTTATCATGATAAAAATCAACTCTGCGCTGGGGCGCGGGCTCGCCCTGCTGGCCGTCGGCGGGAGCCTGCTGGCCGCTCCGGCGGCGGCCCAGACGCGCCGCACAGTGGTTAACCTGCAAGTCTGGCCCGAATTGCAGGGGGAGCTGGCGCTGAAAAACGGCGACTACTTCCTGCTTGCCCTGCGCGGCCAGCGCGACCTGGGAGTAGCCAGCACGGCCAATGACGGCCGCCGCCTGGGCTTCGACGTGCGGCGGCTGACCATCGGCTACGAGCATTTCTGGAGCGAGCACTGGAGCGGCGGCGCCACGGCGCGGGTCGAAGCCCCGGGGTTCAGCCGTCTGGTGCTGGTGCCGGAGGTGCTGATCCGGCACCGGAGCAGCGTCGGCCCGCTCACCTTCGGACAGCGGTTGAGTCTGGAGCGCACTTACTCGAACAATGCCGGTTACGTGGGCGGGACGGCCCCCGCCAGCCAGACCTTCGCTCGCCTGCGCTTCGATCTGGAAAAAAGCTTTCCCCTTGGCGCGGGCGGGGTGGCGCTGCGGCCCCGGCTCAGCTACGAAGCGGCCACGCATTTGCGCGGGCAGCAGCTCATGGGTGATCCCGATGAGCGCGGCATTCAGCTTACCAGCCTGCGCGGCGAGGTGGGCGTGCGGGTGGGCGATCACTTCGATCTCACGCCCTGGTTTGCCTATGCCACGTCGTATTATTTTACGCTCGATCAGTTCAACTCGATGGGCGTACTCACTAGTGGCGGGCGGCTTAATCAGGTGATGCCCGTCGTGGGTCTGGATGCGCGGTTTACCCTTTTTGCGGGTAAGAAAGTGTTTGAGCGGCGGCAACTTCCCACCCAGCACTAGCGAATAATTGTCAGTTTAATGACAAAGTGTCGGATTGAGGATACGGTAAAAAATAGCTTTGCAACTGCTAAGACCGTATTAGTGATCCAATTCCTGAAATGTAGACTGTCGAAATTCAATAGATAAAGACAAAATGTCTTATCTGGAATTGACAACTTGTTTGGTACAGATTTTAAGGAGGGAATAGTGTGCCGCAACGCGGTAGTACTTCTTCTGCAACTCCTTTTTATTCTTCAATTCCATGGCAACTCTGCTGTATAATCCCCGCCCTTCCCTGCGGCCCAGCCGCGCCCTGACTACCCTGCTCGCCGATATGGTCCGCGACCCGCAGGTGGCTCCCGCACCCGTGCCGGCCGCACCCACCGCTTTTGTGCCCGCCGCCGATACGCTTGAAACGGCTGAGGGCTTTGAACTGCACTTGGCGCTGCCCGGCGTAGCGAAAGAGGCCGTCACCATTGATTTTCTCGACGGCCAACTCGTTATTTCCGGTAACCGGCCCCGGCCGTTTGCTGCGACGGACGCCGCCCCGGCCGCGCCTACCTTCCACCGGAGTGAAACCGACTACGGCGACTTTACCCGCCGCTTCCGCCTGCCCGAGACGGTGAATGTCCAGGCCATTGGCGCGGAGCTGCGTGACGGAATCCTGCGCGTGACGCTGCCTTTCGATACCGCTAAAGTGACGAAGCAGCACATCGAAATCCGTTAAGAACGAAGCATTTTTAGAAAAAAGGCATCCCGATGGATGCCTTTTTTCGGGTCCGTTTGTTACACCGGCAGCAGATTGAAACCGATGGTGCGCTGGTCTAAGCAACCTTGACAGCTCAGCGCGAATCTTTTTCTCGCGATGGCCAATAACCTTCGCCTGGCGTGCCGGGTTTTCCCGGCTCAAAGGTTGGATTAATCCAGTCTTTTGCTAAATTAGTTTTATCATTCACTCTTCTTTATTTTTTCCTTACCCATGCAAGCGAAACAAATGATGCTCGGGCTGGTCGGGGCCGCCGTACTGGGCGGCGGCGTGGCTCTGGGGGGGTATAAGCTGTTGGAGCCGAGCTCCATGGCGCCCCAGGCGGTCGTCGCCAATCCGCAGATGCGCTACACTTCCGAACTGCGCAGCACCCCGTACGTAGTGCCCGAGGGCCTGAACTTCGTGGCCGCCGCCGCCGCCGTAACCCCGGCCGTGGTCCACGTCATGACCGAATACGCGGCCGAGCCAGTTAGCCAGAATCAGGCGCAGATGGATCCGCTGCTGCGCCAGTTTTTTGGGGAGCAGGGCAACCAGCTCCGGCGCCAGCATCCGCCCATTGGCGGGGGCGAGGGTTCGGGCTCGGGGGTAATTATCGCCGCCAACGGCTACATCGTCACCAACAACCACGTCATTGAGAAAGCCACCAAGATTCAGGTGGTGCTCGACGACAAGCGCACCTTTGAGGCTGAGCTGGTGGGGGCCGACCCCAATACCGATCTGGCGGTGCTCAAAGTGAAGGCCGATAACCTGCCCTTCGTGAAATACGGCAACTCCGACGACGTGAAAGTCGGCCAGTGGGTGTTGGCCGTGGGCAATCCTTTCAACCTGAATTCGACGGTGACGGCGGGCATTATTTCGGCCAAGGGCCGGAATATCGACATCCTGCGCCGCAAGGACAACATGGGTATCGAGTCGTTTATCCAGACCGACGCCGTGGTGAACCCCGGCAATTCGGGCGGCGCCCTGGTGAACCTGAACGGCGATCTGATCGGCATCAACTCGGCCATTGCCTCGCGTACCGGCTCGTTTGAGGGCTACGCCTTTGCCATTCCCAGCTCGCTGGCCAGCAAAGTGGTGGAAGATCTGCTGAAATACAAAGTGGTGCAGCGCGCCCTGCTGGGCGTGCAAATCCGGGAAGTAGACGCCAAGCTGGCGGCCGACAAGAAGCTCAACACCCTGAGCGGCGTCTACGTGCAGGGCCTGACGGCCGGCAGCGCCGGCGCCGAAGCCGGGCTGAAAACGGGCGATATCATCACCCAGATCAACGGGATGCCGGTGAACACGGCTTCGCAATTGCAGGAGCAGGTGGCCCGTTTCCGCCCTGGCGATAAGATTAAAGTGAATATCCTGCGCGGCAGCGCGGCCAGCGTGGTAACCGCCACCCTGCGCAACGCCACCGGCACGACCGCCGTGGTGCGGGAGATGCCGGCTTCGGCTTCCCTTAAGTACGAAGGCGCGACGCTGGCTGTTGTTTCGGCCAGTCAACAGGCCAAGCTGGGTCTGGAAGGCGGCGCGGCCATCAGCGGCATCAAGGGGAGCAATTTCCGAGAGACGGGCATGGCCGATGGCTTCATCATCACCCGCATCGACAAGAACGCCGTCACCAAGCCCGCCGACGTGGTGACTTACCTCGACGAAGCCCGTGAGAAATCAGGCGCCCTGGTCGAAGGCGTGTACCCCGACGGCCGCAAGGCGTACTACCCCATCGGGCAGGAGTAAGCGCGCTTTTTAATCCTGAAAAACCTCTGCCGGCCCGGCAGAGGTTTTTTTGTGGGCTGGCCGGGCCGGTGCCTCACCGGCGCATTCCGTAGCTTTACGTCCGAATCATTTCACTCCATTCCCACCCGCTTTTACCATGAAGCAAGCCCTCGAAGAAGCTACCGCACCCGACGTGACCGTGGCCCATCCCCACGCCGATCCGCACGGCATTCAGGACGTATTGCGCCAGCTGGGCGTGCAGGCCGACAACGCCGCCTACAGCACCGGCCGCCAGTGGGGCGGCCAGACCAACGCCGGGCGCCGCACTGTGCTGGCTCCGGCCGACGGCCACCCGATCGCCACCGTGGCTTTTGCCACCGTGGCCGATTACGAAGTGGTGGTGAAAGCTGCCGAAGCCGCCTTTCAGACCTGGCGGCTGGTGCCCGCCCCCAAGCGGGGGGAGATTGTGCGCCAGATCGGTAATAAACTGCGCGAATTCAAGGAGCCGCTGGGCAAGCTGGTGAGCGCCGAGATGGGTAAAATTCTCCAGGAAGGACTGGGTGAGGTGCAGGAGATGATTGATATCTGTGATTTCGCCGTGGGCCTGTCCCGGCAATTGCACGGCTTCACGATGCACTCCGAGCGTCCGGCCCACCGTATGTACGACCAGTACCAGCCGCTCGGGATCGTGGGCATTATCTCGGCCTTTAACTTTCCCGTGGCCGTGTGGAGCTGGAACGCCATGCTGGCGGCTGTGTGCGGCGACGTCAGTATCTGGAAGCCCTCCGAGAAAACGCCTCTGACCGGCGTGGCCGTGCAGCACATCATCCGCGAGGTTTTGGCCGAGAATGATATTCCGGAAGGGGTTTTTAACCTGATTATCGGCGGGGCCGAAATCGGCGCCGCCATGGCCGCCGACCGGCGTCTGCCGCTGATCTCGGCCACCGGCAGCACCCGCATGGGCCGCAAGGTGGGCGAGGTGGTGGGCGCCCGCCTGGGCCGCGCCCTGCTGGAGCTGGGCGGCAACAACGCCATCATCGTCACCAAAAACGCTGATCTTAACATTGCCATCCGGGCCATCGTGTTCGGGGCCGTGGGCACGGCTGGGCAGCGCTGCACGAGCACGCGCCGGGTTATTATCGAAGACAGCATTTTCGACGAGGTGAAGGACCGGCTGCTGGCCATTTACCCCAAGCTGCCCATCGGCCACCCGCTCCAGGAAGGCACCCTGGTGGGGCCGCTGATTGATGCGGCGGCGGTCCAGATGTTCGAAGCCGCCCTGGTGCAGGTGCAGGCCGAGGGCGGCCGGCTGCTCACCGGCGGGCAGGTGCTGCCCGGCGGGCACTACGTGCAGCCAGCCCTGGTTGAAGTAGAAAACCACTACCACACGGTGCAGGAAGAAACGTTCGCGCCCATTCTCTACCTCATCAAGTACAGCGGCGATGTGCAAAACGCCATCGCCTTGCAGAATGACGTGCGCCAGGGCCTTTCCTCCAGCATCTTCACCCTGAACATGCGCGAGGCCGAAGCCTTCCTGGCCGCCAATGGTTCCGACTGCGGCATTGCCAACGTGAACATCGGCACG
>JAYWCH010000007.1:0-5459 GCA_043780755.1 Hymenobacter sp.
CTGCCGCCCGGCTTCATGTGCAGAAAAGCCTGCTTGGTGAAGTAAAAAGCCCCCAGCAAATCCACGTTCAGAATGCGCAGCCAGTCGTCGCCGGTCAGCTCCTCCAGGGCTTTGAACTGCATGAGGCCGGCGTTATTAATCACCACATCGAGGCGGCCAAACTGGGCCAGGGCGCCCGCCACGGTGGCCTCCACCTGGGCTTCGACGGCCACGTTGCAGAGGCTGGGCCACACGTCGGGGGCGCCGGCGGCTTTCACCTCGGGCACAGCGGCGGTCAGGTTGGCCGCGTTGTAGTCGGCCAGTACGATGCGGGCGCCTTCGGAAGCGAGGCGTTTGGCCACGGCCAGCCCAATGCCGCTGGCGCCGCCGGTGATGAGGGCAACTTTATCCTGAAATCTCATGGAGTGAATGGGATTGGGGCAGGGAAAATCAGGTCTGGGGCGCGGCGTTGGCGGGCGCGGAGGATTGGTCCAGAGTGGCGCTTTTGGCTTCGGCCTGCTGCTTTCGGGCCCAGGGCTGCATGCTTTCATTAGGCATCACGATGGGCACTTGCAGGCACACGCTCTGGGCGGGCAGCACCTGGCCCCAGTCCTGAATCAGCTTCTTGTAGGCTTCGCCCACGGGCCGGATTTTACGATTCAGATCGTACAGGCCCACGGGGTTGACGTGGCCGTTATTTTCGCGCAGGGCGGTGTCCCAGTCCACCTGGTCGGTGAGCGAATACCAGGTGAAGCCGATGATGGGTACGCCGTCGTTGCGCACGCGCAGCACGTTGGCCCATTCCTTCCAGAGCCAGTTCACGGCTTCGTCGCCGTTGGGGCCCTGGTAAAGATTGGTTTCGGTGTGCATGGCCGGGAGCTGGTAGCGGTCGTGGTATTGGGTGGTGATGACGTGGTAGCCGAATATTTCGCCCGCCGCCGACGTGTTACCGTCGGTGGTTACGCGGTGCTCGTTGGTGCGGTAATAATCGGTGCCCATGATGCAGAAGCGCTTGAGATTATTATCCAGAAAAAAGTGGTACTCGTCGCGGGTCATGCCGTTGTCGAGCAGGTACTCGTACATCTCCGAGTTCACCCGGCGGCCGTAGTTCAGGTCCAGGGAAAGGAAGCGCTTGGCGTTTAGAAGTTCGGCGGGTTTGATGGCGGCCGGGCTTTCGGCGTGGAAATATTCCGATGATTCGCTCTGGATAAACAGCGCATCGGCCCGGACTTCCAGAATGGCGCGCATGGCCAGCACGTTGGCTTTCACAATATGCTTGAGGGCCGTGACGAACGCCTGATCGGAGCGAAGCTGCTCGTTCCACCAGCCGTAGAGCGCCGAAAACGTGGCGCAGATGTACATCTCGTTGATGGGCGTGTAGAGCTGCACCCACGGATAGCGGACCGCAAACGCCCGGGCGTACTGGGCAAAGAGCACCGGAAAATCCGGGTTCTGGAAGTTGCCGATCCAGTCGGGCACGCCGAAGTGGCACAGATCCACAATCGGCATAATGTTGCGCCGCCGCAGATCCTGGAAAGTTAGGTCGGCAAAGGACCAGTCGTATTTGCCCGGCCCGAGAAACGTTTTGTGCAGAGGCGGGCCGTAGCGCAGAAAGCAGATGCCCATTTCTTCCACTAAGTCGAAATCGGTGCGCCAGTGTTCGTAGTGGCCGCATTTTTCCAGCTCATCCACGCGCAGGGTGCCGTTTTGAATGGTGGGGTTGCTGTTTTCAATACCCGTGGCAAAAAGAAATTGAGCGGCCATTTAGTCAAGAAAAAGATGAGACGAAAGGAAAGGCAGGAGGGGCAATAAGCCCGGTCAGAACTAGCTATCGTACTGTTTTTGCCGTCGTTGTGTTGCGCGGCGCCGGCACTTACAGATTGCGCATTTCCAGAATTGTCAGTTTCTCATCCAGCTGGTAGACGCAGACGCCGCCGGTCACTATTTCCAGCGCTACTACCTGAGCCGGGGTGAGCTGCTCCAGGTACATGCGCAGCCCCCGCAGGGTGTTGCCGTGCGAGACGACCAGAATATCGCGCCCGGCGCGGAGCTGGGGCGCGATTTCGGCTTCGTAGTAGGTCACGGCGCGGGCCTGAGTTTGCTGCAGGCTCTCACCGTGGGGCGGGGCCACGACGTAGCTGCGGCGCCACTCATCTACCTGGGCCTGCCCGTATTTCAGGGCCACTTCGGTTTTGTTGAGGCCCTGTAAATCACCGTACATCCGCTCCCGCAGCGCCTCCGCATGGTGGACTGGGATGGTGGCCCACGCCGGCCGCGCCACGATGATGTCGAGCGTGCGCTCGGCCCGGATCAGGGTCGAGCTGTAGGCCGCGTCGAAGTGAAAACCGCGCAGCTTTTCGGCCACGGCCCGGGCTTCGGCTTCGCCGGCGGGGCTCAGGGCGACGTCGAGCCAGCCGGTGAACACATTTGCCAGGTTGGCCGTCGATTCGCCGTGCCGGACGAGCACCAGTTGGGCCATGCTAAGGGGAGATTGATGGGGCTTCTCCTAACCTGTATTCGCGCTTCTACGTTGTCGGAAAAGGAAAATAATTTCTCCTAACCCCGGTCAGCCATGATGCCCTTATCGCACATTCTGGAAAATAAAGTGGTCGCCATCGTACGCGGGGCCAATCCCAAAAACCTGCTTCCAATCGCGCGGGCGCTGCACGCGGGCGGAATCCGGACCATGGAGATCACGCTCAACTCGCCGGGCGCGCTGGCTTCGATTGCCGAGATTTCCGCCGCTATGGGCGAGCAGCTGCTGGTGGGTGCCGGCACCGTGCTCGACCCCGAAACGGCCCGCGCCGCCCTGCTGGCCGGCGCCCGCTTCATTATCTCGCCCACGCTCAACAAAGCCACCATTCGCATGACCAAGCGCTACGGGGCCGTCAGCATTCCGGGGGCGTTTACGGCCACCGAAATTCTCACGGCTTATGAGCACGGCGGTGACATTATCAAAGTGTTCCCAGCCTCGATTGGCGCGACTTATTTCCGGGACCTGGCCGGCCCGCTGCCCTTTATTCCGCTCATGCCCACCGGCGGCGTCACGATTGATAACATCAAAGACTTCCACAAAGCCGGCGCCGTAGCCTTCGGGTTGGGCAGCGCCCTGGTCGATACCAGCCGCGAGGTTACCGACGAGTACCTGGACCAGCTCACGGCCAAAGCGCGGCAATTCGTGCTGGCCCTAACTCCCGCCGCCTAATCCCCGCCCGCTATGAAAATCGTCCGTTTTACCTTATTCCAAGTGCCGCCCCGGTGGCTGTTTCTCAAGATTGAAACCGATACCGGCCTCGTGGGCTGGGGCGAGCCGATCATCGAAGGCAAGGCCGCCACGGTGAAAGCCGCCGTGACCGAGCTCATGGAAAACCTGATCGGCAAAGACCCGCTCCGGATCGAAGATCACTGGCAGGTGATGTACCGGGGCAATTTTTACCGGGGCGGCCCCATTCTGATGAGTGCCATCGCCGGCATTGATCAGGCGCTCTGGGACATCAAGGGCAAGTACCACAACGCGCCGATTTACCAGCTGCTCGGCGGCAAGGCCCGGGATAAGATGAAGGTCTACTCCTGGATTGGCGGCGACCGGCCCGAGCACGTCGGGCTGGCAGCTAAAGAGATGGTGGACAAAGGTTTTACGGCCGTCAAAATGAACGCCACCGACGAGCTGAGCTACATCGATTCCTACGTGAAGATCGATCAGGCCCTCGCCCGCATCGCCGCCGTGCGCGAGGCCGGCGGCCCGGGCCTGGGCATCGGCATTGATTTTCACGGCCGGGTGCACAAGTCCATGGCCAAGGTGCTGGGCAAGGAGCTGGAGGCGTACCGGCCCATGTTCATCGAGGAGCCGGTGTTGCCGCAGAACAACGAAGCGCTGCGCGAGATCGCCCGGCACACGTCCATCCCCATCGCTACTGGCGAACGGATGTTCTCGCGCTGGGACTTCAAGCAGCTGCTTATCGATGGCTACGCCGATATCATTCAGCCCGATCTCTCGCACGCCGGCGGCATTACGGAGTGCAAAAAAATCATCTCCATGGCCGAGGCGTTCGATGTCGCCGCCGCCCCGCATTGCCCGCTCGGGCCTATCGCGCTGGCCGCGTGTCTGCAGGTCGATGCGACGTGCCACAACGTATTTATTCAGGAACAAAGCCTGGGCATTCACTACAACAAGGAGAATGATCTGCTTGATTACCTGGTTGATAAATCGGTATTTGATTACGAGGACGGCTTTTGTAAAATCCCCGAAGGCCCCGGCCTGGGCATTGAGATCAACGAAGAATACCTGATCAGCCGCGCCGCCGTCGGGCACAACTGGCACAACCCGGTGTGGCGCAATCCCGATGGCAGCGTGGCCGAATGGTAGGCGGGCGCCGGCGTTTCGGTTCGAGGTTTTATAAAAATTCAGCTCGCGCATTATGAACCCAAAAACTCTTTTTCTGAGCTGCGACTGGGGCACCTCGTCCTTCCGCCTGCGGCTGGTGGAGCGGGCCGGGCTGAAGATGCTGGCTGAGGAAAGCTCGGCGGAAGGCAATGCGGCCACAGCGGCGCTCTGGGCGCAGGCCGGCCGGCCGCCGGAGCAGCGGCTGGGCTTCTACCGGGCCATTATTGAGCGCCATCTACTCAAGCTCGAAGCCACAATGAAAATGGCGTTGGACGCCGTGCCGGTCGTGATTTCCGGCATGGCGTCGTCCACCATCGGCATGGTGGAGCTGCCGTATAAATCGCTGCCTTTTGCCACCGACGGCTCCGATTTAGCCACCCGAATCATCGCCCCGGCGGCGGACTTCCCACATGCTATCCTGCTGATTTCGGGCGTGAAAAGCGACGATGACGTGATGCGCGGCGAGGAAACGCAGCTCGTCGGCTGTAAGTTTGAGAACACGGCGGCGCTGCAGCTATTCCTGCATCCGGGCACGCACGCTAAGCACGTACTGGTGCAGCACGGCCGGGCGGTGGCGTTGAAAACGTACATGACCGGGGAGTTTTTTTCGCTTTTGTCGACCAAAGGAATTCTGGCGGCTTCCGTGGAGGCGGGCGGCGAGCTGGCGGCGGGTAATAATCCGCACTGGCTGGAGCAGGGCGTGCGCGATAGCCAGACGGTGAACCTGTTGCACAACGCCTTTCTGGTGCGCACCAACGATCTGTTTCAAAAAGCCACCCGGCAGGAAAATTATTTCTACCTCAGCGGCCTGCTCATCGGCAGCGAATGCCGGGACTTGCGGGCTGATGCTCCCGCCCGCATCACCCTGGCCGGCGAGCCGCAGCTAGTGGCGCACTACGCCGTGGCGCTGCGCGTGCTGGGCATCGGCGGAAAAGACGCCGTGCAGACAAAATCGGCCGGGGAAGTGACGCTGAACGGGCAGCTGGTCGTCCTCTTTCAGCACCCCGAATTGTAGAAAAAACCCGGCCATGATCCACCAGCAAGCCCGATCCGTTTTTCACGCGCAGGCCGCCCTGGGCGAAGGCTCGCTGTGGAA
>JAYWCH010000008.1:0-11111 GCA_043780755.1 Hymenobacter sp.
CGTCTTCCTGCACGTGCGGATAGGAGCGAAACCAGGCCCGGACGCTCTTTTCCACGTAGTCGGTCACCATCGCCGCGTCGGTCCACTGGTGGCCTTCGGCGGAGGATTTGCCGGCGGCGTAATAATTATCCAGTAATAGAAATTCCCGGGCGAGCTGGTGCTGGTTGGGCGTCACGCTGTCGCCGAATACGCACAGGGACTTCATGCCCTGGCCGCCGGGCATATCGCCCAGGACCTGGTCGTAGGTGCGGTTTTCTTTGATAATATAAACGACGTGCTTGAACACCGACGGCTCCCCGATGCGCTCGGGCATGGGCTGCGGTGCCCGGTTGGGCCGGGGCAGCAGGCGGGCGATTTCCTGCCGAAAGACCAGATTCAGCTGCTTCACCTGCGTCGTGTAGTCGGCCAGCCGGGCCCCGGTGGGGAGGGCAATGAGCGACACCGTGGCTTGCTGATGGTGGGAGTTGAAGGCGGCGGGCGCGCTGCGCGGCGGGGCTTCGGTTTTGCTGCCCCGCTGTTCCAGCTCGCGGCTGCTCACCCGGGCGCCTTCGCCTTCCAGGTTGGTCACGAACAGCGTGTGCTCGTCGAGCGCCAGCCCGCCCGGGTAGGCTTCCGTGGGAATAAAGCCCAGCACCCGGCTGGTGCCCGCTCCGCCCGCCCGCGCCGCATCCTGCCCGAGCCGGACGACGGCCACGGAATTATCCAGGCCGTTGGCTACGTAGAGCGTGGTGCCGGCCGCGTCGATGGCCAGCGCGTTGGGACTATCGCCCCCGAAGCCCTGCGGCCCGGGCATGAGCTGCACGGGAATGCTCTCGCGGACCTGCAACGCGGCCACGTCGAGGACCGTGACCAGGTCGCTGTTGCCGTTGGCCACGTAAACGAAGCGCTCATCCGGACTGCTGAGCAGCGCGTTGGGATGCAGCCCCACCGGCACTTCCCGCAGGAGCCGGCCGGTGGCCTGGTCCAGAACCGTGACCGTACCGAGGGCGGTGGCGCCGGTTTTGGGTTCGATGTAGGCGCGGCCGTAGGGCACCCCGGCCACTTCCCGGTGCAGCGTATCGGTCGGAATCGGCCCGCCCCAGTTGCTGACGAAGATTTTCTGGTCGGCAATCGCCAGGCCGTACGGGGCGACGCCGGTGGGTTTGGTCCAGACCGGCTGGCCCGTGGCCAGGTCGAGTTTAACCAGCTGATTATTCCCGTTCAGGACCACGTACAGAAAGTCGCGGCCCGCTTCAGTTGTGAGGGCCAGCTCATTGGGCAGCGCCAGCGGGGCCGCGACGGGCGCGAAAGCAAACGCCCGCCGGATGCTGATCCGACCGGCTGAGTACGCTGCTTCCAGCACGCAGGACTGGTGCGTTTTGCCATTGGCGGCGCTCCAGTACAGCTGGGTTTCGCCCGCCTGCTGCCGCACTTTCAGGCCCGAATACGTGCTCATGAAGCCCGCGTACCGGGCGTCGTCGGCGTAGGCCCACCGGACCACCGGCCGGCGGCTGAGGGTATCGAGCAGGGCAATGCCGTAGCGGTCTTCCACGGCCAGTAGCGGCGTGCCGGGCACCAGGCGCACGTCGAGGCTGTGGTTTTCCACCCCCGGGTCTCCGTACCTAATCGTGTGGCCGGCCGGCGAGATGATGCGGTTGTACGGCATGAGCACCGGCAGGGCGGTGCGGTGCAGGGTGCTATCGTCGTAGGGGCTGTGCTGGTTGGCCGGCGCCAGGGAGCTGGCCGCCCGGGGCGTTTGCCAGTAGGAGCAGCCCGTCAGGATGGTGAGGAGGCAGAGCAGCGCGAGACGCGAAGCCGGAAAGCGGTCATTCATAGCGGGCGGGGGGCATCGGGAACGAATGAGATGCCGGTTTTAAAATTGATTTTCACCCGCAATAGCGCCCCCGGAAGTTTCCGAAGGCGCTTTTTGGAGTTTTAGAAACGCTTGATGCAGATCTGTTTTTTAGTTATCGTTGGTCATGCTGCGCTGCGCTCTGCATGACCAATGTGATGGTGCTGCATGACCAGCTATTGGTCAATTGCAGCGCCTAAAACAGCGGATTCAGGCGAAAGTACCCGCCGTCCGGGAAGCTGATGACGTAGTCCGACGCGAACTGCGTGCTCTTCTGGTAGTAGTCCGTGCTGATGATTTGGGCAGCGGACTGCATCGCCGCCTCGAAGCTGCGGCGGTCGTTGCGGCGGGCTTCCTGGGTGTCGCTGTCGGCGCGGGTGCGGATGATGTAGCCTTTCTCCACCAGCGCCTTGATGGTGGCCTGGTCGTGCCGGGCGTTGTTGAGGATGTGGATGGCGGCTTCCGGCGTGCCGGGCTCCGCATCGGCGAACAGGACCCGGCCTTTGAGGGAGGGATGGCCTTGAATATAAGCGGCTTGCTTGGGGCCTTTTTCATCCAGCACGAAGATGAACTTGCCTTTGGCAGCCTGCAACGTGGGCCAGCTCTGGTGCAGCACGGCCGCTTCCAGGGTGGGGAACTGGCCCCGCACCTGGTCCGGCGTAAGCAGCTTATCGGCCCCCAGGTTGGTGATGATTTCCTGATCCAGCGCGTCGAATACGGCGGCCGTGAACGCCTCGGGGATGGTGAAGCCTGGCCGGCTCAGCGGCTCGGCTTTGGCGTTCATGGTGATGAAAACCGGGTTGTGGCCGGGGTGCTGATTCGACCACTGCTTCAGCTCCCGCAGGCACAGCTTGAACGTGGGGCAGTTGCTGCGGAAATCCAGGTCCTGGATGTGAAAAACCTTGAAGCCGGGCTCCTTCATCACGCCTTCGGCGTCGTAGGGCGGCTGGCCGGGGGCCAGGTCCAGGCCTTTGGGGTGCGCGTATTTGCCGCCCTGGGCGTCGGCGTACACGTCGATTTCGAGGGCATTCAGGCCCAGGTTCAGCTGGTCGGTGAGGGAGATGTGGCCGTAGTCGATCTTGGCCATCTGCACCGAATCGCCTTTTTGCAGCACCCGGAACAGCTGCGGGTCAATGAATTTTTTGTAGCTGTTGTGCGAGCCGATCACCTGAATCTGATTCAGCCGGGGCTCCGCTTTTTTGCTGAAGGAAAATAAGGTCGCGACCAGCAGCGTGCCGGATAGCAGGGGGAATTTCAGGGCCATTTTGCAGACGAAAAAGGATGGAATAATGAGTCGGGAGCAGGCCCGGCGGCCCAAAAGACAGGCCGCCACCCGCCGGGCGTACCCGCGAATGACGGCCTGCTTTTAGTCAGCCTCCGGACTCCCAAAAACGGGTTAGTAGCCGGGGTTCTGCTGCAGGTTGGAGTTCAGCCGCAGCTCGGTGGCCGGGATCGGATAGAGCCGGCGGAACCCGCCTTTGTCCATCGAGAGCACATCGTTGGGCAGGGGATATTCGGTTTCGAACTGTCCGTAGCGGATCAGGTCGTTGCGGCGCCAGCCTTCCCAGAACAGCTCGCGGGCGCGCTCGTCGAGCAGGCCATTCAGGTCGATGCTGCCGGCCGGGACGGCCCCGGCGCGGTTGCGGATCTTGTTGACGAGCACCAGCGGCGTTTGCAGCTCGCCGCCGATGGTGGTGGCCTGGGCGCCGCGCAAAACGGCTTCGGCCTTCATCAGCAGCACGTCGGCCAGCCGGAATACGGGCACGTCGTTGCTGTTCAGGCGGGTGGCCTGAATCATGGTTGCATCGGGGTAGTACTTAATGGAGCGCACGCCCTCCGACTGGCTGGCCAGGGTGTTGCCCAGATCCATCGGCTTGGGTTTGACCAGCGTCAGGACCGGGTTGATCACGATCTGGTTGGTGGTGTTGGGGTAGAAGGCGGGCTGCGTGGTAAAGCCGCCGTTGCCGTCGGGCATAAACTGCGGGCCGGCCAGCCAGGTCGTGGTACGGAAGTCGCCGGGCAGGTTGAAGCGGTTGTAGAACTCCGGGGTGGTGCTCATGGCGATGCTCAGGCCCACGTTGAAGCCGTAGGAAGTGGCCAGAAAGTAGAAGAAGCCAAAGCGGGTGAACTGGTTGCCAGCAATCTGCTGGTCGTAGGGAATGGCGAAAATCGTCTCCTTCACCTGCGGGCCGTTGGTGGGCAGGAAGATATCGCGGTAGCGCGAATCGAGGCTGTAGCTGTTGTTTACCAGCACGCTGTCGGCCATGCGGACCACATCGGGGTAGCGGGGCGTGCCCACGTACACTTCGGAGTTGAGGTAGATTTTTTCGAGCAGCGCGAACGCCATGGCCTTGGTGGGCCGGCCGTACTGCAGCGTGTTGCTGGTGGGCGAGCTGGTTTTGGCGGGCAGCTTGGGCAGGGCGCTCAGCAGCTCACTCTCAATGAACTGAAACACCTTGGCGCGGGGCTGGGTGGCCGGAATGCCGAACACCGGGTAGTCGGTCACGAGCGGCACGTTGCCGTACAGATCCATCAAAAAGTAGTAGTACAGCGCCCGCATCGCCCGGATCTCGGCCAGCTTGGCGGCCTGGTCGGCCGGCGTGAAGCCGAAGGAGTTGGTGATGTTCATCAGCCGGTTGCAGGTCATGATGCCGCTGTAGGCCCACTGCCAGATGGCGGTCACGTTGGGGTGGTCGGGGGTCCAGGTGTGGTAGTGGAGCTGGCGGTACTGGCCGCCGTCGTCGAAGTTGCCGTCGCGGGCGGGCAGGATGGCCTCATCGGTGGCCAGTTCCTGCATGCGCCAGTAAGGCACGGCGAAGTTGGAGGCCAGGTTGGCGTAAATCGCCCCCATCGAGGCGTTGTAGTCGGAGATGGTCTTGGGGAAGTTAGACTCCACAAACTGCGACTCAATCGGCACATCCAGCTTTTGGCAGGAGAACGTACCCAGCGCCAGCAGCAGCACGGCAAAAAGATAAACCTTGTTTTTCATATCAATTTCCTGAATCAGGCCGGGGAATGCGGATTAGAAGGAAGCGTTCAGCCCGAGGGTGAACGTCCGGGTTTTGGGGTAGAAGTTGTTGTTGTCGATGCCCGGCGTGAGGCCGCCCATGTTGACTTCGGGGTCGATGCCGCGGTATTTGGTGATGACGAACAGGTTGCTGGCCGACACGTACAGGCGGATGGAGCTCACCTTTTGCAAGCCCGGCTTGATGGTGTAGCCGAACGTGGCGTTATCCATGCGCAGGTAGGAGCCGTCTTCCAGAAACCGGTCGGAAATCAGGTAGCCGTTGATATCGCTGAACGACTCGCCGAGCGTGAAGCGGGGGATGTTCTGCAGCTTGGAGTCCGACGGGTTGTTGAGCGTGGCCAGGGTGGCGTTCAGGATTTTATTCCCGTAAACGCCGCGTACCAGGAAGTTCAGGTCGAAGTTTTTGTAGAAGAAGCTGTTGTTCCAGCCGTAGATAAGCTTGGGCTGGGCGTTGCCCACTACCTGCTGGTCGCTGGTCAGGGGCTGGGTGGCCGTGATGCTGCCGTCGGCCTTCTGGTAGGTGCTCACGCCCGCGTCGTTCTTGCCCATGTAGTGCCAGAGCAGAAACGTGCCGACGGCCGAGCCGGGCTGCACGATCTGGCTGTAGTTGCCCGACTGCCCCTTGCCGCCCAGCAAGGCCGTGCGGATGTAGGGAATAGTAAACCGGTCGGTCGACAGGTTGTCGACCACGTTGGTGTTGTGCGAGAACGTGAGCGAGGAGCGCCAGGTGAAGCTCGCCGTCTGCACCGGAATCGCGCTCAGCGCCACTTCAATGCCCTTATTGGTCATCTGGCCCACGTTGGCAGTGTAGGTCGTGTACTGAAACTCGGTCGAGGACACCGGCAGCACGTCGTCGATCAGCCCGCTGGTTTTCTTGATGTAGTAATCGACCGAGCCCGAGAGGCGGTTATGGAGAATGCCGAAGTCCAGGCCCAGGTTGGTAGTGGCGGTGCTTTCCCACTTCAGGTCCCGGTTTTCATTCCGCACCGCGTTGATGACGTTGGAGATGGAGCCGTTGTTGAGATACTTGCTGTTGCCGGGCGGTGTGCCGTATATGAGGATGGCCGAGAAGGCATCGAAGCCCTGGCTGTTGCCCGAAACGCCGTAGCCGGTGCGCAGCTTCAGGTCGCTGAACAAGGTCTGATCGCGCATGAACCCTTCGTTGATGATGCGCCAGCCCGCCGCCACGGTAGGGAAGTAGCCGTAGCGGTTGTTGGCCCCGAAAGCCGACGAGCCGTCGCGGCGCAGCGACGCCTGCATCAGGTAGCGGTCGGCGTACTGATACTGCACGCGGCCGTATTCCGACTCCAGCCGCAGCGTGGAGATGGGGTTGTTATCAAACGCCACCTGCGCCAGCGACGAGGGGTTGGACAGGTACAGGTTGTTGTAGCCCAGGGCGTTGTTGGCGAAATTCTGGGTCGTGATGCCGAAGCCGTCGTTCGTGCGGTCCTGCTGGTAGGAGTAGCCGGCCAGCAGCTTAAAGCTGTGCTGACCAAAGACCTTGTCGTAATTGAGGTAGGATTCGACCACGTCGTTGGTCGTCAGGTACTCGTTGCGGCGGGCCACGCCGCCCAGGTTCACGGCCAGGCCCGACTGGCTGTTGAGGTAGCTGTTGAGGTTGTTCTGGTCCTTCTGGGTCGAGCCGCTGAGCGTGAACTTCAGGCCTTCCAGAATGTCGACCTGCACCAGCCCATTGACCAGCGACTTGCTGTTGTTGGTCACGTAGGTGTTGTTGTTCACCAGCGACAGCGGGTTGAGCGGGCCGCTGCCGGTGCGGGTGAAGTTCTCCTTATAAGTACCGTCGGGGTTGTAGGGGCTCACCGTGGGCAGGTAGAACAGCATGCCCGGCAGCACGCTGCCCTGCGCAATGTCGTTCTGCGTGGTCGAGCTGTTGACGATGTTCACGCCCAGCTTCAGGCGGTTGTTGAAAAAGCGCTGGTTGATGTAGCCCCGGTAAATCATGCGCTCCAGCGAAGTGCGCTGCATGATGCCGTTGTTGTTGAGGTAGTTGGCGCTGGCGCCGTAGTCGGTATTATTGGCCGAAGCGCCGAAGGAGATATTGTGGTTGGTCGAGTAGCTGGTGCGCTGCACCAGGCTCTGCCAGTTGGTGTTCGAGCCGTCGTCGTCGGTCGGGTTAGTCAGCGCCTTCACCCCGTTGTCCTTGAGGTACTGGCGCAGCTCATCACCGGACAGCATATCGATCTTTTTTGAGACGTTGGCCATGGCGCCGTAGGCGCTGTACGTGAGCCGGACCTGGCCGCTTTTGGCTTTTTTGGTGGTGATGATAATCACCCCGTTGGCCGCCCGGGTGCCGTAGATGGCCGTGGACGAGGCATCCTTCAGCACGTCGATGGTGGCGATATCGTCGGGCGCCAACAGGTCGATGGAGGCGCCGGGCACCCCGTCGATCACGTAAAAAGGCTCCGTCACGCCCCCGTTCACGGTGCGGATGGTCGAAGGGCCGCGCAGCATCACCGACGGGCGCTGGTTGGGGTCGCCGCTCTTGGTGATGTTCAGGCCGGCCACTTTGCCCTGCAGCAGTTCGGCCGGCGTAGTCAGCACGCCCTGGTTAAAGTCGGCGGCTTTGATGGACGTGACCGCCCCCGTCAGATCCTGCTTGCTCGACGTGCCGTAGCCGATAACCACCACGTCGCCCAGCTGCTTGGAGTCTTTGGCCAGCGTCACGTTGATCACCGTTTGGACGCCCACCGTGACTTCCTTACTCACCGTGCCCACGAACGAAAAGAGCAGCACATCCTTCGGCCCGCTGGCCTCAATCTGGTAGCTGCCGTCGGGGCCGGTGGCCACAGCCTTGCTCGTGTTGCGGAGCCGGACGGTGACGCCCGGCAGGCCGGCCGCCGTCTCATCCGCCACCGTGCCCCGGATGGTCTGCTGGGCAAACGATAGCGCCGGCAGCAGCAGCAGGAGTAAAATCAGTTTGTGGGGAAGTCCGCCGAAAGCCGCCAGGGCGCGTTTCGGGTGGTACTTGTTTTTCATAGAATTCCAGCTTTGAATAAGACCTTTTTTGGCCCTACAAAGCTCCTGGCCTATTGTTATGCCATAGTGAACGCCAGGTTATGGAGTAATTCCAAAAACCGGAGCCCGCCGAAATTCTACCTGAGAATAATCAAATTGCCGGGGGTTCGCGGTCCGGCCATCAACCCCGAAATTGGCGCGGACGGGCGGTAATTGTCGGGCCTGGCCCCGCCCGGCTGTCGGAAAGCAGCTCCAGCGGCCGGAGGAGCTACCGTTTCCAGCCAACCAGATAATTTGGAGCGGAACAATAGCTATCGGCCTTGTTCTCAGATGATGAAGCTGTTTAGAAAGTCGAAAATTCTGTCATGCTGAGCGCAGGCGAAGCATCTCTACCGCTTCGTATGAGCAGTTCAACGAAGCGGTAGCGATGCTTCGACTGCGCTCAGCATGACAAACGCCCAAAAAATCGACTTTCTAAACAGCTTCAATAATTACGACAACAATAACGACGAGTCATGCAGAGCATTTTGCGCATGAAGCAGAGACGAAGCATGACGTACATGCTCTGCATGACGGACGCGGTGCTCTGCATAATGCGCTACATGATGCTCTGCCACACTCGGCATGACAGTTTCTAATTCAGGAACAAGTCCACTGAATAGCCTCATCCGCGATCGAGCGCCAAATCAGTCTGGCGCCTACCCCGCCACGGGCAGCGTGAAATGGAAGGTGCTGCCGCTGCCCAGCTCGCTTTCCACCCACAGCCGTCCGCCCTGGGTGGTGATGAACTCGCGGGCAATGCTCAGCCCCAGGCCGCTGCCGCCGCGGTAGCCGGCCTTATCGGGTAGCTGCGCGAAGCGCTGGAAGATGCGGTCGTGGTGCTCGGCGGCGATGCCCGGGCCGTGGTCCTGCACGCTCACCTGCACGAAGGGGCCGGCCAGGGCGGCGCGCACGGTCAGGGCCTCGCCGGTGGGCGAGTAGCGAATGGCATTGGCCAGCAGGTTGATGAGCACCCAGGTCGTTTTTTCCACGTCGGCGCGGGCGGCGGGCAGGTCGGGGGCCAGCTGGAGGTCGAGACGCAGGTGCTTGTCGTCGAGCTGGGGCTGCACGGTGGCCGTGGCGTAGGTCACGACATCCGCCAGATTGGTAGGGCGGGCGTCGAGCTGAATGCCGGCCCCGGCGTCGAGGCGCGAAACGTCGAGCAGCTCGGCCACCATGCGTTGCAGGCGCTGCGTCTCCTGGCGAATGTGGCCCGTAATGCGCTGGCGCTCATCGACCGGCAGGCGCTCATCCTGCAAGAGCCGGGTATTAATGTTGATGCTGGAAAGTGGTGTTTTCAGCTCGTGCGACACCGTGGCCAGGAAGTTAGACTTCACCTGATCCAGCTTTTTGTAGTCCGACACATTGCGCAGCGTCAGGATCTGGCCCACGAACTCGTTTTTATTAAGCGCTTCGTTGAACGAGACCAGCTCCTGCACCGCCAGGCGGTAAAATGCCTCCTCGCCCTGCTGGGCAATGCGCAGCAGCGGCGCGTCGGCCACGGCCTGCTCGCGGCGGGCGGCCTGCACGTCGAGCGGCCGTAGGATTTCGCGCATCAGGTCATTTTCCTGCGCTACGGCCGCCGCCAGCTGTCCCACGAGCTGCTCCACGGGCCGGCTCAGCAGGGCGCAGGCCACGGGATTGGCCAGGATGATGCGACGGTTTTCATCCAGCAGCAACAGCCCTTCATCGAGCCCGCTCACGATGCTGGCGGCGCGGTTGCGCTCGGTAATGAGCTCGGCCAGCGTCGAGTTGCGGTACTGTTGCAGCTGCACCAGCATGCGGTTGAAGGCCCGCGCCACGCGCCCGAACTCATTGGACTGCTCAATGGGAATCGTGGCCGTGAAGTTGTGGTCCGTGGCGTGTTCCAGGCTCAGGGTGAGTTTGCGCAGCGGCCCCACCGCCGCCTCCGGCACGCTGAGTACGAACATGAGCCCGATGAGCAGGCTCAGCACCACGAAGGTGATGAGGTAGCGCCCGGCCTGGGTGGCGTTCTGGTTGGCGTTTTCGTTTTTGCGGTAGAGCGCGGCGGTGTTGAGGCCCACCATGCGGTACGTCTGCTGGCGCAGGAGCTCGAGGACGGGCGTGCGCCCGGCGGCCGATACCCCCGCATCGAGCAGGCGCTGAAACTCGGCCTGATTCTGCGTCAGGCTATCCACCAGCTCTTTTTCGCCCACCTCCGTAATGTTGCCGGCCTCCCGCACCAGACTCCGGCGGAAGCGCGGCAGGCCCGCCGCCGCGTTGGGGTCGGTTTCCATCTGATCGAGGGCGCGCTGCATCTGCTGGCCCAGCTCCACGGAGTAAAAGTTGTCTTTGAGCACGTTGCGCGACTTATGATCGAGCCGCTGCACCGTGTACCAGGCGTAGCCGCCCAGGCCGAGCAGGAGGGCCAGCATGGCCACGAAGCCGAGCGTGATGAGGGTTTTCAGGTTCATGGGTTTTGCGCGCTGCGCTCAGTAAGTTACCAGGTACACGTCCAGATCGGGGCTGGTCCGGGCCACGTTCCGCAGCAGGTCGTTGGTCACGCCGCGCCGGGAGAGCCGTTCCCACCAGCCTTTTTCGCTGGTAATGCCGCACACGAGCAGGGTGGCGTTTTTCTCGGCTGCCACCCGCCGGATGGCCCCCACAATGTCATCGTCCTTGACCCGCAGAATCTGGCCGCCCAGCTCCGTGGCCAGCTGCAGGTTGTTGAGCAGGTGCCGTTGGGTGGCCAGGCCGATGCGGTCGGCCGTTTCCTTCCCCGTCTGAATGTAGAGTACGTACCAGGCCGCGGCCGAAAGCCGGTCCGCCAGCCGCGAGGTCTTGCGGATGATCTCCTTGGCGGCCCGGTCGTTGGAGTTGATGCAGGCCAGCAGGCGGTCGTCGTTGCGGCGGGCGGGCGGCACGCCGGGCGCCCCGCCGGCGTCGGACTCCACCTGCCGGCCCAGTTGCTGGGCCACTTCGCGCACGGCCAGCCGGCGCAGCTGCAGCAGATTATCGGCCTGAAAAAAATTGGCCAGCGCGGTGGGTACCTTGGCGGGGTCGTAGATTTTGCCTTCTTCCAGCCGTCCGCGCAGCTCGCCCACGGTCAGGTCCACGTTCACCACCTCGTCGGCCAGCTTCAGCAGCTGGTCGGGAATGCGCTCGGTGACGTCGGTGCCCGTGATTTTGAGGACCTGATCGTGCAGGCTTTCCAGGTGCTGCACGTTCACGGCGGTGATCACCGAAATGCCCTGCGCCACGAGAAACTCCACGTCC
>JAYWCH010000009.1:0-9239 GCA_043780755.1 Hymenobacter sp.
AATCTGCCCGTGCTCATGGACCGGGCTTTTGAAGTGGCGGCCGGGCGGCCCCGGCTGCTGCACCTGGGTTCGCGTTTCGATGCCATGGGCCTGCTGACCACCATGTTTGTGCTGGGCATCAGCACGAGCATCACTGTGGTACAGAAGTGGCAGCACGATGCCGAAATCCGGCAGTCGCTGGAGCAGCAGCGGGTCAGCTCCGAGCTTTCGGTACTCAAGGCCCAGATCAATCCCCACTTTTTTTTCAACACCCTCAACAACATCTACGCCCTCACGCTGCTCGACGGCGAACAGGCGCGTACTGCTATTCACCGGCTCTCGCGCATGATGCGCTACGTGCTCTACGACACCGCCGGCGGCCTCACGCTGCTAAGTCAGGAAATTGCCTTCGTGCAGGATTACATCACCCTCATGCAGCTGCGGCTCGATGAGCGGGTGACGGTCATCTTCGAGCGGCCCGAGCCCGTGTGCGACGTGCCCGTGGCGCCCATGCTGCTTTTGCCCTTCCTCGAAAATGCCTTCAAACACGGCGTGGGCGCCACCCAGGCCAGCTGCATTTACATTGCCCTGCGCCAGCCTGCCCCCGATGTGGTGGAGCTTGAAGTGCGCAATACCCGCCTGGCGCTGCCCGCCACCGACCTGGCCGGCAGCAACGGCATTGGCCTGGTCAACACCCGCCGTCGCCTCGATCTGCTCTACCCCGGCCAGTTCAACCTGCTGGTCGACGACCGCACGCCCGCCAACGAATTCCGGGTTCACCTCACCTTACACGTCGCATGAGTCCGCTTCCGCCCCTCAAGTGCATTGCCGTCGATGACGAGCCCCTGGCGCTGGGTCTGGTGGCGTCCTTCATCCAAAAAACCCCGTTTCTAGAGCTGGTAGGCCGGCACAGCAGCGCCGTGGAAGCCCTGAAGTACCTGCACGAACACCCCGGCACGGTCGACCTGGCTTTTCTCGATATTCAAATGCCGGAGCTCAACGGTCTGGAATTGGCCCGCGTGCTGGGCCCCACCGGCCCGCGCGTCATCTTCACCACCGCTTTCAACCAGTACGCCCTCGACGGCTACCGGGTCGATGCGCTGGATTACCTGGTTAAGCCCTTCAACTACGAAGAGTTTCTGCGGGCCGCCGGCAAGGCCCGCGCCTATGCCGAGCTGGTTTCCCAGCACGCCAGCGCCCCCGTGGCCGCCAGTCCGGAGGAGGAGGAATACCTCTTTCTCAAAGCCGAATACCAGCTGGTGCGCGTGGCCCTGAGCGACGTACTCTACGTGGAAGGGCTCAAGGATTATGTCAAAGTACACCTCAAAAGCACGCCTCGCGCCCTGCTTTCCCTCATGAGCCTCAAAGCCATGGAGGAAAAGCTACCCGCCCGGCGCTTCATGCGCATCCACCGCTCGTTCATCGTGGCCCTGGATAAAATCGAGGCCGTGCGCCGCCTCACCGTGCAGATCGGCGCCGTCACCATTCCGGTCGGCGACCAGTATAAGGAAGCCTTCTTACAGTTCTTAAGCCGCTGGACCTGAGGCGTTTTTAAGCGAAGTCTCAACCCGAGCCTTGCCGGTTAACCCTAAACGTCTGCTGCGGATATTTTTGCTTCATCCCTGTGGATAAGTAGTATCAGGTTAGTAAAATCTGTTATTCTATTTCAAAACGGGAAAAGAATCAGGTGCTGAGCCAACAAATTCAGCAGGGAATATCGTGCCCGCTGAATCGGCCGGCGGGAGCGCGCCCTTTGCACTATTGGCTTCCCGCGCAATCAATAACTGCTGTTATGCGCCCTCTTAGCCAGTTGTTTGAAAACAGCAGTTTCAGAAGTAGGCCAAGCTTCTTTTCAGCAACCTTAGTTACTCGCGACCTAACAGTAGTTAAAAAACTGTTTCTGCTTCATTATAAATTTCAATCTATTGATAATGAAGCAGAAACAGTTTTTTAACGCAATATATTGCATCAGCCATTACCCTTGCCAGGGAGTGATCCATCTTTTTTAATATCAATTTAATATAACATAAATTGTTTTATAAATAATTAACTGCAATTATTACGGAGAAAAGTTATTAAAGGCTGTTCTTAAAAAAAACAAGGGTCACTTATGTTTCCCCTTTTAATTAAGCTATTATCACCATAAATAATAGTGATATAAAGAGCGGCTATCTTTTGATCGAATTAACAAACGAGCGGTCTATGCAGAACATTTTGACTCCGGCCTCTTTCTCTTTCCGCTGTGTCACGTTTTTACTTTTACTGCTTTATTGGGGGCTGCCGGTAGCGGGTAGTCCTCTGGATGGACTGGCAGTGACCTATACCTGGACGGGAATCAGTTCTGGTTCATCGGCCAGCTGGGCTGAGCCGACTAATTGGCTGCCGGCCCGCATCGCCCCCCAAGCCAGCGATATTCTGATTTTTGATGGCAGGAATACGCCCGCTCCCACGGTGTTACTGGATTATGCCAGCGCCCAGAATATTGGCCAGCTCCAGCTTAACAACCGGATCACCGCTGTTTTTCTGACTGCCGAAGACCACTCCTTAACCATCAATAATGCGGTGGTGGGCGCCGATTTAATCATTGATCCGGGCTCGACGCTAACCGTTTCCAGCTCTGGAACCACCGTAAATGGACTGGTTCTGCAATTAGGTCCGGAGGCTACCGCCCGCATTGCGGGCCGCCTGAAATTCGACGGGGGACCGATGCAGCGGGGCCGGCACCATTTTTTCGGCAGTGCGGCCCAGAGTGTTGAGTTCCTGAGTGGCAGCGTCTTCAGTGCCCAGCCGAGCCACACTGGTAATCCTTTCGGGACGGATGCCGCGCTGGCTAATACTGTTCTTTTCCGCAACGGATCCCGCTATGAGCACCTTGGCGGGTCCAATCCTTTCGGCCTGGCCGCTCCGAAGGCAATTGTCATTTTTGAGCCCGCCAGCTACTACTATTTTGCGCCCGGGGATATCACGTTGCCAGCCCTTACTGGTCGGACCTACGGTACGCTCGAGCTGAAAGCGACCACAACTGCTCTGGCTTCTACCGCCGCTCAACGGGTGACCATTGCCGGGGACCTCATTATCAGCAGTGGTAATGTGGCGTTAAATCTGAATAGCGGCCTCGAAATCAAGGGGAACCTGTTGGTCAATGGCGGCAGTACCCTCACTTTTAATCCGAATAACCCGACCAACGAATCCACGGTGCGCTTTAGCGGCACCACTCCCCAAACCCTAGGCGGGACGGCCGGACCGGAAGCCGTCACCTTCGGTCCTATGGCCACGCTGGAAGTCAGTAATGCGGCGGGGATTACGCTGGGTCGGCCGCTGGTGCTTGATCACCTGGTGCTGACTACTGGTACGATCAGCACGGATGCGACTAATATGCTCACGCTCAGTAGCAGTGCCACCCTGCTGCCGGCGGTCCCTACGGCGGCCAGCTTCGTAAACGGCCCGCTGGCCCGCCGGACGGTAGCGGGCGCGGGCACTACGCTTTTCCCAATCGGCCGGGGTACCGTGTACCGGCCCCTGACGCTCAGTGCCACGGCCCAAACGGCCGCTTCCACCTACATCGTGATGCAGGTGGAGGGCAATCCCGGCCAACTGGTGACTGCGCCATTGCAGCGGGTTTCGTTTCGTCGCGCCTATACTATCACGTCGTCAAATACGGCGTCCGGCAACTTCACGGGCACTATTACGCTCTCTTTCGGGGATGATGACTACGTGAACGCGCCCACGAGTCCCGACCTGGTAATTGCCCGACGAGACGGGGGAACTGCCGGACGTTGGGCCAGTCTCGGCCACTCCGCCGCGACGGGCTCCCAACCAGATGCTGCCAATAAACCCGTGAGTGGTACGCTCACCTCGGCCCCGTTTTCTGATTTTTCCGATTTCACTCTGGGAGCCTTGAATGTTAATAGCCAGGATAATCCATTTATAAAAGCCACGAATGCCCTGCCGGTGCAGCTCACTGATTTCAGTGTCCAGCGCCGGGCCGACCAAGCCGTCACCGTACAATGGAAGACGGTCAGTGAGAAAAACAGCGCCTACTTTGAAGTGCAGCGCAGCCTCGATGGGCGACAGTTCAGCGCTGTGGCCTTGGTTCCGGCGCACGGAACGACCAGTCAGGTTTCCAGCTATACCGTTCTCGACCGGTTGGCTCCGGCTGCCGGGCTTTACTATCGACTGCGACAGGTTGATATAGATGGCTCGGTTAATCATTCGCCCGTGACTACCGTGGCGGAAAATAGCGCGGTGCATACCATCGCACCTTACCCTAATCCCGCCTCCCGCCACATTAATTTTTCCGTCGCTAAGATCACTCCCTACCGCATCATCAACCAGTTGGGCCAGCCGCTTTTGCAAGGCACGACCGCGGCCGGAACTGCTCAGGTGGGCCTCGAACAGCTGGCTCCCGGGCTCTATTTTCTGGAGCTGCAAACGGCCATCGGCCGCTCAGTGCAGAAATTCAGGAAAGAATAAGCCGCCCGACTGAAAAGCTGTTTAGAAAGTGAAGAGTCTTGTCATCCTGAGCTTGCGAAGTACCTTATCACGGCTGACTAACGACCGCTGAGCCATGATAAGATCCTTGGCAAGCTCAGGATGACAAACGCTCTAAAAAAACAACGTTCTAAACAGCTTCTAAAGATTCTGCAACTCCCGCGGCTCCCCGTAGATTTTTAGTTACGGGGCCGCTGCCGGCCATGAAAACGGCCACCCGTTTGGGTGGCCGTTTTCATTAATCGCAAACTCATTAACGGCCGGTGGTCGGGCAAATCAGACGGAGAAGCTCTCGCCGCAGCCGCACTCGCGGGAGGCGTTGGGGTTATTGAACTGGAATCCTTTGCCGTTGAGGCCGTCGGAAAAGTCCAGCTCAGTACCGGCCAGGTAGAGGAAGCTCTTCATGTCGACCACCACCCGGACGCCTTTATCCTCAAACTCCTGATCCATGTGCCGCACTTCGTTATCGAAGTCCAGCTTATAGCTCAGGCCCGAGCAGCCGCCGCCGGCCACCGAGGCACGCAGGCGGTAGGTCTCGTCGAGGTTCGCGTCGTGAATCAGGCGCGTTACTTTTTCTTTCGCTTTATCGGATACGGTAATCATGGCGGTAATGGTCAGCTGTTCGTTATCAGGGGTTTGCGGAGAGTGAACTGGCTTTGAGACCAACGCACGCGAACCTCATTTGGCTAACAAGCAATTTAGGAAGAAGGATTCAAGACTACGCTAAATACGGTAATGGTGTTCAGGTCGCGGCCGAAATAGAGCTTATCCAGCGCCTCGTAAGCGTTGTGGGCCCGGAAGTATGAAGTCTGGAGCTCCTTATCGCCACGGGCCCGCCACTGCAGAGTAAACGAGCTTTCGGTATCGCGGAAGCGCCGCACGTAATCGAGCATCTTGTGCAGACAGTCAACCTGATCGTAGCCGGTTTCAAAGCGAAACAGGAAGCTTTGCTGATGGCGGGGATTTACCGTGATCAGATCGAGCCGGGTCAGGCCGTCGATAGGCCGGAAATCAAACTGTAGCTGCGCCGGCTCCAGGCCCAGATATTGCTCAATTTCCAGTTGCAGGCGGCCCGCTTCGGTCAGTTCAGCCATTGGGGAGAAATGGGGAAGGAGGGAGGGAACGAAAGTGCAATGAAACTGCCCGATGGCGGCTGCGGTTCCTCCGCCCGAATGCCGCAAACGGCGGAAAAGCAAATGAGTGAACGCTGGAATGATTCGTAAATCAGCCCGGCATTCACTCAGTTGGTTACTTTTTATTAGTGGTGAGCCAGTTCCAGGGCGGGCATGCCGTTTTTTACGCGGTAGTCCGAAATGGCCGATTTGATGGCATCTTCGGCCAGCACGGAGCAGTGAATTTTCACCGGCGGCAAAGCCAGTTCTTCCACGATCTCCATGTTGTCGATGGCCAGCGCTTCGTCAATCGATTTGCCCTTCAGCCACTCGGTAGCGAGCGACGACGATGCAATCGCCGAGCCGCAGCCGAAGGTTTTGAATTTGGCGTCGATGATGGTGTTGGTTGCTTCGTCAACTTCGATTTGCAGCCGCATCACGTCGCCGCACTCCGGGGCGCCCACGAGGCCGGTCCCGACGTTCTTTTTGCTTTTGTCCAGCGTGCCCACGTTGCGGGGATTGCTGTAATGATCAATTACTTTATCGGAGTAAGCCATGGCTTTATTAAAGAGGAATGAAGAATGAGGGACGAAGAATGGGCCCGGAGGCCGGAGGCGGGCAGGATCAGTTCCTGTTACTGTCTCCGGCCGGGTTCATTCGGCTTAACTATTAATGCTCGGCCCACTCAATTTTGCTGAGGTCGATGCCCTCCTGGAACATCTCCCAAAGGGGCGACATTTCGCGCAGTTTGGTGACGGCTTCCTTGACGTGGCCGATGGCGTAGTCAATCTGCTCGTCGGTGGTGAAGCGGCTCAGGCCGAAGCGCAGGGAGGAGTGCGCCAGGTCGTCGCTCAGGCCCAGGGCCTTGAGTACGTAGCTGGGTTCGAGCGAAGCCGAGGTACAGGCCGAGCCCGACGATACGGCCAGGTCTTTCACGCCCATCATCAGGCCTTCGCCTTCCACGTACTTGAAGCTGATGTTGGTGACGTGGGGCAGGCGGTGTTCGCGCGAGCCGTTCACGTAGGTTTCTTCCATCGTCATCAGCTCTTTCTCCAGGCGGTCGCGCAGCACGCTGAGGCGGGCAGCATCGGCAGCCATTTCGAGACGGGCCAACTCACAGGCTTTGCCCAAACCAACGATACCGGGGACGTTGAGCGTACCCGAGCGCATGCCGCGCTCGTGCCCGCCGCCGTCCATCTGGGCGGTTACTTTCACCCGGGGGTTCTTGCGACGTACGTATAGGGCACCGATGCCCTTGGGACCGTACATCTTGTGGGCCGTGAAGGCCATGATGTCAATGCCATCGGCAATAACATCAACCGGGATTTTACCAACTGCCTGGGTGCCGTCCGTCATGAACAGGGCGCCATGGGCGTGGGCGATCCGGGCGATTTCGCGCATCGGCTGAATCGTGCCCGTTTCGTTGTTGCCAAACATGATGGCGACCAGAATAGTCTCCGGCGTCATGGCGGCTTCCAGCTCGGCGAGGCTGATGAAGCCCAGCTCATCGACCGGCAGGTAGGTCACGCGACCGCCCAGCTTTTCGAGGTGCTTGCAGGTGTCAAGAACGGCCTTGTGCTCGGTGGTAGTGGTGATGATGTGGTTGCCCTTCTGGCCGTACATCTCAAACACACCTTTGATCCCCAGGTTGTCCGACTCGGTTGCACCCGAGGTGAAGATGATCTCCTTGGGATCGCAATTGATCAGCGCGGCGATTTGCTCCCGGGCATAATCCACTCCTTCTTCCGCCGCCCAGCCGAAGGGGTGATTGCGGGATGCCGCGTTACCGAAGACATCGGTAAGATAAGGCATCATGGCCTCCAACACCCTCGGGTCAAGGGGGGTAGTGGAGTTATTGTCAAGATAAATGGGGAGCTTAAGCATTGCGCGCAGCGGTAAAGCAGAGTAAAAACCAATGAATAACTTATCCCCCTAAGAACAGGGTTCCGGGGTAATCAGTTTTCTTTGGCCCCACAAAAGTAGACACAATCTAAATAAAGTAGATACAATCTAAATAAGCAACTTCTGTTGCGGGCCGCCCGGCCGGTTCGCGCCGTGGTCCTGGTGCCCTTTTTGACCGTGCTGCACGGCTTCGCCCACCCCGAATAATTTTCCATGCTCCTCCATCTTGAACATCTCGGCCTGGCCGTGCACGACCTCGAAGCCGCCACGGCTTTGTACACCCGCCTGCTCGGCGCCCCGCCTTATAAGCGCGAACACGTGGCCAGCGAGGCCGTGGACACGGTTTTCTTTCAGGTTGGCGGCTCCAAGCTGGAGCTGCTGGCCGGCACTGCGCCCGAAAGTGCCATCACCCGGTTTCTGGCCAAGAAGCCCGAAGGGATTCACCACGTCGCCTTTGAAGTTGCGGACATCCGGGCTGAGATGGCGCGGCTGCGGGCCGAAGGCTTTATTTTATTGAATGAGGAGCCCAAGCACGGCGCCGATAACAAGCTCGTTTGTTTCATCCATCCCAGGAGCGCCGCCGGCGTCCTGATCGAACTCTGCCAAACCATTCCCGCATGAACCGTTTCCAGCAAGAAGTAGATATTGCCGTGGATGCCCTGCTGCTCCAGCAGGTTATCCTGTATCCCACCGATACAGTGTGGGGCCTGGGCTGCGATGCCGAAGCGCCGCCCGCCGTGGCTCAGCTTTATAAGTTGAAGGGCCGCCCGGCCGGTCAGCCCAGCATTGTGCTGGTGGCCGATCTGGCCATGCTGCGGCGCTACGCCGCGCGGGTGCCCGAAGAAATTGAGCGCCTGCTTGCCGAGCAGACCCGGCCCACTACCTACCTGCTGCCGGCCAGCCGGGTGGTGGCGCCCGGCCTGGTGGCGCCCGATGGTACGGTGGGCCTGCGCGTGGTCCGGGACGAATTCTGCTTTAAAGTCGTGCGGCGGCTCGGGCACGGGCTGGTTTCGACTTCGGCCAACAAAGCCGGCGAGCCTACGCCGGCCGTTTTCGCGGAGATTGACGCTGCTATTCTGCGCGGGGCTGACCACGTGGTGAACTGGCGGCAGGACGACGAGACGCGGGTAACTCCCTCGCGGCTGGTGCGGCTGGACGAGGCCGGCCAGCTGGTCGTGGTGCGGGAATAGGGCCGATTGGTGGTCCCGGATGCGGATTTACCGCCGGGTTTGCGGCGAATAATAATCGGCGTACGGGAGCCGGCGGCGCCAACTGTCGGGTTGGTGTTGCGACCTTTGTGCTTATGAAGACGCCCCAACTGCCGGAATTACCCATCTTTCACACCATTGCCGAGGCGGCGGCGGCGCTTCGGCAGCCGACTTACGTGATCGGCGGCTACGTGCGGGATTTGGCGTTGGGTCGTGAGAGCAAGGACATTGACGTGGTGACCGTGGGCGATGGTATTGCCCTGGCGCAGGCCGTGGGCGCCAAGCTGCCCGGGCGGGGCCGGGTCACGGTATTCAAGAACTTCGGCACGGCCATGCTGCCGACCAAGGAAGCCGGGGAAATTGAATTCGTGGGCGCCCGCAAGGAAAGCTACCGCGCCGAATCCCGCAAGCCGGAAGTAGCGGCCGGCACGCTGGAGGAAGACCTGGCCCGGCGCGATTTCACCATCAACGCGCTGGGGCTGAGCCTGAATGCGGGCGACTTCGGCACGCTGATCGACCGCTACGACGGCGTTAAGGATTTAGCCCG
>JAYWCH010000010.1:0-2453 GCA_043780755.1 Hymenobacter sp.
GGGGTCAACAGTATTATTCTCGACTCGTGCGAAGATCTGGATAAAGTGGCCCAGAACCTGGCGTTTTCCGTCAGCCTCTACTCGGGCCAGATGTGTACCGCGCCCCAGAATTTCTTCGTTCCCGCCACCGGCGTGCGCGTGGGCGACACGCGGGTGAGCTACGAGGAAGTGGTGGCGAAAATCTCGGCGGCCGTCACCAGCCTGGCCACCAATCCCAAGGCGGGGCCGCACGTGTTCGGGGCCATCCAAAACCCCGCCACTGCCGACCGGGTGGAAGGGTTGGCTTTCGACGGCGGGCGCCGCATTCTGGCGGCCGGTACGGTGGCGCATCCCGTGTTCGCGAACGCCCGCACCTGCTCGACCAGTATCCACGAAATTAATTCCCACAACGTGGAGCAGTTCAGCCAGGAGCTGTTTGGGCCGGTTATGTTGGTTATCAAGACGCAGGACACCCAGGAGAGCATCCGCCTCGCCGCCCGGCTGGCCCGCGAGTACGGGGCCATTTCCTGCGGCGCCTACACCACCGACGCCGCAATCAAGGAGCAGATTATGGATGAGATGAGCCTGGCCGGCACGCCCGTCAGCTTCAACCTCACCGGTGGCATCTACGTGAACCAGAATGCGGGTTTCTCCGATTTTCACGTCACGGGCGGCAACCCGGCCGGCAACGCCAGCTTCACCAATCCCGAGTTCGTCATCAAGCGTTTCACCTGGGTCGGTTTCCGCGAGCCCGCGTAGGGGACGGGAGATTCTCTAAAGAAGGCGCCCCTTTCACTCTAAGGGGGCGCCTTTTTTTAGTGGCCTTTGCTGAATTTATAATGCTTATTGGCCTTGGCCGTTTTAAACCTCTCGAGTTTGTGCGGCTTCAGATCGATGGTTGGGTGTAAGCCTTCATGCCGGAAATGGGCCTTGTTGTTACGTCCCCGCCCCGATTCCGAGTTGTGAGAAAAGGCATGGTGTAACTTTTTGCGGGGCCGAAACTGGGCCTGCACGGAGCCAATCACGAACAAAAACAAGAGAATACAGCTAATGGGTTTCACAATAAAATAGTAGTGGATGAATTGAATGATTACGAATTATACCTTAATGCGGGTTTTATGAGACGGGTTATAGTAATGCTCGTACGTCTTCGCTCAGGGCCTCGATGCCGCGCCGGATCTGCGCCCATACGCTGGGTTCGGGGCCGTGGGCCGGGGCGGGGGCCTGGCTGAGTTGTTGAGCGAGCTGATCGCGCTTCACTTCCAGGGCAGCGGCGTGGGTCTGGTAGGTATTGGCCGAACCCGCCACGGTGGCGTGGGCGCGGTTGTGCAGGGTTCGGATTTTGGCGTCCAGCTCATCGAGGGCCTGGCGTAATTCGGCTTCGGAGAGCGCGGGCGGGCGCGGGTGGGCGGGCGTGGACATGGGCGGGGGACCAGTTAAAGGGTTAAACGGAAAATCAAAGTACTGCAAAGTGGCCGAAAAAAGGTCGCTCAGCGGCGGCCGGCGGGCGGCCATTGGCGGGGCAGGTCCGCCGCCCGGGCCAGGGGCGCCGCGCCCGACTGCCACAAGGCTCCCAGCACGGCGTTAACGGTTTCGGCCAGATCGAGGTGGTAATCTTCGGGAAGTTTGAGCGTTTGTTTGAGCGTCTCGGCGGTGCGGCGGGTGAGGTGGTCCAGCAGCGGCTGGGTGGGACCGTGGAGCCGCGCCGTCAGGGCCGGCTGGTGGTGAAAGACGTGGCCCAGCAGGCGCCAGCTCAGCTCGGTTTCGCCGAATGTATCGGCGGTGATGCGGGCGTGGTAGCTCAGGCGGGCCTGCAACTGGCGCAGGATCACGAGCAAATCGTTGGGCGTGAGGTGGAAGCCGCGCACGGGGTCGTCGATCTGGACGCGGAGCGCGGCGCGGCGGACCGCGAGCGCGTCGGGGCCTTCGAGCAGGCGGTAGGTGAGCTGTTCGGTGAGCACTGCATCCTGGGCCACGAGGCGGGCCAGGAGCTGCTCTTTTTCCTTTTGCGGCAGTAGCAGGAGGGCTTTGCGAAGGTCGGGGGTGAGGGCGGGCATGGGCAGACAGAAACGAAGCCGGGCCAGTGGCGCCGGGCCAAGGCAAGGTAGTCAACGGCCGCAAACCCGCCGGGTTACCCGGCCGCCCCGGGCGCGATCAGTCGCAAAACCCCGCATAAAGGCGGTTCTTTGTGCGAATAGCCGTCTTTCGCCGGCCGGCTTCCTTCCCCAATCAGCCCTTTTATGCCCCATCGCTACCTGTTGCTGATGCTGCCCGCGCTCGCGCAGCTCCCCGCCTCTGCCCAGACGCGGCCCGATACCGCCCGCACCGTGGCCTTGCCCGAGGCCACCGTCACGGGCTACGGCCAGCAGCAGTCGCTGCGCCGGACTGCCGCCGCCGTGGGCGTCATCGAGGCCCGCCTCATCGGGCAATTCAGTCCCGCCGCCCTCACGCAGGCCGTGAACACGCTGCCCGGC
>JAYWCH010000011.1:0-5305 GCA_043780755.1 Hymenobacter sp.
AAAGCCCTGGATGATATTCATTGGCTACGCCACTATCAGTTTCCTCGGGTGTCACCGCTACTCGGCCCTGTAAAAATGACGGTGACTCAAATCAGCGCCGGCCAGCAGCATAATGTTGTGCCCGACTGTTGCCGATTTATAATTGATGTGCGGACCAATGAGCTGTATACTAATCAAGAAATTGTGGATGGTATTCGGGCTAATGTGCAGTCCGAGATTGCGCCGCGCTCGGTGCATTTGAATTCATCGGCGATCAGTGAAAATCATCCGTTGGTGCGGCGGGGTTTGGCGCTGGGTAAATCGATTTATGGCTCGCCGACGCTCTCGGATCAATCGGTGATGCCGTTTGTGACTCTGAAAATTGGGCCGGGCGAAAGTGCCCGCTCGCATACGCCGGATGAGTATATTCTGGTGAGCGAAATCCGGGCGGGAATCCGGGATTATATCGCTTTACTGACAGATTTCAAATTGTAATTACAGATTGAATAATGAAGATTTGGGACAAAGGTTTTTCGGTAAACGAAACGATTGAAAAGTTTACCGTCGGTCGCGACCGGGAGCTGGACATGCACCTGGCGGAGTTCGACTTGTGGGCTTCGAAAGCGCAGGCTAACATGCTGGCGAAAGTGGGGCTGATTTCCGCCGCCGAGCAGGCGCAGCTGCTCACGGGACTCAATGAATTGTTGGTCCAGCTCGCGGCGGGCACCTTTCACATTGAGACAGATTTCGAAGATGTGCATTCTAAAATCGAACATTACCTGACCGAAAAATTTGGGGATGCGGGCAAGAAAATTCACACGGCCCGCTCGCGTAATGATCAGGTTCTGACGGCTATCCAGCTGTTTATTAAAGATTACACCGAGCAGATTGCGCTTAAAATCCTGGCGTTGGTGGACGTGCTGCTGCAAAAAGCGGCCACGCATCAGCACGACTTGTTGCCGGGCTACACGCACTTCCAGGCGGCGATGCCGAGTAGTTTCGGTTTGTGGTTTTCGGCTTATGCCGAGCACTTACTGCTGGATCTGGCGCTGTTTGAAGCTGCCCACACGGTTGCGGATCAGAATCCGCTGGGCTCGGGCGCGGGGTTCGGCAGCAGCTTTCCCATCGATCGGGAGATGACGACCCGGGAGATGGGATTCAATCAACTGGCCGTGAGTTCGGTAGGTGCGCAGATGCTGCGTGGCAAGACGGAAAAAACGCTGGCCTTTGCCCTGGCGGGCGCGGCCGGGACGCTGGGCAAACTGGCCTATGACCTGGTGCTTTACAATAGCCAGGACCTGGGTTTTGTGACGCTGCCGAAGGAGTTTACGACGGGTTCGAGCATCATGCCGCACAAAAAAAATCCCGATGTATTCGAGCTGGTGCGCGTGCACGCCAACCGGTTGCAGGCTTTGCCTAATGATATTATCCTGGCGACCAGTAATCTGCCCAGCGGCTATCATCGCGATTTTCAGCTGCTCAAAGAATTACTCTTCGGTCCCATGCTGCAATTTGCCGGCCTCTTGGATATTCTACTTTTTGCCCTGCCCGAAATCCGCATCAAATCCGGCGTTATTGAGCAAGCCAAATACGACCCTATTTTCTCGGTCGAAAATATCAACCAGTTAATTCTGGCGGGGGTGCCCTTTCGGGATGCTTACCAGCAGGTGGGCCGGGCCGTGGACGATGGGAGCTACGTGCCGCACCGGGAGTTTCATACCACGCATCTGGGCAGTATTCACAACCCCGGCCTGGCCGAAATCGCGGCTAAGGTGGAGCAGTTAAAAATTCGTAGTAACTTGTTCAGTAGATAGTTAAATTATGTAGGGATGTTTGGCTGAAAGAAATCATGTTGTTCGATAACTCAACACAATGCGAGGCCGGTCATGCCCAGAATGCGGTGCATGAACTTATATCAAATCACAGAATAGCTTGAACTTTAAATTTTCTATAATAAATTAAATAATAAAATATCCGCTACTATTAATACAAAATTAAGATAGCGGCACTTGGTGAATCGTATTTTTGTGGGCTCAGTTTACCCCTAAATCCCCGATGCGACTTCCTTATTTTGTTCCGTTCCCCGTTCGGTTTGTATTCTTTAACTTTTTGTTCTTCTGGCTATTGCCGGCTTTAGCCTGGAGCCAGGGGTTGCGGGTAATGGTGCGTGACTCGGTCCGGCAGGAGGCGCTGATTGGCGCCAGCGTGGTGCTGCCGGGGACGGGACTGGGGGCAGCCACGGACGTAACGGGTACGGCTACGCTGACGCCGGCGCCGCCGGCGGGGACGCTGCTGCGCATCTCGGCGCTGGGCTTTAAGCCGCGTACGGCGGTGATACCAGCGGTCGGCGCATCGCTGACACTACTGCTGGTAGTTAGTAACCAAGAGATTGTGGAAGAAGTGCTGGTTACGGCTACCCGTACGAATTCGCGCATTGAAGATTTGCCCACGCGGGTGGAAGTGCTGGGCGCCGAGGAGATGCTGGAGGAAAGCAGCATCAAGCCGGCCAGCATTGCCAGCCTGTTCGGGGATATTGCCGGGACGCAGATTCAGCCCACTTCGCCTACTACTGGTAATCTTGACTTGCGGCTGCAGGGGCTGCCGGGGCAATACACGCAGATTTTGCGCGATGGTGTGCCGCTGTACGGCGGGTTCGCCGGCTCGTTTGGGCTGCTGACCGTGCCGCCGGTTGATTTGCGGCAGGTGGAGCTGATTAAGGGTTCGAATTCGACGTTGTATGGCGGCGGGGCCATTGCCGGGTTGGTGAATCTGGTGAGTAAGACGCCCGTGCTGGGAACGCCGCAATACGCGTTGAGCATCAACCAGACCACTTTGCGGGAGACGGATCTGAACGGATTTGCGGCCAGTCGGGGGGCGCGCTGGGGCTATTCGGCTTTCGTGGGCCTGGTCAACCAGTCGGAAAAAGATGTGGATGGCGACGGTTTTGTCGACGTGCCCCGGGTGCAAAGCCTGAACCTGCACCCGCGCCTGTTTTTCTACCCTAACGCCCACAGCCAACTGGCCCTGGGCTACACCGCAACGCTGGAAAGCCGTCGGGCCGGTGACATCCAGGTGCTGCAAAACGGCGCCGACGCGGCGCCGGGCCACGCGTTTTTTATCGATAATAAGAGTCAGCGCAATACCGTCGATTTGTTGTACACCAACGAAAACCTGGCGGGCGGTAGCCTGACGCTCAAGGCGGCAGCGACGAATTTTGAACGCGCCGTGACTACCAATACGGTAGGCTTCACGGCCGTGCAGACTACTTTTTATACCGAGGCCAGCTACCTGCGCCGCCTTGGTCCCAATCATACCGTGGTGCTGGGTGTTAATGTGAATGGGGAAGAATTATCGTCCGCCAATCCGAAGCTCACGCCGCTGCTGAGTCCCTATCATTACGCCACGCTGGGCGCCTTCGGGCAGGACGACTGGCGGTTGCTACCGCGGCTGAGTCTGCAGGCCGGCCTGCGGCTCGATCACCATAACCAGTACGGGGGCTTCCTGCTGCCCCGGCTGGCGCTGCTGTTCAAGGCCAGCGACGCCGTGACGGCCCGCCTCGCCGGCGGCCTGGGCTACCGTACGCCGGTGCCCTACATCAACAGCCTCGATGAGCGAGATTATCCCCTGGTCCAGCCGCTGCGCAATGTGAGCGCCGAGACTTCGCTCGGCATTAATGGCGACGTGAATTATCACCGCACAATTGCGGGCTTTGATGAGCCGGTGATTCTGACGGTAAACCAGTCGTTTTTCTATACCCAGCTGCAAAACCCGTTGGTGCTGAGCGGGTCGGGCTTTGCGGGTTCGGCAGGTCAAAATTTATTGAGTTGGCAAAATGCGGCCGCGCCGCTTTCCACGCGCGGTCTGGAAACCTACGTGCGCCTGCGCGCCGACGAAACGGAGCTCTATCTGGGCTACGTCTTTACCGATGCCCGACGGGAGTATGAGCTGGTGAATCAGCACCTGCCGCTGGCCGCCCGGCACAAGTTTGCCGCCGTGGGCCTGGTGGAGCTCACCAAAGCCCTCAGCACCGGCGTGGAGGCTTCCTACATCGGCGAGCAGTACCTGGCCGACGGCCGCACTACGCCCAGCTACCCCCTCTTTGCGCTGCTCGTGCGCTACCACACCGGCCCCTGGACGCTGGCTTTGAACGGCGAAAACGTCCTCGACTACCGCCAGACGCGCCGCGAAAGAGTGGTGCTGGGGCCGCTGAATAATCCGGTGTTCAGCCAGCTTTGGGCGCCGGTGGAAGGGCGGGTCATTAATTTTTCCCTGACCTGGCGCTGGGCCAAATCCTAGCCCAAAATCAGAGTTAAAGCGTTTTGCTGAGGAGCATTCCGCCGTAGGCGTAGCCGTTGCGGTTAATACCTTGCATGGGCAGTACCGTCAGGCCGTTGCGGTTCACCCGGTGCAGCTGCGGAACCACGATTCCGATGCTGGCGCCGACGGCGTAGCCCAGGAGGTTATCGGATAGAAAGTGTTTGCCGGCTTCGAGGCGGCAAAAGCCCACGGCGGCGGGCACCAGGGCGGCGGCGGCCCACACGTAGGGCTGGGCGCGGGAGCCGGGGTGAAAATCGTGAAATACTTTGGCCGCGAAAAATGTGGCGGCGGCCGTAACGGCGGTGTGTCCCGCAAAAAAGGAGTTGGTGGCGTTCTGGCGGGTGCGCTCGGTGAGCGGGGCGGCGGGCGAATACGTGAGTGGGCGCTGGCGGTACACCGTGCCCGCGGCCATGGTGAAAACCGCACCGGTGGCGGCCAGCGTTTGCAGGTAGAGCGTGGCAATCTGCCCGGCATGGGCCCGAATGGCGGGGTCGACACCCAGGGCGGCAGGGGCCACCGCCACTGATCCGGCGAGCAGGTAGTCGCTCACGGTCCGGTAATTTTCGTTGTAATACCCGGCCGAAAATCGGTCGAACGCCGGCACATTGGCTTTGTTGATGGCAATGGCCGCCTCGTCACTTAGTCCGGCTTTGGCCCGGATCAGCAGCAGGCCCACGGTATTGACGCCGGCCAGCCCCAGCGTGACGGGACCATCGACGGCGAGCCGGGTGTGGTAGGGAGAAGTCCCGGTTTGGGCCAGGGCCGGAATAGTGGCCGTGAGGATTACCAGTGGGCTGCAGAATCGTAATAGTTGTTTCATTGCGGCCTTCAACGATTGCTTGTTGCGAAGGGTTGATCACCGGGCGGTCAATCTTCCTCTTCAGGCCCAGACCAGCACTACGGTGCCGGCCAGAATCAGTCCGGCTCCCAGGGCGCCGCGCACCGAAATAGTCTCGCCCAGAAAGACCACCGCTAACAGCAGCGACAGCGCCACGCTGAGCTTATCGAC
>JAYWCH010000012.1:0-23050 GCA_043780755.1 Hymenobacter sp.
AAACCAGAACGGCACACCTACCAGCAGGCAGCGCAGGTACTTGGAAAACCGGGCGCCACTGGTAAACAAGCTCAGAAAGTTGCCCCGGGCCACGGTCGACGACTTTTTCACTTCCTCAAACATGCCGGACTCAAATACACCGGCCCGCAGCGCCAGCAGCGCCAGGCCCAGCCCGCCCCCAATAAAGTAGGCATTGCGCCAGCCGAATTTCTGCCCCACCAGATAGGCCACCATGGCCCCCGATACGCCCACCGACGCCACAATCATGGTGCCGTAGCCGCGCTTTTCCTTGGGCAGGCTCTCGGCCACCAGCGTAATGCCCGCGCCCAGCTCCCCGGCCAGGCCAACCCCGGCAATGAGCCGCAACCAGGCGTACTGGTCGACAGTGGTCACAAAACCGTTGGCAATATTGGCCAGCGAATACAGCAGGATGGAGCCGAACAGCACCGACAGCCGGCCCCGCTTGTCGCCCAGCACGCCCCAGAGAATGCCACCCAGCAGCATGCCCCACATCTGCATGCTCAGCAGGTGCAGCCCCTGGTTGGTGACGGCCGTGGCCTCGGTAATCCCAATGCCGTTGAGGCTTTTAACCCGAACAATACTGAACAGTACCAGATCGTAAATATCGACGAAATAGCCCAGTGATGCCACAATAACAATGGCACTGAACAAGCCCGACTCCGGGCGCACCGTGCCGAGAACTGGTGTTTTGGTTGGATTCATGACAAAGGTGAGGTTGATTGGTTTGTACCCCTAAACATGCCATTTTTATTCGATACTACGGGCGGGCACCGGCAGGTAGCTATCGGCCACTGATTCTATTGATTTGCAACGCTATTGCTATTAAAAAGCTAGTGATAATGCGTTAAAGCATTGATTATAATGCGATATAGGAGATTTATTTACTATAGCAGTTTAGCAAATTTTACCCTTTGCCCCGTTGCCCGGTCCGGCCGGCTTCGGCAACCCCGGCTTTTTTGCTGCTTCCCCCTGCTTACTTTACGCCCCATGCCGAAATTCCACTCCCTCACCCCCGCCGACCTCACCCCCGCCCAGTGGCACCCGTTTTTGGTGGGGGCCGTGGCCCCGCGCCCGGTCGCTTTCGCCAGCACCATCGACGCGACGGGCCGGGTCAACCTGAGTCCCTACAGCTTTTTCAACGCCTTCAGCTCCAACCCGCCCATCCTCGTATTCTCGCCCGCCAACCGCGTGCGCGATAACTCGCAGAAGCACACCCTGGAAAACGTGCGCGAAGTGCCCGAAGTGGTCATCAACATCTGCGATTTTGCCCTGGTCGAACAACTTTCGCTGGCCAGTACCGAGTACGAAAAGGGCGTCAACGAATTCACCAAAGCCGGCCTCACCGAGCTGGCTTCCGAGCTGATCCGCCCGCCCCGAGTGGCCGAGGCGCCGGCGGCTTTTGAGTGCGTGGTCGAGCAAATCGTTGAGCTGGGGCAAAATAACGGCGCGGGCAACCTCGTCATCTGCCGGGTGGTGCGCGCCCATTTCCGCACCGATATTCTGCTGCCCGACGCCACCGGCATCGACCCTTTCAAGCTCGACGCCGTGGCCCGGCTCGGCGGCGATTGGTACGCCCGCGCCAGCGGCAGCAGCCTGTTTGAGGTGCCCAAACCCAACCGCCGCCTCGGCATCGGCATCGACCAGCTCCCAGACTTTCTGCGCACCAGCGCCGTGCTGACCGGCAACGAGCTGGGTCGCCTGGCCAACATTGAGCGCGCCGCCCTGCCCACCCCGGCCCAGGTCGCCGAGTTTAGCCTGGAACCGCTGGTGGCCTACACGCTCACCAAATACCGCGACGACATCCCCGAGCAGCACCGGCAGCTGGTGCGGCTGGGCCGTGAATTCCTGGCCGAGGGCCGCTTGCTGGACGCCTGGAAGACGCTGCTGCTAGCCCCGGGCGCCTGAATTTCATCTTTCCAAACCGCTAAATAGCAGGATTTTTACGCGGTATTCTCCGGGTCAGTAAATCCTTACAACAGCCCTACTTTCCCGTTTTACTAACTATTTAGTTTACCCTGCCTCCTATGAAACCCCGGATAATCTGCCACATGATGAGCTCCCTCGACGGACGCACAATCCTCAGCCGCTGGGGCGCTTCGCCCAACACTCGGGAATACGAGATCACCGCCGCCACCTTCGGCGCCCAGGCCTGGATGTGCGGGCGCGTGACCATGGAAAAAGACTTCACCAAGGGCCTGGCGCCCGACCTGCAACCGGGGGCGGCCGCTCTGGATCGCACGGATTTCGTGGCCGACTACGCGGGTAATTCCTTCGCCATCGCCGTCGATGCCCACGGCAAGCTGGGCTGGAAATCGGGCGCCATCGACGAAGACCACCTCATCGCCGTCCTCACCGAGCAGGTGAGCGACGAATACCTGACTTATTTGCGCAAACAAGGAGTTTCGTACGTGTTCGGCGGGGCGCAGGAAATCGATTTCGCGCTGGTGCTCGACAAGCTGGGCCGCCTGTTTCCTATCCAGACCATTCTGCTCGAAGGCGGCGGCCACCTTAATGGCTCCCTGCTGCGCGCCGGCCTCATCGACGAGCTCAGCCTGCTGCATTACCCCATTGTGGACGGCGCGGCCACGTCGGCTGCCATCTTCGAGCAGGGCGCTGCGCCCGGCCCGGCCGTTGGCTTCACCCTGCTCAGCGCCGAGCCGCGCGCGCACGGCATATTGTGGCTCCGCTACCAGATCACCGCCGCATAATTGTTGGTTGGTCGAATAAAATGGAGCCCGGGTAACGACTGATGACAGTTGTTACCCGGGCTCCATTTTTCTAATTTAATTTCGCACCGCAATCAGCAAGCCCAGCTCCTTGTAGCGCATGTTAAATTTCTTGGCGATCATCGCATTGGTCAGCGAGCCGCGGTAGATGTAGACGCCGGAGCGGAAGTGCTCGTTGGTAAACAGCACTTCGTTGATGCCGCCGTGCTGGCTGATTTCCTGCAAAATCGGGGTGAAAATGTTGCTCAGCGCGTTGGTGGCGGTGCGCGGAACGCGGGAGGCGATGTTGGGCACGCAGTAGTGCACCACGTCATATTTGCGGAAAATGGGCTTGTGATGACTGGTCATCTCGCTGGTTTCGAAGCAGCCGCCCTGGTCGATACTCACGTCGATGATGACCGAGCCGGGGGCCATGCTGGCGATCATTTCCTCGGGAACCATGAACGGAATCCGGCCGTCTTCCACCGCCAGAGCGCCGATCACGACATCGGCCCGACGGATTTGCTGGCTCAGGGCGAAGGTGTCCAACGTACTGGTATAGAGCTGCATGCCCAGGTTATGCTTGAGGCGACGCAGCTTGTAGAGGTGATTGTCGAACACCTTCACTTCGGCCCCCAGGCCGGTGGCGGCACGGGCAGCGTATTCGGCCACGGTGCCGGCCCCGAGGATGACGACCTGCGACGGCGGCACGCCCGTAATTCCGCCCAGAATGATGCCCTTGCCCTCGTTGGAGCGGGCCAGGTATTCGGCCGCGATCAGCATAACCGTCGAGCCGGCGATTTCGCTCATGGCCCGCACCACCGGGCGGGCGCCGCTGGGATCTTTCATCAGCTCGAAGCCGATGGCGTTGATCTTTTTACGGGCCAGCGCGGCGATATATTCCTGGGTCATGGAGCCCATTTGCAGGGCCGAGATCAGGGTTTGGTTGGGGTGCAGCAGCTCAATTTCATCGAGCGTGGGCGGGGCCACTTTCAGCAGCACGTCGGCCTTGAAAACTTCCTCGGTGGAGTAGGCAATCTGAGCGCCGGCTTCAGAATAGGCGTGGTCGGCGTATTTGCTGGGCTCGCCGGCGCCGGCTTCCATCACCACTTCGTGGCCTTCGTTCACGAGGTGATGCACGGCTTCGGGCGTGAGGCCGAGCCGGTTTTCCTGGAGCGAGGTTTCGCGGGGCAGCCCGATAAATAACTTGCGCTTGCGCGTTTCCACGGCCAGCATCGATTCCTGCGTGAAGTACGCGCGACTCGTCGCCAGAGACTCAAAACCGGAGGGAAGCTGTTCGGCCATAATTTTAACTACCAGCAATCAATAACCAAAAACAAGCCGGGCGGGCCGGGCAGTCCCACCTAAATTGCTAAGGATTAGTAAGTAACGGTAAGAATTAATTGATAACGGTTAACTGGATTTCACGGGCCTCGTTGGCCAATACGTGCAGGCGGACTTCGAGCCGGGGCTGGGGCAACAATTCCGCCACGCGGGCGGGCCATTCCACCAGACAAAGATACCCGGAATCAAGATACTCGACACTATCAATGCGCTCCGCTTCTTCGATTGATTCTATGCGATAGAAGTCAAAGTGATAAACGGGGTGGTCGCGGCCGTCTCGGTATTCGTTGACCAGGGCAAAGGTGGGGCTGCTCACGTCGTCAGTTATGCCCAGGGCGGCGGCCAGAACCCGGATAAAAGTGGTTTTACCGGCACCCATCTCGCCCTCAAAAGCCACCACGCGGCAACCAGAGGCAATAATGGCGGCCTGCACCTGCCGGGCGGCGGCGGGCAAATCAGTCAGCGTAGGGACGAGCAGGGTTTGGGGGAGCATGAGGCAAAATTACCGGCCGCCAGCCAAAAAACGCCCGCCCCCGCCTCCATCAGCGCCGCCAAGGATGAATCCGAAGCGGCCCGCCGATGGTTACCGACTCGCCAGCGCGGTCCCGGCGCGGGTTGATTGGCCGGGGATGAAATACCTTCGTACGCCCTTGCGGCAATTTTTTCCGTTTCTCTTCATGCAAGTATCCCAAATGGCGGCCGGCCTGAGCGGCTCCGAAATCATTCGAATTGGCAACCAGGTCAGCGAACAGGTGCGTCAGGGCGCCAGTATCTGCAACCTGACCATCGGCGACTTCGACCCCAAAATCTTCCCCATTCCGGCTGAGTTGAACAGCGGCATCACCCACGCCTACCAGGCCGGCCTGACCAATTATCCGCCCGCCGCCGGCATGAACGAGCTGCGCCAGGCCGTTTCCGATTTTCTGCTGGCCCGCCAGCAGCTCACCTACGGCCCGGCTAATATTCTGGTGGCGGCCGGTTCGCGCCCGCTCATCTACGCCGCCTACCGCGCCGTGGTAGACCCCGGCGACCGTGTGGTATTCCCGCTGCCCAGCTGGAACAACAACCACTACTGCCACCTCACCGGAGCCACGCCCGTGCCCGTGCCCACCCGGCCCGAAAACGACTTCATGCCCACCGCTGCCGACCTGGCCCCGCACCTGGCGGGCGCCACGCTGCTGGCGCTGTGCTCGCCGCTGAACCCGACTGGCACGGTATTCACCAAGGCCGGCCTGGAAGAAATCTGCGATCTGGTGCTGGCCGAAAATAAACGCCGGGGCCCGGGCGAAAAGCCACTTTACGTCCTCTATGATCAGATTTACTGGTTGCTCACCTTCGGCAACATCGAGCACCACGACCCGGTAAGTCTGCGCCCGGAGCTGCGCGACTACGTCATTTATATCGATGGTATTTCCAAGTGCTTCGCTGCTACTGGCGTACGCGTGGGCTACAGCTTTGGCCCCGCAGTGCTCATCGACCAGATGAAATCCATCCTGGGCCACGTCGGGGCCTGGGCGCCCAAGGCGGAGCAGGTTGCCACGGCGCATTTCCTCACCGAGACCGCCGCCGTCGACACCTACCTGACGAACCTGAAAAGCGGCCTGCAAGGCACGCTGGAAGCTCTTTTTGCCGGCCTCAAAGAGCTGAAGACGGGAGGCTATCCGGTCGATGCCGTGACGCCGGCCGGCGCCATTTACCTCACCATCAAGATCGACGTACTGGGCCGTACCACGCCCGACGGACAGCTGCTGGCCACCACCAAGGAAATCACCAGCTACCTCATCGCCGAGGCCAAGCTGGCGCTAGTGCCGTTCAGCGCCTTTGGTTCGCCGGCCTCGGAGCCCTGGTTCCGGGCTTCAGTGGGCGCGGAAACGCGGGAGTCGATTCAGGCCGCGCTACCCCGACTGCGGGCGGCGCTGGATAAATTGAAATAGCCCGCATTTTGCGAAGTGTACTTTAATAAAAAAAGAGGGTTCGCCGGCTTGACACTAGGTCAAAACCGGCGAATCCTCTTTTTTTATTTTCCGAATTTATAACTACCCTTTCGCCGTGAGCGTGATGTAGGGAATGATGCATTCCTCCAGCGAAATACCGCCGTGCTGGAACGTGTCTTTGTAGTAGTTCACGTAGTAATTATAATTGTTGGGATAAGCGAAAAAATAATCCCCGATTGTAAATACATAGGCCGTCGAAACATTTTCGCGGGGCAGGAAAATCCGCTCCGGCTTGCGCACTACGTACACGTCGCGCGAGTCTTCAAAGCCTAGATTTTTACCGTGCTTATAGCGCAGATTCGTATTTGTATTACGGTCACCCACAATCTTATACGGGCGCTTGCAGCGAATGGTCCCGTGGTCGGTAGTGATAATCAACTTGCCTTTTTTCTCGGCAATCTGCTGCATCATTTCATACAGCGGGGAGTGCAGAAACCACGAGCGGGTAATGCTGCGGTAAGCCGATTCATCGGCCGCTAATTCCCGGATCATCGCCATGTCGGTGCGAGCGTGCGAGAGCATATCCACAAAATTATAGACGATGACATTGCACTTATAATTATTGTGCAGATTACTCATCTTGCCCAGCAAATCCTTGCCCGCCTGCAGGTTCGTCACCTTATGGTAGCTGTGCTTGACCTTCTGATTATTCTTCTGGAAATTAATTTCCATGAACTCCGCTTCGTGCAGATTTTTACCCTCGTCGTCGTCATCGGTCACCCACAGATTGGGGTATTTTTTCTGGATATCACTCGGCATCATACCCGAGAAAATAGCATTGCGCGCGTAAGCCGTGGTGGTGGGCAAAATGGCGTAATACATTTCCTCGCTGTCCACCGTGAACAGCTCGGTGATGATGGGTTCGAGCACTTTCCACTGGTCGTAGCGCAGGTTGTCAATCAGCACGAAGTACACGGGCGTGTCGCCGGTGGCCTTGAGCGTGGGGAAAACCCGCTCCTTGAAGAGCTGGTGCGACATGAGCGGCGCGTCCTTGTCGTCGCCGTTCACCCAGTCTTCGTAGCTCTCGGTGATGAAGCGGCCAAAATAGGAATTCGCCTCATCCTTCTGCATGTTGAAAACCTCGGCCATGCTCTTGCCTTCGGTTTCATTTATTTCCAACTCCCAGTAGACCAGTTTTTTGTACACATCGGCCCACTCGGCGGGCGTGAGGCGATCGGAGAGCTGCATGCCGAGCTGGCGAAAATCACGCTGGTAGCCACTGTTGGTTTTTTCGCTCACCAGGCGCTTGTTATCAAGCACCTTTTTGATGGAAAGCAGAATCTGGTTGGGATTCACCGGCTTGATGAGGTAATCGGCGATTTTCGCGCCGATGGCTTCCTCCATGATGTGCTCTTCTTCGCTTTTGGTAATCATCACCACCGGCACCGTGGGGCGGATGGATTTGATTTCGGTCAGTGTTTGCAGGCCGGTGAGGCCGGGCATGTTCTCATCGAGAAAAACCAGGTCGTAGCTCTGTTCCTGAATCTGCTCAATGGCATCGGCGCCGCTGTTGACGGGCGTTACGTCGTAGCCTTTTTCCTTGAGAAATAATAAATGGGGCTTGAGCAAGTCGATTTCATCGTCGGCCCAGAGAATGGTGGTTTGTTGCATAGAGTAGCGCCGGTTTTAGGGGCGAGTCGGTGGAATAGGCCGCGGGTGGCGGTCAGGGTGAAATTCGCCGGAACCTGGTTCCGGTGCAGGGGGTAAACGGTAGAATGCTGATCCTGGTGCCCCTGCGCAGGATGACAACCTAAAGGTGTACCATAATAGCGGTGGATTGGTTGTTGCCGGCCTTAACGTCCCATGCGGACAGTACTGCCGCCCCTAAGGTCCGCCCAACCCGGCATTCGGCTGCAAAGCCGGCCGGCCATTTCGGCGGGCGCCTGGCCAAACCCCGCCCGGCCGTCGTTCATTTGTGCCCTGATGATCTCCTCCGGCGACCCGTCGGCCGCCAGCCGCCGCTTCTCATGAACAAAAAGAAAATCTTCAACGACCCGGTGTACGGCTTCGTCACCATTCCCACCGAGCTATTGTTCGACCTGATCGAGCACCGCTACTTTCAGCGGCTGCGGCGCATTCAGCAGCTGGGCCTGACGGGTTTTGTGTACCCCGGCGCCCTGCACACGCGCTTTCACCATGCCCTGGGCGCCATGCACCTCATGTCGCTGGCCCTGCGCACACTCAAGGACAAAGGCGTGCAGATCTCGGCAGCCGAAGGCGAGGCGGCCCTCGCCGCCATTTTGCTGCACGACATCGGCCACGGCCCACTCTCCCACGCCCTGGAAACGGCGATTTTTCAGGATGTGCCGCACGAGCAGCTTTCGCTCTTTCTCATGCAGCGCCTGAACGGGGAGTTTGAGGGCCGGCTGAATCTGGCCATTGAAATCTTTCAGGGTACCTACGACCGGCCATTTTTCCATCAGCTCGTGAGCAGCCAGCTCGACATGGACCGGCTCGATTACCTCAACCGCGACTCTTTCTACACCGGCGTGGAGGAAGGCCGCCCCGGCGCTGACCGCCTCATCAAAATGCTGCGCGTGCACGAGGAGCGGCTGGTTCTGGAAGAAAAAGCGGTGTACTCGGTCGAGAATTTTCTGGTGAGCCGGCGGCTCATGTACTGGCAGGTGTACCTGCACAAAACCGTGACCAGCGCCGAGCAAATGGTGATTCGGGTGGTGCAACGCGCCCGCGACCTGGCCCGTCAGGGCGTGGCCATACCCGCCAACCGCTGCCTGGGCTACTTCCTGGGCCGCTCGGTCAGCCTGGCCGAGTTTGCGGACGACGATAAAATTCTCAGTCATTTTGTGGAGCTGGACGACTACGATATCTGGTCGGCCATTAAAACCTGGGCCGGGCATTCTGATCTGGTGCTCAGCTACCTGGCCCAGAGCATTCTGCACCGCAACCTGCTCAAGATCGTGCTCGCGCCCCAGCCGTTCGACGAGGATTTCTGCCTGGGTATCCGAGAGCTGATTGAGCAAAAGTTCAACCTGCCGCCCGCCGAAGCCGCGCTGTTGATGATTCTGGGCCGCGTGAGCAACAGCGCCTACAATGCTGAGAGCCAGGAACCGATTGAAATCCTGACCAAAAAAGGCGACGTGGTCAACGTTATGGATGCGTCCGATCTGCCCAATATCCGCGCCCTGAGCCAGCGGGTGGAGAAGTTCTACATCTGTTACCCGAAGGAGATTATGTAGCCGGCCGGCAAAAAATCGCGCCCGGCCGGGCGCAGTCCTGCCAATCTGAACACTACTTTTGCCCGCTATGGAATTTACCGTTCAGCAAATCGCCGAGGTCCTCGGTGGCACCGTGGAGGGCGATGCAACCCGGCGCATTTCCAGCATGGCCAAGATTGAGGAAGCCCAAACCGGCTCCCTCACCTTTCTGGCCAATGCCAAATACGAGTCGTTTTTGTACGAAACCGGGGCCTCGGCTGTCATTGTGGGTCGCTCCCAGGAGCTACGGCAGGCCATCGCTCCCACCCTCATCCGGGTGGACGACCCCTATTCCGCCTTTAGCCAGCTGCTCGAATTCTACGCCCAGGCCACCCGCACGGGCAAGCGCGGTGTCGAGCAGCCTTCGTTCATCGGCGAAACCTCTGAGATAGGTCCCGGGCACTACCGAGGGGCATTTTCCTACATCGGCGAGCAGTGCCGACTGGGCGAAAACGTGCTGATTTTTCCCCACGCCTACATCGGCGACCGGGTGACAATCGGGGCGGGCAGCATCGTGCACGCCGGGGCCAAGGTTTATTCCGACACGGTGATCGGGCAATTCTGCGTCATTAAAGCCGGCGCCGTGGTGGGCACCGACGGCTTCGGCTTCGCGCCGCAGCCCGATGGCTCCTACAAAGCCATTCCTCAGATCGGCAACGTGGTGCTGGAAGATTACGTGAGCATCGGCGCCAATGCCACCATTGACTGCGCCACGCTTGGCTCGACCATCGTGCGGCAGGGCAGCAAAATTGATAACCTCGTGCAGCTGGCGCACAACGTCGAGATCGGCCGCCACACGGTCATCGCCTCGCAAACGGGCATCGCTGGCTCGGCCAAAATCGGGGACTACTGCGTGCTGGCGGGCCAAGTGGGCATGGCCGGCCACGTCTCGCTGGCCAACCGGACGACGGTCACGGCGCAGTCGGGCGTGGGCAAGACGATTAAGCAGGAAGGGCTGATTTTGCAGGGCTCCACGGCCTTCGATTTTAAGCAGAACCAGCGGGCTCAGATCGTCTTCCGGCGCCTGCCCGAGCTGGAACAGCGCGTCGGGCAGCTGGAGAAGGGACAAAACGCGCCGGAAAAGCCCTAGCTTTGCGGTCTATCGGCAGTTAGCCGGCAGTTGTCAGCAGAAAGGACTTGGAGCCTTTTAGCCCGAACAACTGACCGCTAAGAGCTGACAATCAAAAAAATGAACGACAAGCAACATACTATACAAGCGCCCGTCACGGTGCGCGGCATCGGACTGCACACGGGCGTGGAAGCGACCATGACGTTTTGCCCCGCGCCGGTGGGTCACGGCTACAAGTTTCAGCGCGTGGACCTGCCCGGCCAGCCCATCGTCGATGCCGACGTGGACAACGTGGTGGATATCAGCCGCGGAACGACCATTGAGCAGAATGGGGCCCGCATCAATACCGTGGAGCACACCCTGGCCGCACTCGTGGGCATGCAGCTTGACAACATCCTGATTCAACTCTCCGGCCCCGAACCGCCCATCATGGATGGCTCGTCGGCCGAGTTTATCAAAGCCCTGGAAAGTGTGGGGCTGGAAGAGCAGAACGCGCTGCGTAACTACTACGAAATTCCGGAGAGCATCCGATACGTGGACAATGCCCGGGGCGTGGAAATCGCCGCCCTGCCCCTGTCCGAATACCGCCTCACGGTGATGGTGGACTATAACTCGCCGGTGCTGGGCTCGCAGCACGCCACGCTGACTGATATCGGGCTGTTTCCGACGGAAATCGCCTCGTCGCGGACGTTCTGCTTTCTGCACGAGCTGGAAATGCTCTACAAAAACAACCTCATTCGCGGCGGCGACCTGAGCAACGCCATCGTGGTCGTGGACCGTGTGGTGACGGACGACGAGCTCAACGACCTGGCCAAAATGCTGGGCAAGCCCCGCGTATCGGTCAAGAAGGAAGGTATTCTCAACAACGTGGACCTGCGCCACAAGAACGAGCCCGCCCGCCACAAGCTGCTCGACCTCGTGGGCGACCTCGCCCTGGTGGGCCGGCCCCTGAAAGGCCAGATCCTGGCCGCTCGCCCCGGGCACGCCGCCAACGTGGCCTTCGCCAAGCGCATCAAGAAAAAGATGCTCGAAGCCCACAGCAACCCGGTGCCGACCTACGACCCGAGCCGCGACCCGGTCATGGACATCAACCGCATCATGCAGGTGCTGCCCCACCGCTACCCGTTCCTGCTGATTGACAAGATCATTCACCTCGACGACCAGATGGTGACGGCCGTGAAGAACGTGACCATGAACGAGCCCTTTTTCCAGGGCCACTTCCCCGGCAATCCCATCATGCCCGGCGTGCTGCAAATTGAGGCTATGGCCCAGACCGGCGGCATTCTGGTGCTGAATACCGTGCCCGATCCCGAAAATTACTGGACGTATTTTCTGGGAATCGAAAACGCCCGCTTCCGCAAGAAAGTGGTGCCCGGCGATACCATCATTTTCCACTGCCAGCTGCTGGCGCCGGTCAAACGCGGCATCGCCAAGATGCGCGGCCAGGCGTTCGTGAACGGCAAAGTCGTGATGGATGCCGAAATGAGTGCGGCCATTGTCCGCAAAGACGCCTAATTTTTAAATTAAGAATGAGCGCTGAAGAAAGTTGTTGCCGCCCCCGGCGCCCCGTTTCCGCCTGTCATTCCTAATTCCTAATTCCCCAACTGAATGCTTTCACCCCTCGCCCATATTCACCCCGCTGCTCGCCTCGCGGCGGGCGTAACCGTTGAACCGTTTACGACCATTGCGGCGGATGTCGAGATCGGGGAAGGCAGCTGGATTGGCCCGAACGTGACCATCATGAATGGCGCCCGCATCGGGCGGCACTGCCAGGTGTTTCCGGGGGCCGTGGTCGGGGCCGTGCCGCAGGATCTCAAGTTTGCCGGCGAGCAAACCATCGCTATTATCGGCGATTACACCGTGCTGCGCGAATGCGTGACGGTGAACCGCGGCACGGTGGAGCGCGGCGAAACCCGCGTGGGCAGCAACTGCCTGCTCATGGCCTATGTGCACGTAGCCCACGACTGCATCATCGGCGATCACTGCATTCTGGCCAATACCGTGCAGGTAGCGGGGCACGTCGAAATCGGGGATTACGCCATTGTGGGCGGGTCGTCGGCCGTGCATCAGTTTGTGAAAATCGGGACCCACGCCATGGTTTCGGGCGGGTCGCTGGTGCGTAAAGACGTGCCGCCGTACGTGAAAGCCGGCCGCGAGCCGCTCTCCTACGCCGGCACCAACTCGGTGGGCCTGCGCCGCCGGGGCTTTTCGGAGGAGTCCATCAACCTGGTGCAGCAGCTGTACCGGACACTGTTCCTCGATGGCCTGAACACCCACGATGCCCTGACTCAAATTGAACAGGAGCTGCCAGCCTCGAGCGAGCGCGAGATTGCCGTGGGTTTCGTGCGCGCCGCCACGCGGGGCATCATCAAAGGCCCCAAGCGCGGCCGGCCCGACAGCAACGAAGCCGAATAAGCAATCTGGCCGGCTGCCTGTTAGAAGCCGACTATTCCAGCCTGCTATTTCAGCCTGCTATTTCAGCCTGCTAATTACTGCCCGCAACGACCTTGTTAATTGAAGCCACCGGCCTGGGCAAACGCTTCCAGCGCGACTGGATTTACCGGGGCCTGACGCGCCACTTCCGGCCCGGCAGCGCCACGGCCGTGCTCGGCCCCAACGGCGCCGGCAAAAGCACCCTGCTCAACACCATTTCGGGCCAGCTGCTGCCCACCGAAGGCGCCCTGACGTACTCCCTCGCCCACCGCGCCGTGGCCGTGGAGGACCTCCCGCAGCACCTCGCCTACGCGGCTCCGTACCTCGAGCTGCTCGAGGAGCTCTCGCTGCTGGAAATGCTGCGCTTTCACACGCAGTTCAAGCCGTTGCGGCCGGGGGTTACGGTGGACCAGCTACTCGGCATCATGTACCTGGAAAAGTCCCGTCATCAGCTGGTACGCGAGTTTTCTTCGGGCATGAAGCAGCGCCTCAAGCTGGGCCTGGCCCTATACGCCGCCGCGCCCCTGCTCCTGCTCGACGAGCCCACCACCAACCTCGACGCCACTGGCGTGGCCTGGTACCAGGAGCACGTGCGGGCCACCCGTGCCGGCCGCACCCTGCTGCTGAGCTCGAACGTAGCCGCCGAGTACGCCTTCTGCGACGAGCAGCTGCTGGTGACTGATTTCCAGGCTAACCGCCAATAAGAAGTGACGGGAATTTGCCAGACGGGTAGCCGTACCGAGCGGGTTTGGCAACGCGCGCAAAATCGGCTGGTGTACTGCTTAAAGCAGTTTCCCGGTTCCTGTACATTTTAGTCACGTCAGGTTCCCCTCACCCCCGGAGAGGGGCCGGGGGTGAGGCCCACCGTAGAATGCCCATCAACTCAGAAACAGCTCTAATCTTACTTTCCAGGTGAAAATACCCGCCCGCATCATCAACTAAAAACGGCGACCGGCGTATCTTCGCGGCCAGCGAAACCTGCTATTTTTCACCCTCAAACTTATTTTACTTCCGGCCATGACCGATCACGACGATCTGGACGACGACTTGCTCGCCGACGACGATAACCTGGATACCTACGCCGCCAAAGGTGGTGCAGCCGCCCTCGGCAGCTCCGAAGATCGCGTTTCGGCTAAATACGCCGACTACCTGATGTGGACCGACACGGGCTCCTCGCACGACGAAGCGCTGGACTTGGCCAGCATGACGGAAGATGAATTTGAAGACGCCGAACGGGCCGCCAAAGCCGAGCGCGGCGGTTTCACCAGCCTCGACGAAGACGACGAGGATTTCGGCGATGACGACGACGATGAAGACGAAGGCTACAGCAGCGGCCGGGGCAGCCGCAACAGCTCCGACAATAACGACGATTACTAAGCGCGACCTTGTCCCATTTGATTACGAAGCTATTTAGAAAGCCGAAAATTCTGTCATGCTGAGCATGACGACCGATGAGCATGACAAACGCTCAAAAAATCGACTTTCTAAACGACTTCTACCTAAAAAACCCCGCCCGGAGCATCCGGATGGGGTTTTTTAGGAATTGATACGCCGGCTTATTTACGACCGAATACCTGCTTGAGCAGATCGGAAGTACGGGCGGCGGGGTTCTTGCGGATTTTGGCTTCTTCCTGAGCCAGCAGGATGAAAATGCCATCCACGGCTTTCTGGGTGGTGTAGTCGGCCAAGTTAGATTGCACCGGGGTCATCAGCGGGATGCTGTTGTACTTGTTAGTGATGGTGGCGTAAGCCCGGCCAGCCCCCACCTGGTCGATGGCGGCCTCCACGCTTGGGTGAAAAGCTGACACGAGCTGCGACTGGGTGGACTTACGCAAAAACTGCGTGGCCGCGTCGGTCGAGCCGCTGGTAACCAGCGAGAGCGCGTCCGTAATGCTGATATTGGCCAGGGCATTGAGGAAGATATCCTTGGCTTTGGGCGCGGCAGCCTCGGCGGCGCGGTTGAGCTGGGTTTCCAGCTGGGTAAACACCGTGTTCATGCCCGGCAACCGGCCCACGGTACTGCGCATCATTTCCATATCCTGCGGGAAAGGAATGTGAATATCGTCGTTGAGGTTGAAGCCGTCGGGCTCAGAGGCAAACTGGACGGCCCGGATAATGCCTTTGTTGAGGGCTTCCTTGACGCCGGCACTCGCTACCGACTCAGTAAGCGGGGCGGCGGGCGGCGCGGCGGGAGTAGTTGCTTTGGCGGCGGCAGTTTTGGCGGCGGCGGCTTTGGCGGCGGCGGCTTTTTTGGTGGCGGCTAGTTTTTTGGCGGCGGCCGCTTTCTTCGCGGCGGGGCTCTGGGCGTGGGTAACGGGGGCCGTAACGGCCATCAAACCAGCTAATAACAGGATACTGGTAATGCGATTAGACATAATGCAAACAACTGCGGTGGGAAAACCAGATGGCCCCTATGGCTGTCCTTGGACCACCGCTGGTGCAAATTGAAAACAATTTTGCGGCCAAACCTATTTTTTCTTTCTTTATGTCAAATTCCAGTTCCCCGCTTTCTGCAATGCCAACCAGCCCCGCCGCGCCGCTCGACGTGGAAATTATGACCATCGGCGACGAGTTGCTGTACGGGCAGGTCATCGATACCAACTCGGCTTTCATGGGCCAGGAACTGGCGAAGATCGGCCTGCGGGTGCGTCAGATTTCCTCGGTTTCGGACCGGGCCGAGGAGATTGTGGCCGCCCTGGATCAGGCTCGGCAACGGGCGCGGGTGGTGCTCATCACCGGCGGGCTGGGCCCCACTAAGGACGATCTGACCAAGCACGTGCTGGCCCGCTACTTCGATACCGAGCTGGTGCTGCACGAGCCCACGCTGCGCCACGTGGAGGGAATTTTTCAGCGCTACCAGCGGCCCATGCTCGAAGTCAACCGCCAGCAGGCGCTGGTGCCTGGCAACTGCGAGGTGCTGCCCAACGCCGTGGGCACCGCCCCGGGGATGTGGTTTGAAGAACAGGGCACGGTGTTCGTGAGCATGCCCGGCGTGCCGTTCGAAATGAAGCGCTTGATGACCGACCACGTCCTGCCGCGCCTGCAGGCGCAATTCAACCTGGCCCCCATCGAACACGTGGTGGTGATGACGGCCGGAATGGGCGAGTCGTTTCTGGCCGAGAAAATTGCCGACTGGGAAGACGCCCTGCCCGCCAACTTCAAGCTGGCCTACCTGCCCAGCTTTGGGGCCGTGCGCCTGCGCCTCACCGGCACGGCCGACGGCCAGCCCGATCTGCGCGGCCGGATGCTGGCCCTGCTGCCGGCCCTGCGCGCGCGCATTGGCGAGTACATTTTTGCCGAAGAAGAAACCAAGCTCGAAGCCGCCATTGGCCAGTTGCTGCTCGCCAAAAATCTCACCATCGGCACCGCCGAGAGCTGCACCGGCGGGCTGGTGGCCCACCGCCTGACGGGCGTGCCGGGCAGCTCGGCCTATTTCCGGGGCAGCATCGTGGCCTATCACAACGATATCAAACAAGCTGAGCTGGGCGTAAAACCCGAAACCCTGGCCCAGAACGGGGCCGTGAGCGAAGCCACCGTGCGCGAGATGGCCGAGGGCGCCCGCCGCCGCCTAGGCGTCGACGTGGCCGTGGCTACCAGCGGCATCGCCGGCCCCGGCGGCGCCACCGACACCAAAGCAGTGGGGACCGTCTGCCTCGCCTACGCCGACGCCACGCGCACCATCAGCAAAGAGTACGTCCTCGACCGGGGCCGCGCTCTGAATGTGGAATACGCCGCCCAGTCGCTGCTGACGCTGCTGCATCAGCAGCTGGCGGATTTGAAATAATGAAGCTTCAAATAATTCACCTTTGGGATTCATACAGAAATAACGAGTCATGCGGAGCGCAGTGAAGTATCTCGCGTGGACAAATAATCTAAATCGTTGCGACGATTGGATTACTCGTCCACGCGAGATGCTTCGCTGCGCTCTGCATGACCTTTTCCTGAATTATCAAACGACTGCAGTTAGATCAAACAATAAATGCCCTTCCTGATCAGGAAGGGCATTTATTGTTCGATCTAACTAACTCCCTACGCCGCGTCGCTGGGCATTTTGCGCATGATGTCGTGGCCCATTTTATCGCGCTTGGTAGCGAGATAAACCTCGTTATGCGGGTTGGAGTCGATTTCGATGGGCAGCGTCTCCACGATTTTGAGGCCGTAGCCGATGAGGCCGGTGCGCTTGCGGGGGTTGTTGGTGAGCAGACGCATCTGGGTGATGCCGAGGTCGCGCAAAATCTGCGCGCCCACGCCGTAGTCGCGCTCGTCACCCTTGAAGCCCAGATCCTCGTTGGCCTGCACCGTGTCGCGGCCCTGTTCCTGGAGCTTGTAGGCTTTGAGCTTGTTGATGAGGCCGATACCGCGCCCTTCCTGGTTCATGTACACCACTACACCGCGGCCCTCGCGCTCGATCTGGCGCATAGCCTGGTGCAGCTGGGAGCCGCAGTCGCAACGGCAGGAGCCAAAGATATCGCCGGTCACGCACGAGCTGTGCACGCGCACCAGCACCGGCTCGGGACCGCTGATATCCCCTTTCACCAAGGCCAGATGCTGGGTGCCGTTGCTGGTCTGGGTGTAGGCCACGAGGTCGAAATCGCCGAATTCGGTCGGCATTTTCACCGAGATCTCGCGTTGAATCAGGCTCTCGTGGGCGAGGCGGTACTTGATGAGATCCTGCACCGAAATCAGCTTGAGATCCCAGCGCTTGGCTACTTGCTCTAGTTGGGGCAGGCGGGCCATTTCGCCGTCTTCCTTCAGAATCTCGACCAGCACGCCGGCCGGCGCGAACCCGGCCAGCCGGGCCAGGTCAACGGCCGCCTCGGTGTGACCGGCGCGGCGCAATACCCCTTCCTTCCGGGCTTTGAGGGGAAAAATGTGGCCTGGTTTGCCCAGCTCCTCAGGCTTGGTGCTGGGGTCGATGAGGGCCTGAATGGTCTTGCTGCGGTCGGAAGCCGAGATGCCGGTGGTCACGCCGTTTTTCAGCAAATCGACCGATACCGTGAAGGGCGTGGCGTGCAGGGCAGTGTTGTGGCCCACCATCAGGTCGAGGCCGAGCTCTTCGCAGCGCTGCTCGGGCAGCGAAGCGCACACTAGTCCGCGGCCGTGGGTGGCCATAAAATTAATAATCTCGGGCGTCGCGCACTGGGCGGCGCAGATAAAGTCGCCCTCGTTCTCACGGTCTTCGTCGTCGACAACGATGACAACCTTGCCGGCGCGGATATCGGCAATGGCGGATTCGATGGTATCAAGCATGGGGTAGGGAGTATTTCAGCCCATAACAACAAGGGCCGGCGCAAAGTTAGCCCCGCCGCCGCCCCGCTTACCCGAACAGGGCCTCCAGCCGGGCCGTGGCCGCGGCCCAGTTGTAGTAGGTTTTCACGAAGTCGTGGCCGCGCCCGGCCATTTCCCGCGCGGCCGGCGCCTGGTCGAGCAGGCGGGCGATGGCCTCGGCCAGCGCCGGGGCCGTGGCCGCCACGCGCAGCTCCTGCCCATCGGTACCGCCCAGGGCATTGTTGGCGAGCGGGGTGGTGACGCAGGGCAGCTGCATGGCCATGGCCTCCAACAGCTTGTTTTGCAAGCCTGTCCCTACCCGCATGGGCGCCACAAACACCCGCGCCGCTGCGTACGCCGCCCGGATGTCGGGCACCCAGCCGCTCACCTCCACGTGGGCCGAGGCCAGCGCCAGCACCCGGGGCGCGGGCGTGGTACCTGCCACCAGCAGCCGCGCCGCCGGCCGGAGCTGGCGCACCAGGGGCATAATTTCTTCGGCCAGAAAACAGGCAGCATCCACATTAGGGTGGTAGCTCATATTGCCACAAAACAGCACGTCGTATTCCGTGACTGCCGTGGGTTGGGGCTGAAAGAAGTCGGTGTCGATGCCGTTGAGCACGATCTTAATCCGGGCCCGACTGGGGTGGGGAATGAGCTGCCGGTCCTGGTTGCTGATAATGGTGTGATGGTCAAACCAATCGAACGCCGCCGCCTCGTAGGCCCGCAAGCGCCGGGCTTCCAGAGCCAGCACGGGCCGCTGCCACAGCGGCCCGGTGCGGGCCCGGCGCGCCATGCCGGCCGAAAAAACGTCCATGTAATCCAGCGTCATCGGCACCTGCCCGGCGTGCGGGCGCAGGTATTCGGCCATGCGGATGAGCTGACAATACACGTGATCGGGCCGAAAATCCCGCAGCAGGCCATCGACCTGCCGCTGCGCCAGGGGATTGTAGAAATAGCCGACTTGCAGGGGCTGACCCGTGGTCAGGGCCCGCGCCATGCTGCGCCCGATGCCGGGCCGTCGCAGCCGGTGCACCACCACGCCGCCCCGGCACAGCGGGCGCACGGCGGCCTTGGCCTCCGTCGTCACGTCTTCATCGGTGAGGGCGAAAAGGCAGATTTCGTGGCGCTCGGCCAGGTAGCGCAACTGGTGGAAGGCCCGCAGCTTATCGCCTTTATCGAGCGGGTAGGGAAAGCGGGAAAGGAGCACGAGCAGCTTCATGCGGGCGGCGAATGGGCAGGCGTACCGGCCGGCGCGGGCACGAGCAGACGCTCGTACAAATCAACGAAGCGCTGCACCACGCGGCGATTATCGTACCCCTCGGCGGTGGTACGGGCGGCGGCGGCCAGGGCGCGGCCGTCGAGCTCGCCCCCGGCCCAGGCGCGCAGGGCCGCAATCCAGGCGGCGGGGGTATCGCGGAGCAGGATATCATGCCCGTCGCGCACGGCAATCCCTTCGGCCCCAAGCGTCGTACTCAGAATAGTCTTGCCCAGGGCCAAGCCCTCAATGATTTTGACCCGCATTCCGCCGCCGCTGAGCAGGGGCACCAGCATCAGGTCGTATTGCTGCATGAAGGCCGGGGCCGAGTCCACGAAGCCGTGCATGAAGACGTTGTCGGCGCGCCGGGCCAGCAGGGCGGCGGGCGCATTGCGGCCGGCGATGTGCAGCTCCACGTCAGGCATTTCGGCGTGCACCAGGGGCCAGACTTCGCGCAGCAGCCACTCCACGCCTTCCTGATTGGGCAGCCAGTCGAGGGAGCCAATCATGAAAAGCGTGCGCGGTTTGGCAGTCAGGCAGGGGTCGGGCTGCACGCGGCCCAGCTCCACCCCGGCCGGGATGAACACCACCGGCTCGGGACAGTGCAGGGCCCGCAGGCGCTCGGAGTCGGCAGCAGTGATAGCCGCCACGGCGTCGAACTGCCGCAGGTAGCGCCGCTCAAATACCTCCAGCCGGCGGGCCATTGTGCCCAGAAAAAACCGCTTCAGCGGGTTGGCTTCGCGCCCGGCCAGCATCTGCCAGATGGTGTACTCCACGTTGTGCGCCCGCAAAACCAGGGGCGGCACGCGAAAATCGGCCCGGTGCTGGCGGCCCAGAAACTCGGCGTACCAGGCCACGAAAGTACCTTCCATCTGCACGATATCGATTTGTTCGGTGCGCAGGATTTCCAGCAGCCGCTCGCCCACTGCCGGGCTGATGAACCGCTCCACATTGTAAGGCTGGCGGCTGAAAAGCAGATTTTTCAGGGCTTTGCCGGCGGCGATGGCGGTATCGACCTCCACCGTCACCAGCCGCAGGTTGGGGCCGAGGTGAGCCAGCGCATCGGCGGGCTGGCGGTGTTTGGGGGTATTAATGGCCAGCAGCGTGACGCGGTGCCCGGCCCGGACGAGGCCCGCCGCCACGTCGTACATGGCAATAGCGCCGCCATCGTGCGGCGGGAAAGGAACGCGGGGACAGAGCTGCAGAATGTGCATAGGGCCCGCAAAGGTATAGACGCCGTTTAAAAAGTCGTTTTTTAGAACGTTCGTCAGCCTTTTCTGTCATCCTGAGCTTGCGAAGGACCTGGTCACGTCCGACTAACGACCGCTCAGCCGTGATCAGGTCCTTCGCAAGCTCAGGATGACAGAACTTTTGACTCCCTGAACAGCTTCGTTCCCGCCGCATTCCCCCGACTACAAACCCGCCCTAAAGCTGACGAAAGCGGACTTCAAACGTCTCAATCTGCTCCTCGCTGCCCAGCACCAGCAGCACGTCCAGGGGCGCCGGAATGTAGTCCACGGGTGGGCTCACCATGAGCTGGCCCTCGGCGGTGCGCAGGCCGATGATGGTGGCCCCGGTGAGGGAGCGAACGTCCAACTCGCGAATGCTGCGGCCGTGCAGATCGCGGCGCAATTGCTCGAACGACATCTCTTCCAGCCGCAGCTTATCGGCGCTGAGGCCCGAAATCAGGTCCAGGAAGCGGATGACTTCGGGCCGCACCACGAGCTTGGCCATGTGCGAGCCGCCGATTTCATCGGGCATCACCACCGAATCGGCCCCGGCAGAGATCAGCTTGCTTTCCGAGCTCTTGAGCGAGGCGCGAGCGATGATTTTCAGGCGCGGGTTAAGGGCGCGGGCCGAGAGGGCGACAAACACATTGTCGGCATCTTTCGGCAAGGCCGTGATGAGCGCCGAGGCCCGCTCCACGCCGGCCTGCTGCAGGACGAGATCAATGGTGGCGTCGCCGAAGACGGTCGGAATGTTGCCGCCCGGCAGGCCGTCGCCGTTGTAATCCTCGCCGGTGTGGCCGTTGGCAAGATTTTTCATCAGCTCCTGATTGGCCTCGATCACGACCACGCGGGCGCCGTTGGCGCGCAGCTCCTGGTAGGCACGGCGGCCGTTGCGGCCAAAGCCGCAGACAATAACGTGTCCGCTGAAACGCTTGATTTCCTGGTCGGTCCGAATCATTTTGTAAATTTTACGCAGCTCACCGTCAAAAATAAAGGAAGACATCACCGAGATGAGGTAAGCCACCACCACCAGATTGTAGAGAATATAAAAGGAAACGAACAGCCGCCCGGCCTCCGAAAACGGGTGCAATTCCCCGAAGCCCACCGTGGCCACGGTGGTTACCGTCATGTAAAACGCATCCAGCAGCGGGTAGTGCTCGATGACGGTGAAGCCCGTCATGCCAATAGCCAGACTCGCCACGGTAAGGATAATGGCCAGGATCAGGCGGTTAATGTTAACGCGCTGGAGCATTGCGGGGGAGATCGGATGGAAAAGGATTGGGCCGGGTTCGACGTAGCTGGGCGGTGCTACCCTTACGCGCCGCGCGGGATAACGGTGCCCAGCATGGCGGCGAGCTGGTTGTCGAGCTGCTTGAGATGCTTAATGGTGCCCAGGATTTCGAACATCTCCGCGTCGTCGAGGCCGGGCAGGCGCAGGCGGTCCATGGCGCGGTCGAGCTCGCGCTGGACGTGGCATTTGTTAAGCCGGAGCACGGCGTTGTCGCAGGCCAGCTTGGGCAAATCGACTTCGTTAAAAACGTAGATTTCCTTGGTGCGCCAGTTTGGGCTGATCTCGTAGCGCTCGGTGGCCAGGTCGGTGATAAGGCTGCGGATGTCTTCGCGCTCGTTCTGGGCGAGGTGGCGGGCGTCGGGAAAGCGGCCGGCCAGCAGCTCCTGGCGGCAGATTTCCCACATTTCGGCGTAGAGCGGCGTTTTAAACGGGGCCTCGTCGAGCTGCCCGAGCAGATAAGCCGCCACGCTGATTTCAGGATCGACCTCGCGCGGGGCGTAGAGCACCAGCAGCCGCAGCACCTCCCGCTCGCAGAGCTTGAGTACGTCGGGCTGGTCGTCATCGGCTTCGGCAATCGTGGGGACCGCCTGGGAGCCGCCCGCGCCCGGCCGTTCGGCGCCGGCTTCGGCCCCGCCGTACATCAGCATTTCGGCTTCTTCCTCGGGGCTCCACGCAGCCGGGGCCGACGTCGAATTGGGCCGGGCGCCCCCGCCTGCCGGGGCCGGATTACCACCGTAGCCGCCCCGGTTCTCGCCCGAATTGCCCGCGCCCGACCTCGGCGCCGCGTTTTTTATCAGCTTATTATACTCTGTAATAAGCACCTGCTCATCGATGCCGAACGTGGCCGAGGTCTGCTGCAAAAACACCTGGCGCTTGATGGCATCGGGCACTTTGGCGATGCTGTGCAGCACGTCGCGAATGGCTTCGGCCTTCTTCACCGGGTCGCCGCTGGCCTCGCGGGCCACGAGCGTGGTTTTGAAAGTGATGAAGTCCTGGCTCTGGTTTTCAATGTAATCAGTGAAGCGCTGGTCGCCCACTTTGCGGATGTAGGAGTCGGGGTCGTCGCCATCGGGAAAGAGCACGACCCGTACGTTCAAGCCGCCTTCGAGCAGCAGATCCGTGCCGCGCAGGGAGGCTTTGATGCCGGCGGCGTCGCCGTCATAGAGCACCGTCACGTTGTCGGAATACCGCTTGATGAGCCGGATCTGGCCTTCGGTGAGCGAGGT
>JAYWCH010000013.1:0-16384 GCA_043780755.1 Hymenobacter sp.
CGGCCGAAGGCGGGCAGATCACACTTTTTAGCGTCCTCCAGGTTACTCACCGATGCACTGGTGAAGAATACGCTGAACATGGAGCCAACACGATTTACCGTATAGTTCAGGCCCAGCTCGGCGGCAATCTGGCGGGTGCCGTCGGCGAGGCGGGCACTGCTCACTTCGAGGGCGTCGTACAACTCGGGGTGCTCGTGCAGGTAGCTGAGCTGGGCCATGCCGGCGGCCGTGGCTACCGGATTACCGGACAGCGTGCCGGCTTGGTAAACCTTGCCCACGGGCGCTACTTGGTTCATAATGTCTTCGCGCCCGCCGTAGGCGCCCACCGGCAGACCACCGCCAATGATTTTACCCAGCGTAGTCAGGTCGGGCTTGATGCCGTAGAGCTGCTGGGCACCGCCCGGCGCGAGGCGGAAGCCGGTCATCACTTCATCGAAAATGAGCACGATGCCGTGGGTGGTACAGAGCTCGCGCAGGGCCACCAGGAAGCCAGCGGCGGGCACCACCAAGCCCATATTGCCCACGACGGGCTCCAGAATCAAGGCTGCGATCTGGTCGGGATTGGCGGCGATGAGGGCTTCGACGGCGGGCAGGTCGTTGTAGGGCGCGGTGAGCGTATCCTGGGCCACGCCCTGGGTCACGCCGGCCGAGTCGGGCGCGCCCATGGTCAGGGCGCCGCTGCCGGCGGCGATCAGAAAGGCGTCGCCGTGGCCGTGGTAGCACCCTTCAAATTTGATGATTTTGGCCCGGCCCGTGTAGCCCCGCGCTACCCGGATGGCCGACATGCAGGCTTCGGTCCCGGAACTCACGAGGCGGACTTTTTCAATGCTGGGCACCATGGTCCGGATCAGCTCGGCCATTTCTACCTCGCGGAGCGTGGGCGCGCCAAAGCTGAGCGAGTTGGGCAGCGCTCGGGCCACGGCGTCGAGCACGAGCTGCGGGGCGTGACCGAGGATCATCGGCCCCCAGGAATTAATGAAGTCAACATATTGATTACCATCAACATCGGTGAGCCATGCGCCCTGGGCGCTTTGCATGAACACCGGCGAGCCGCCCACCGAGCGGAAGGCCCGCACCGGCGAGTTGACCCCGCCCGGAATCAGGGTTTTGGCGCGGTCGAAAAGAGCGGTGGAAGTCGTGAGATTGAGCATATGAGAAAGCACCAGAAGGAAATTGGTGATGGATAAAATAGCGCTAGTTAACAACCTGGCGGCCAGACCGCACGCCCGGGCCGAACGAAGCGACGGGCGCTAAGGCAGCACCTGCAGCTCTAGATTAGTAAGCTTGACGATGGGAACAATCTGATTATCGTGGGCCCCGCCGCCGTAGCTCTGGGCTTCAAAAATTGCCCCCGTGACCGGCGCGGCCCCGGCCAGGCTGGCCTGAAAAGCCGGCCCGTACTGGAACAGGGCCGATCCGAAGTATAACAGCATTTCGAAGCCCTGGTTAGCGTACATCGACGGAGGCAGGTGCTGGTGCTGCAAATACAGCTGGCGAAACCGTCGGAAGCCCGGGGCCAGGGCGTCAAAATATTTGGGGTGGATGAAGTAAACCCCGGGGGCATTCAGCTGCTGAACGCCGAGGCGGGGATTATCGAGCCAGGAACCCGGGCACAGCAGCGGCGGCCGTGCAGCGGCCGGCTGCTGGCGCAGAAACCCCAGCGCGTAAGGCCCCACCCGACGGTTGTCGGAGAGAACCACCAGGTGGCTGGCACTACCTAGGTCGAGGCCGATGAAGGCCGCATTCAGGCTCTCGTCCACGTCGGGATTGAAGCGGCGCAGGAAGGCAATTTTGCCGCCCTGGGCTTCGTAGCTGGCCTTATAGGCATTGGCGAAAGCGGCCCCATCGTGGTTGTCTTCGTAAAGCACGACCCCCGGCCGGCCGGCGCCAAAGGCATTGACGGCAAACTGGGCCGCCAGCCGCCCTTGCGTGGCAGTGCTGGGCCCGAACAGATAATGCCAGGGATTATCCAGTACCAGATCCCCATCCTGCGACAAGGGATTGACACACACAATCTGGTGTTCGCGGGCGTAGCGACCCAGCAGTTTGGCGCCGGACTTGTACACCGGCCCAATGAGCAGATCCATACCCGCGAGCTCGGGCTGGGCCAGAATCTGCTTGAGCATCAGCGTATCGGGGCCGGTATCGTAGGCAAAGAGCTGAAGCGGGCGGCCGGCGCGCTGCAGGCTGTCCTGGGCCAGGCGCAGGCCAGCGTAGAGGTCGGTAACGAATTGATTGTTGCGCTGGGTTTGCCAGCTGGGATCATCAAGTTTGAAGGGCAGCAGCACGGCCACGTTGTAGGTGCTTTTCTTAACGGCCGCGACGTGGGGGCGCGGCGTGTAGCGGGCCCGGTCGAGGCTGAATCTGGTGATCAGCTCGTCCAGCTGCGGACGGTCGGCATCGGTGAACGCGCCCCCGGCCACGAGGTGCTCGGCGTAAATCCGGGCCAGCGCGGCATCGTCGGGATAGCGTTTGAGCAGGCGCAACCAGGTCGGGCGTTCCCGCAGGCGTGGCAGATAGGTGGCCTTCATCGCCTCCCGCTCGGGCGCGAGCCGGTCGGCCGGGAGCTGGGCCAGCGTCTTGACGGCCGTATCAAAATCGCCCTGCTCGAACGAAACCTGCGCCTGCAAAAACAAGGCATCGGGCAGGTTGGAATACGCGGGGTACTCGGTGCGCAGCAGGTTCAGCAGCTGCTCGGCCTCGGGCCACTGCCGGAGGCGGGCGGCGGCCACGGCGCTCAGGTACGCGGCGTCGGCGGCGCGGGCGAAGCGGGCGGCGGGCTGAGCAAGGGGCTCCAGAAGCTGCAACGCGGCGGCGTAGTGACCCTGGTCGAGCTGTGCTTTGCCGCTGCGGTAGCGCACGGCGGGCGACGCGGCAGCGGGCGACGCGGGCGGCGCGGCAGCCGGACGCGGCTTGGCCAAGGGCGGCGCGGCGGGCAAACGCGGCCTGGCAACGGGCGGCGCGGCAGCGGACGGCCGGGCCGGCGCGGGCGTCTGAGCCCGCGCGGGGCTGCTCAGCAGCAGGCCGGCCAGCAGCGCCCGGAGCAGCTTAGGCAGGGTAGAAGTAAACGTCATCGAACCAAATCAGCTGCCGGCCCCCGTGGCAAGCCCGCAAAATTAGCCACAAATGCCGGCGCCTGGTTCGGGCGGCCGACGGCGGCGGACGGAGCGGCCTTACCTTGCCGCCCTTTAACGAAACTGTCGGCCGTGCTGCCCCCACTGAGTCAGTCCTTTTCTCGCGCCCGGCTCACGCTGGTATTCGTCCTGACGGCCTCGCTCACGCTGAGCCTGCTACTGGTAGTGGGCCGGGTGCTGATTTCCGGGCGCCTGCTTTTTTTGTTTTTGATCTGGAACCTATTTCTGGCGCTGATTCCGTTCGCTATCAGCACGTTGCTTAGTCTGGCGGCGGGGCCGCTGCGCGCCCGGCTGCTGGTGCCGGTGGGCGCGGCATGGCTGCTGTTTTTTCCCAACGCGCCCTACCTCATCACCGACCTGTTTCACCTCGATACCCGCCCCGGCGTGCCGCTCTGGTACGACCTGGCCCTGATCCTGAGCTGCGCCTGGAACGGTCTGATGCTGGCCTACGCCTCCCTGTCCGACATGCAGCGGCTGGTGCAGCGGCGGCTGGGCATGGGCAGCGGCTGGGCTTTCGCCACGCTGGCCCTTCTGCTGAGCAGCTTTGGCATTTACCTGGGGCGCTACCTGCGCTTCAACTCCTGGGACGTGCTGGCCAATCCCATCGCGCTGTTTTACGATATTCTCAATCGCCTTCTGCATCCTTTCAGCTTTCCCGGCACCTGGGGCGTCACGCTGGTATTCTGGGTGTTTCTGCTGCTGGGCTACGGCACGGTACGCCTGCTGGGCCGGGCCCAAGATGAGCCCGCCACTTAGGCGCGGGCTCCGCCTCAGAGCTTGGCCCGTTCCCGCCGGCCCACGTTGCCGAGCAGCCAGTCCTGCCGGAAATTGAGGTAAAAGCCGAACGAGTAGTCCAGGTTCTTCTGGTTAAAGTCGTACACCGGCTCGAAGCGCACGGTGACCGCCGCGGCATCGGTAATCCGAAAGTCCCGCATCAGGCGGGCAAACAATACTTTCCGCTCCGGAATGGTGAAGCCCACCGCGCCCACCGACGAGCCAATGCTCTGGTAGTAGCCGGCGCCCATCGGGTCGTAGAACTGGTGACCCTGGAAATAGCTCAGCATGAAGTCGAGGTAGCGGGTTTCGAGCGTGCCGTTGAGGTACAAAGCCGTGCCCCGGTGGAAGGGCAGCTCATAGACGTAGGAGTGGTCGTCGGACAGCAGGCCGTAGGCATTAATCCGCACTTCCTCAAGGATTTTACTCCTTAAAGGTACCCGCACTACTACCCCGGCGGCATAGTCGAACAGGCTCTGAATAGGCAGTTTGAGCGTGTCAATCTGGCCACCGTGGTGGCGGGCCGTGAGCTGGAAAGGGATCGACACCTGCACCCGGCCCGGCTCGCCCGTAAGCCGGAAGCTGCTGCTGAGGCCACCCGCGATTTCCTCTTTGTAATTACTGTATTTATATTCCTGCTTAATCCAGTTCACCCACACATCCAGAAAAACCGATTTGTTGTTCAGCCGGTACTGCACGCCTTCTTCCAGCGGAGCCATCAGCACTTGTTTAAAGTCGAAAAGCGGCTCGATATAGCCGTGGCTGAGCGTGGGCAGGATATTGCCGAAAATAAACTGGCTCCCGCCCTTAGTCCAGGTGCCCCGGAAAGTGGGCGCCAGCTGCCGCAGCGCAGGGTTTCCGTAATCTTTCCAGATAAATACGCCGGCTTCGAGCCGCAGCGCCGGACTGGGATAATAGACGAGCTGGGGATTGAGCTGCGTACCCAACAGCCGGACGCCATCGACTAACCGATTGAAATACTCATCGTTACGCAGGAAAGTAAACGCCTGGAATGAAAGCCGCAGATCGCCGGCCTGCGCCGGCGTGTGCGTGTCCTCACCCTGCGCGTTGAGGGTGGCGGCCCCGACTGCCCCCATCTCCCGGGTCCGCCCCGGCTCGTCGGACGTGAACGCCCGGTTATCGAGTTGGGCCCGCGCCGGGCCGGCCAACAGCAGCGCCACCGCCAGGCCGCCCAAAATCTTCACTGAAATCCTCATATATTCTGATCTACGCGGACCTCCGGGGCCCCAGCGGGTTAAAAGAAACAACCCGCGACCGCTGGCATGACTATCCAGAACGCCATCAGCCGGCCCCGGGAAAGCAAATCAGACCAGCGGAAACTGATCAATTTTATAAGTCCCAGGGGGCGCTGACTCCCCCGAATCAGCGCCAGCAATGAAGAAATCTTCCACCAGGCCAGTCGCGGGGAAGTAACGCCCCTGAGTACGGGACGAAGGTAGCGAATGCCCACGAGCAGATGGAGGCGCAGCCGGAGATGATCAGGCCCACCTCAACGCCAACATAAGCTTAATAAAAAGTCCTTCGGCCGTGAAAAACAACGAGTTCCTTGTTAATCAGTTGTTTTTGATGCCCGATGGGCCCGCATGGTTCTGAAGTTTAAAATCGCAATAACTTTATTCGTTGATATGCAGTGAGGAGTAACCAGACCGGGGAACCCGCAGTAACGGGCCCCGCAAGGGCGTGGGGGCCCAAAATTACTTATCGGAAAAGTTCAAGATTGATTAGGTCACTCGGAACGACCGGGCTGCCTTTGCCCCGCGTATGAGATTCCTGCAATCGACGCCGTAACTGACCCGTTTTTCGCTTTTTATGGACTCTTATAGTAGTCGGTTCTTGCCGCTTCTTCCCTAAGACATCCGTTTCGCTCACTTCGGGGAGGGGATGGGTTGTCCCTAACCCGTACCGCAATGATCCAAAATGCTTTGGCTGCCACCGCCCGCCGGTCCTGCCCTGGTCAATCTGGCCACCTTCACCTTTTTTGCGCCCATTCCATCCCGCTGGAATCTACATTTCAGACCCTGGAAAGCAATGGGCAGCAGACTTCGTTCCGACTGGTTCTGAACCGCTTTGGCCGGCCCCTGCCGGGCTGGCAGCTGGCCGTGCGGCAGCACCGCTTCGTACCGCCTCCCCCATTCCTGGTTGGCTAGAGCTGATTGCTGAGGGGCAACCAGTCCCGCTTTTGGCCTCGTCCGGAAGCGTTTGGCTAATGTATGCCCCAACCGGTTCAATTTAGTGGAATAAGACAACTTTACGGCGGACAGCACGGCGGTTTACCGGGCCCGGCCCAGACCTGATTCCAGCGCTACGGGCAGCACTCCCGATTGCTTACGAATTGGCTGACGCAATAGTGGCACTGCCAACGGCCGGAGCGGCGGCGGTGGGCCTATGCCGCCACTCTTTTCATTCAAAAAACATCGGCTCCAATTCCCATGCCCCCACGGGTACTGCGCTGAATTGGCCGACCCTAATTTTCCATCCCATGTTTCGTGTCCTACTTTACTCCGCCCTGATCTCACTGAGCTTCTGCCGCCCAACGGCCGCGCAGCCGCTGGCGGCCCAGCCCATGACCGCCTCAGTTGGCCCGCCCGGTAATCCGCAGTCACCCAGCCGTGCGAACCGGCTGAACTACGGACCCACCAGTCCCGATGATACGCTGCTGGCCGGCAAAAATGCCTGGAGCATGCACTTCCAGCAAACCGTTATTACGCAGTGGCATCCGCGCTTCCCGGCCGCTTACACGAGCTCGGAAGACCTTTACAGCCTGCAACCCGTGGAGAAAGCCAAGACGTCGCTTACCACCACCCTCTTTCTGGGCCGGCGTCTGTGGAAGGGAGCCGAAGTCTACCTGAATCCCGAACTTTCGGGCGGGGCCGGACTGAGCAAAACCCAGGGCGTCGCCGGTTTTCTCAATGGCGAAACCTACCGCGTGGGCGACCCAACGCCTAACCTTTACCTGGCCCGGCTCTACGTGCGCCAGATCATTGCCCTGCCCGCCCACGCGGGCGAACGGCGCGACACCGTTGACGAGGGGCCCAACCAGGTGAAAAACTACCGCCCGGCCCGGTACCTGGCCTTTTCGGCGGGCAAATTTTCGGTGGAAGATTTTTTCGACAATAATCCCTACAGTCACGACCCGCGCAGCCAGTTCTACAACTGGGCACTGATGAGCTTCGGGGCCTGGGACTACCCGGCCAACACCCGCGGCTACACGATTGGCGGCGTGGCCGAATACGTCACCCCGGCAGTAGCGATCCGGTTGGCGTCGGTTATTGTGCCCGTGGCGGCCAATGGGCCGATGCTACACGCCTACGACCGGGACAATCATTCGGAAGCGCTGGAAGTGGAGCATCGCTTCCAGCCCGGCGGCAGGTCCCTGACGGTGAAGCTATTGGGCTACCTCACGCACGCCCATATGGGCAACTACCAGCAGGCCCTGAGCACCCGCCCGCTGGACTCGAACGGCAATCCGATGGGTCCCGATATTACGCTCAGCCGGGAGGAAGGGCGCACCAAGTACGGGTTCGGGCTGAGCCTGGTGCGGGCCGTGAGCCCGGAGCTGGGCTGGTTTGGCCGCCTGAGCTGGAACGACGGCCGGAATGAAACCTGGGCCTTTACCGAAATCGACCAGAGCGCCAGCGTGGGGCTGCAATGGACGCCCACCCGCCTGCACCGGCCCGCCGATGCCCTGGGCGTGGCGCTGGTAGCCAACGGCATCTCCGGCCCCCACCGCGCCTACCTGAAAGCGGGGGGCTACGGCTTTATCATCGGCGACGGCACGCTGCGCTACGGGGCGGAGAGCATTTTTGAAGTTTACTACCGGCTGGCCGTGCCCGGCCACCTGCACTGCGCGCTCAGCCCCGATTACCAGTTCGTGGTGAACCCGGCCTACAATCAGGATCGGGGACCCGTTCACGTTTTCGGACTGCGCGTGCACGTCGAAATCTAGGGCTTGCGCAGCTAATTCCACTACTGCCGCGGGGGCCCGAACAGCTAGCTGTTGGCCGGCTCGGCGCCGTGGCTGGTTTCCGCCTCGTGCACGGCCACCAGGTTTTCCAGCAGGGCTTCGAGCAGCTTGCGGCCCTTCCAGACGGATTTCAGCCGGACCCGGATCTGCGCGGCGGTCTGTACGAATTCCTGCTCCGGGGCCGTTTCGTGGCCTTCGAACGCCAGGAGCTGCCCGACCATTTCCACCGTCATCTCGGGGTGAAACTGCAGGCCGATGGTGCCATCGCCCCAGACAAACCCCTGGGTGGCGCAGCCCGCCGACATGCCCACCCGCATGGCGCCCGGCGGCACCGTGAACGTGTCGACGTGCCAGTGCAGCACGGCGGCCTTTTCGGGCCAGCCCCGCAGCAAGGGGTGCTCCAGAGATTTGGCTGAGAAACGCACCGTCCAGAATCCAATTTCCGGGTCCGGGTTGGGGCGCACTTCGCCGCCCAGCGCCTGCGCCACGAGTTGAGCGCCCAGGCAGATGGCCAACGTCAGCTTGCCCGCCCGCAGCACCTCGCGGAGAAAGGCTTTTTCGGCGATCAGCCACGGAAACGCGGCTTCGTCGTACACGCTCATCGCGCCGCCCAGAACCAGTAGCCCGTCAAATTCCGCCATCGCGGGGAAAACCGGGTCGGGCGCGAACAAGTGGGTGAACGTGAGCGAGTGGCCGTGCGCAGCCAGCCAGTCGGCGGCGTGGCCGGGGCCTTCGTTGGGTAAGTGTTGGAGGCAATGCCAGCGCATCGGATAGTTCAGCAAAGGGGTAAAACAAGAACGTCATGCCCAGGGCATGACGTTCTTGGCAAAAGTAACCGGATTATTATTCCCACTCAATCGTAGCCGGCGGCTTGGAAGAGATGTCGTACACCACGCGGTTGATTCCCCGCACCTGGTTGATGATTTTATTGGAAACCTCGGCCAGGAAGTCGTAGGGCAGATGCGCCCAGTCGGCCGTCATGCCGTCGACGCTGGTCACGGCGCGCAGGGCCACCACGCGCTCGTAGGTGCGCTCGTCGCCCATCACGCCCACGCTTTGCACGGGCAGCAGCATCACGCCGGCCTGCCAGACGTGAGAATACAGACCGTGCTCTTTCAACAGGCTGATAAACACATCGTCGGCGCGTTGCAGCAAGTCTACTTTTTCGGGGGTAATGTCGCCGAGGATGCGGATTCCCAGGCCGGGGCCGGGAAACGGATGTCGGTTCAGAATCTCGCCGGGCAGGCCCAGGGCGGCGCCTACTTCACGCACCTCATCTTTGAAGAGCATGCGCAGCGGCTCCACAATTTTAAGTTTCATGTGCGCGGGCAGGCCGCCCACGTTGTGGTGGCTTTTGATGGTCACGGCCGGGCCTTTCACCGAAACCGACTCAATGACATCAGGGTAAATCGTGCCCTGCGCGAGCCAAGCCGCGCCCTGCACTTTCTGCGCCTCGCGGTCGAACACCTCAATAAACGTGCGGCCGATGGCCTTGCGCTTGGCCTCGGGATCGGTAAGACCGGTGAGGGCGGCGTAGAACTCGGGGGCGGCGTTCACGCCGGTCACGTTCAGGCCCAGGCCTTCGTAGGCGGTCAGCACCGAAGCGAACTCGTCTTTGCGCAGGAGGCCGTTGTCGACAAAAATACCGTGCAGGCGCGGGCCGATGGCCCGGTGCAGCAGCAGCGCCGCCACGCTCGAATCGACCCCGCCGGAGAGGCCCAGAATCACCTGGTCATCGGGACCGATGGTGTTTTGCAGCGCCGCCACGGTCGAATCCACGAAGTGGTCGGGGGTCCAGCTTTGCGCGCAGCGGCAGATGTCGACCACGAAGTTTTGCAGCAGCTGCTTGCCCTCGGTGGAGTGCGTTACCTCGGGGTGAAACTGGATGCCATAGGTTTCCTGATCGGCAATTTTGAAAGCAGCCACGGCTACTTCCGGCGTGCTGGCGATAATATCGTAGCCGGCGGGCAGCGTCTGAATGGTGTCGCCGTGCGACATCCAGACCTGCGAGCCGGTGTGCATGCCGTGCATCAGCGGCGAGGCGTCGTTGAGCTCCGCCAGGCGGGCGCGGCCGTACTCGCGGATGGTGGCGGGCAGCACTTCGCCCCCGCCCTGCTGGGCCAGCAGCTGCGCCCCGTAGCACACGCCCAGCACCGGCACACGGCCCAGAATGTGGCTCAGATCAGGGTTGGGCGCATCTTCGTCCCGCACCGAACAAGGCGATCCGGAAAGAATAATGCCCCGAATATCGTCGCTCAGGACGAGGTTGGGGGCGTGGGTGTAGGGGTGAATTTCGCAAAACACGTGCAGCTCGCGAATGCGCCGAGCGATGAGTTGGGTGTACTGCGAGCCAAAGTCCAAGATGAGGAGTCGTTCCATGCCGCAAAGGTAAGGCCCAGGCCAGACCGATAAATTTCCAACCTAAAAAAAGGCGGAAACTTGCCGGACGGCGGCTTTCTGACCTACCTTTGCATCGGCAAGTCAGAACGACCAGCTCCCACTGAACTCCCCCAGGACCGGAAGGTAGCAAGGGCAGGTGGTTGAGCGGTGCGATTCTGGCTTGCTTTTTTTTGCCCTTTACCGTCGGCCCCAGCGCTGCTCTGTTCCGCTTTCGGCGGCCTGATGAGTAGCTTTGAGGCCGATTCTTTTTTAATTCCTGCGACAAAGGAGGCGCATGGCCGCCTGCTTTATTTTGCCTAATTCATTTCCCTATGAAATTCTTCATCGACACCGCTAACCTGAGCGAAATCCGCGAAGCCGTGGAGCTGGGCGTGCTCGACGGCGTAACCACCAATCCTTCGCTCATGGCCAAGGAAGGCATCAGCGGCATCGACAACGTGATGGCTCACTACCGCCAGATCTGCGAGCTGGTGGACGGCGACGTATCGGCCGAAGTCATTGCCACCGACTTCGACGGCATGGTGCGCGAGGGCGAGGCGCTGGCCGAGCTGCACGCCAACATTGTGGTGAAAGTACCGATGATCAAGGATGGCATCAAGGCCATCAAGTACTTCTCGGATAAAGGTATCAAGACCAACTGCACGCTAATTTTCACGGCCGGCCAGGCCCTGCTGGCCGCCAAAGCCGGCGCAACCTACGTGTCACCCTTCGTGGGCCGGCTCGATGATATCGGCCACGACGGCCTGCAGCTGGTGGAGCAGATCGTGCAGATTTTCAGCAACTACGGCTACCCTACCGAAGTCCTGGCCGCCTCCGTGCGCCACGTCCCGCACCTGATTCAGTGCGCCGAGATCGGAGCCGATGTCGTGACCTGCCCGCTCAACGTGATTACCGCCCTGCTCCACCACCCGCTCACGGACAAGGGTCTGGCCACGTTCCTGGCCGACCACAAACGCGTCAACGGTTAAGAAAAACGAGGCGCACGGCGGGTCGGGGCGTTAATAGTAATGTCTCGTCCTGCCGTGCGCCTCGTCCCTTCACGACTCCCCGCTCATGTACATCATCAAAGTAAAAGGCAAGGCCAAAATCCCGGATTATATTCAGCTGCGGGATGTGGATTTTGTGCTCATCGCCTACTTCCGGGCCGACCGGCCGCTGAAGGATTTGCACCGCTACGGCCTGGAAGGCAAAGAAATCGAGCTCGCCGCCGTCATTGCCGGCCTCGAATTCGGCAAATTGCAGCCTCTGAGTATCTGACCGCCACCGGGAATTAAAGCCCCGGCCATGCAGTAAAAACGGCTCCTCACGTATTGACCGATTCCCCGGCGAAAAGCTGGCGCTACTTATGTCCGATAATGTAATTGAGCTGCACGATGCCACCATCATGCAGGAGCAGCAGGCGGTTTTGCAGGGCGTGTCGTTTTCCCTGGAAAAAAGTGCATTTGTTTATTTAGTCGGGCGCACAGGTTCGGGCAAATCTTCGCTGCTAAAAACCCTGTATGCCGACCTGCCGCTGCAAAGCGGCGCGGGCACCGTGGCCGGGTTTTCCCTGCCCCGTTTACCAGCCAGCAAAGTCCCATATCTGCGCCGCCGCCTGGGCATTGTCTTTCAGGATTTTCAGCTTCTCTCCGACCGGTCAGTAGCTGAAAATCTGCTCTTTGTCCTCAACGCCACCGGCTGGAAGGGCAAGGCCCGCAAACAGCAGCGCGTGAGCGATGTACTGGCCCAGGTGGGCCTGAGCGGGGCCGCCAACCGCATGCCGCACCGGCTGTCGGGCGGCGAGCAGCAGCGCGTCGTCATCGCCCGCGCCATGCTCAACGAGCCCGTTCTGCTGCTCGCCGATGAGCCCACCGGCAACCTCGATCCGGACGTATCGGCCAGCATCATGCAGCTCTTTGCCGAGATTAATAACGCGGGCACGGCAATTTTAATGGCGACCCATAATTTTCAATTAATTGAGAAATATCCGCACCGCGTTTTGACCTGCCAGGACGGCCAATTACTGGATTCGGCTAAATCAATTCCGACTGATCAGGACGGAAAATAAGGGTTGAATAATTAGCGATAATTATCAGATAAAATGACGGCTGGACTTTCGATTTTAATTCCGGTTTTTAATTGGGATGTCAACGAATTAGTAGAGTCGCTGCTTGCGCAACGGGCGGACTGGCCCGGCCCGGTGGAAATCATTTTACTCGATGATAATTCCCGTGAAGAATGCCGCATCCGGAACCGCCCGCTGGCCGCCCGGCCCCTGGTACGCTACCTCGAATTGCCGGGTAATGTGGGCCGCGCCGCCATTCGCAATCAACTGGCCGCCACCGCAAACCACGAGTGGCTCCTGCTGCTCGATAACGACAGCCTGCTGCCCGACGAGCAGTTTCTGGCCCGCTACGCCGCCCGCCGCGCCGCCGCGCCCGTGCTCGTGGGCGGCACCAGCTACGCCCCGCAGCCGCCCACCGATGCCGCATTGCACCTGCGCTGGCACTACGGCCGGGCCCGCGAAGCCCGGCCGGCCACCCTGCGCCAGCAACTTCCGCACGCCCAGCTCGCCATTAATAATGTCTTGCTGCGGGCCGATATTCTCGCTCGCGTGCCGCTCGATGAGCAACTGCGCGGCTATGGCCACGAGGACACGCTTTTCGGTGCGGCGCTGGCGGCCCAGCGCATTGCCGTGCTCCACCTCGACAACCCGGTGCTGCACGCGGGCCTGGAACCGGCCGCTACCTTCTTGACCAAGAGCGAGGAAGCCGTACAGAACCTGGCGCGGGTATTTGAGCAGGACGGCGCGGGCGCGGACTCGCGCCTGCTGCAAACGGTGTTTCGCCTGCGCAAATGGGGCGTTACGTCCCTGGTCCGCTCGGCCCTGGGCGCGGCCGAGCCCCGACTGCGGCGCAATCTACTTTCGGCCCGGCCCGATCTGCGGGCGTTCGATTTGTTGAAGCTGCACTGGCTGCTCCAGGCTATTTGACCTCGGCGGGCCGGGGTCTGGCCGGGTCGCGGCTATATTTGCCCTTCTATTTTATCCCCGGCTATTGATACTCCCGGTCCCTCCCACTCCCATTCTACTGCTTGATCTGGCCGCCGAGCACGCGGCACTGCAGCCGGCGCTGCACGCAGCCATGCTCGAGGTAATGAGCACGACCGCGTTTATTCAGGGACCGGCGGTGGGCCAGTTCACCACTGAACTGGGCGAGTACCTGGGTGGTGCGCACGTGGTGCCCTGCGCCAACGGCACCGATGCCCTCACCCTGGCGCTGCTGAGTCTGCAGCTCCCGGCGGGGGCCGAAATCATCATCCCGGCCTTCACCTACGTGGCCACCCTGGAGGCCGCCGCCCTACTCGGCCTGCGCCCAGTGCTGGTGGATGTTTGTGCCGACACCTTCAATCTCGATCCGGCGGCAGTGGCGGCGGCCCTCACGCCGCGCACGGGCGCTATCGTTGCGGTGCATTTATTTGGGCAATGCGCTGATCTGGAGGTGCTCCGGAGGCTTTCCGCCCAGCACGGCGTGGCGTTGATTGAGGATAATGCCCAGGCCATCGGGGCCGAATTTGAGTTTACCAACGGGGAAAAGCTGGCGGCGGGTACGGTGGGCGCAGTGGGCACTACGTCCTTTTTTCCTTCCAAAAACCTGGGGGCCATGGGCGACGGCGGCGCCCTGCTCACCCGCGACCCGGCCCGCGCCGACCGACTCCGCCAGCTCGCCAACCACGGCCAGAGCCGCCGGTATCACCATCAGTACATTGGCCTCAACTCCCGCCTCGACACCCTGCAAGCGGCCTTACTGCGGGTGAAACTCCGGCAGCTCCCGGCCGCCACTGCCGCCCGCCAGGCGGCCGCCGCCCGCTACGACGCAGCGCTGGACGGTCTGCCGGGCCTGCAAATTCCCCGCCGCGACCCGCGTAGCAGCCACGTTTTTCACCAGTACACCCTGCAAATTACCGAAGCCGGCCGCCGCGACGAGCTGCAGCATTTCCTGCAAAAAGGCGGGGTGCCGACCATGATTTATTACCCCCTACCGGTGCACCAGCAGGCGGCCTACGCCTACCTGGGCTACCGGCCGGGCCAGTTTCCGGTGGCGGAAGGGCTATGCCAGACCGTCCTCTCGCTGCCCATTCATCCCCTGCTGACGGGCGCACAGCAGGATTACATCGGGGGGCTGCTGCGGCAATTCTAATGGCGGCTACTCCTCTCCCGATCCCGGCTAAGATCCCGGCTGTAATCCTGAATCCGATGCAAAATTCTGCCGTCCGCTTTGCTATTTGCGGGGTGGGCCACATCGGGCGCCGCCACGCCACTCTGGTGACGCGGCAGCCCGGGGCTGTTTTGGTGGCTTTTATTGATGCCCAAATCGAGCTGCAAGCCGGCCTGGCCGGCGAATTTCCCGGCATCCCGTTCTTCCAGTCTCTCACCGATTTTCTGCAAAACGGCCCGGCCGCCGACGTGCTCACCGTAGCCACGCCCAACGGCTGCCACGCCCCGCAGGCAATCGCCGGTCTCCGCCACGGCCTGCACGTGGTGATCGAAAAACCCATCGCCCTGACCAGTGCCGATGCCGGCCTCATCGCCCGCACCGCCCAACAGACCGGCCGCCTGGTCTTCGGCGTAATGCAGAATCGCTACTCGCCCCCCGCCGCCTGGCTCAAGCAGGTGTACGACGAGGGTCGTCTGGGCCGGATCTTCCTGGTGCAGCTCACATGCTTCTGGAACCGCGATGCCCGCTACTACCAGCCCGGCGGCTGGAAGGGCACCCAGACCCAGGATGGCGGCACACTCTTCACCCAGTTCAGCCACTTCGTGGATTTACTGTACTGGGTTTTCGGCGATGTCACCAACCTCACGGCCCGCTTCCACGATTTCACCCACGCCGGCCTCACCGAATTCGAGGACAGCGGCCTCGTCACGTTCGACCTGGTGCGCGGTGGCAGCGGCACGCTCAGCTACAGCACCGCCGTCTGGGATCGCAACCTCGAAAGCTCCCTCACCGTGGTAGCCGAGCGCGGCAGCCTCCGCATCGCCGGGCAGTACATGGACAAAGTGGAATATTGTCACCTCGATAACTACACCCTGCCCGAGCTGCCGCCCACCAATCCGGCCAACAACTACGGCCCCTTCCAGGGATCGGCTGCCAACCACGTCCAGGTAATCGAGAACGTGGTGGACACGCTGCAACACCGCGGCTGCGCCACGACCAACGTACTGGAGGGCCTTAAAGTAGTGGAAATTATCGAGCGCATTTACGCGCTGCGGGAGCGCTAAATCCGGACTGGCCCGGGTAGAGATTCCGCCTATTTTTTCGCATCCACAAAATTCTGGAAGGCGTAGGCCACGCCGATGGTCAGGCCCTGACTGAATTGCACGCTGCTGTCCTGGTTATAATCGTAGAGGACGATGCCGTTCAGGGCCACGTTGACGTATTTGCCCACTTTGGCCGTCAGGCCGAGGTCGAGGCGGTGATCGATGTCGCGCAGGTTGAGGTGTTCGTAGTTGGCGAAGAGCACGTAGCGGGCTTTCAGATTGAGCGAAGGGCTGATATTTTGGTCGAATTCGGCCAGTATCTGAGCGGCCAGCACCTCGAAGCGGGTGCTGTGGCCGGGGCGCACGCCGTAGGGTGTATCGCCGAGGGCGGCCACGAAGCGATCGGCGCGGTTGACCACCGTGAGGCGCGGCGCGAAGGGCGCGAGCCGCAGATGAAACGCCGTAGTGGGATGATACTCAAACCCGTAAGCCGCCGTCAGGTAGCCGGGGGCGAAGAGGTCGGAGACGGCCCGGGCGCGGTCGTTGCCGGCGGCATCCTGGTCGTATTTGTAGCCCGGGGCGAACTGGGAGAGCAGGTTCAGTGACACAAACATATCCCACCGCGTACTCAGGGCGCGGCCGTATTTGGTGTCGAGGTAGAGCCGGTCCTGCCCTTTGCGATAACCCAGGCCCTTCGTTTGGGAGAAAGCGAAGAGGAAATCCGCCTCGTTGTCGAAGCTGCGGATTCCGCTCAGGCGGTTGGCGCGCACATTGGTCAGGGCATTGAAACCGATGGTATTCACGCCGCCGCCGCGCCAGTTGCTGCTGAGCAGCGACTCGTTGAGGCCGAGG
>JAYWCH010000014.1:0-3481 GCA_043780755.1 Hymenobacter sp.
AGACCCAACAGACGGTGTATCAGCTCAAACAAGGGTTTTTGGATGCCTATATGCGACACGAATTAATCAAGCCAGCCCTGGCCTTTGCGTAAGTCCTAAGAAAATTAAAAATCTGTCATCCTGAGCGGAGCGGAGGACCTTATTACGGCACAGCAGTCATTAGTCAGACGTGATAAAGTCCTTCGCTCCGCTCAGGATGACAAACGTGCTAAAAACCGACTTTCTAAACAGCTTCAGTATTTGCTACCCGATCTATTCCAGCCCCGGAAGATTATCCCTGCGGCACCAGCAGCTTCTGCCCCAGCTTCACTTCATCGGAAGCCAGGTGATTGATCTCCCGTAATACCCTGACGCTCACCCCAAACCGCCGCGAGAGGTTGAACAGCGTATCGCCCGGCTGCACCAGATGCACCTGCGCGCCTGGCAGCCGCTTATCCGGCGCGGCGGACGCGGCAGGCGCGGCGGCGCGGGGAGCATCCGCCGGCGCCCGCAAAACCAGCCGTTGCCCCAGCGTCACCCCTTCTGATTCCAGCCCGTTCCAGGCCCGGAGTTGGGCCACACTCAGGTTGTAGTCGCGGGCCAGCTTGGTGAGATTATCCCCCTTCCGCACGGTATACGAAACCGGCACCCGACCGCCAACCGCCGCAACGGGCGCCGGCGCTGCCTGAGAAGCTGTAGCGGTGGCAGTAGGCGACTCATCATCGGACGTTTCTTCAGCCTGGACTTCGGCCCGGGGGCGAACCTCGGCGCCGGGCACCGGCCCGGAATGACGGGCAGCCACGCGAGCCTGCATCGCGGCGGCGGCCTGCTGAATAGCCTGCCGCTGCCGGATCGCCACCAGCCGGGCGTCCTGCGCTTTTTCCTGGCGGCTTATTTCCCGCAGCCGGGCAATCTCCTTATTGTTAGCCACCTGCTGCGCCTGCCGGGCCGCGACGTCTTCGGCCGAAACCACCGGGTGGGCGGGCCGCACCACGGCTATGATTACGGCGGGCTCATCGGCCACCACCGGGGCCGGCGATCGACGCGCCAGGGCCGCCGGCAGCGGTACGAAGATGACCAGCTGCCGGCCCGGCTTCAGCGAACGGCCCTTGGGCAGCTCGTTCCACCGGCGCAGCTGCGCCGGGCTGACTTCAAACCGTTCAGCCAGACCGGCCAGCGTTTCGCCCCGTCGCACCTTATGCGCCACCCGCCGGAAGTGCGGCGCCACGGCTTCTTCCTCACTGCGCGGCCCGGCCGTTGCGGCCAGCAGCGACTGATTTAGCCACGGTTCCACGCCGTCGAGCCGGGGCGGCAGGCTGGCCAGCAGCTGCGGCAGGGCGGCAGTGGGCTGGCAATAATCGAGCAGCGTAGCCCGGTCAATATCACCCAGATGAACGGCCGCCGCCGCCGGAAACCGCACCACGTACGGCCGGTACCCAGCGGGCAGCGCCGCCCGCCGCAGCTCCGGGTTGAAACGAGTGAGGTAGAGCGAATCTTCGTAGCCACAGGCCCGGCTCAGGCGCCGCAGGTCGAACGCGTGACCTCGCAGTCCGAGCGTATCCATGAGCTCGGCGTACTGATAATTGCGCTTGTCGGTGCGCAGGCCGTGGGCCTCCGCGTACTTCATGCTGTACATGATGGCCGTGAACGTGGGCACGTAGTTGCGCGTCTCGGCGGGCATGTAGGGGTACAAGTCCCAGAAGCTTTTTTTGCCGGTGCGGCGCATTACGCGCTGCACGCTGCCCGCACCCCAGTTGTAGGCCGCCAGCACCAATTCCCAGTCGTGAAAGATGCCGTAGAGGTAGCGCAAGTGCTTGCAGGCCGCCTCAGTGGCTTTTTCGGGAGCCATGCGCTCGTCCACCCAGTCGTCACGCTTCAGGCGCAGATCGCCGGCCGTGGGGCCCATAAACTGCCAAAGGCCGGTGGCACCGACCGGCGACTTGGCCGTCGGAATCAGAGCTGATTCCACGACCGCCAGGTACTTGAGGTCGGTGGGCAGGTTGTACTGCGTGAGGTATTTCTCGAAGATAGGAAAGTAGAAATTCTCCCGCTCCAGCACCCGTTGCAGGTAGCCCCGGTTGCGCGCCGTGAACAGCGTGACGTACGCCATTACCGAGTTATTGAACTGATGCGGCACATCGGTTTCGATGCAGCCCACCCGGTCACAAACCAGGTCGCGCAGGGTGGGCGGCGTACGCAGCCATTCCAGTCGCGCCGAATCGACGGTTGGCATTGGCACGGCCACCAGCGAATCGGGCTGCATTTCGAGGCGCACCCGCACGGTATCGCCCAATAATGCCGGCAGGGCAGCTTTTGCCCGCGCTATGGTATCGGTCTGCGCTGTCCGTTGGGCCTTAGTTTCAGTCGTCTGCAGCAGCAGCCAAGGCAGCGCCAGCACAAGCCACAGGTGGCCGCGCCAGATAGTTTTCACTTGCTTAATCCCTTGTTTCATAGTACTAAGATAGGACAGAGGTAAACAAGTTGTATAAGTAACGGCTTATACTTTCAAGCGCAGTGAGTTAATCAAAGGCATTTTTTATTAATAAATCTGCTTCCAAAAACAGCGCAGGCCACAAGCTTAGATAGTAAGTCAAGCCACAATTTGCCAACTCGAAAATGCTCTGTGTTATAGGGTTTTCGCAGCAAAATTTTTGGAAGTGCTGCGGAAGCTTCTCCAGCCACTTTTGAGTTTGTGCAGCAGCGGAGTCATCTTCAAAGGATGGCCTTCGGATGCCGTAAACAGGGACTCCATTTTGATGCAGATGCCCTGCATGTGGTACAAAATTCCAGTTTTGCCTGTCCACTTATCACAGGTTTCACACTAGCATACTTCACGCAGCATTATTCTTGTAATTATACTAATTCATTATCCTTTCCTATCTCCGTTTAAAGTATGACATCTTAGCCGTTACCCCACAGATAAACAACCTTTATTCTGGACCACAACAGAATCGCAACTATCTTCCATAATGGATTGGTTCTGTGGTATTAGACCAAAAAATCAAAAAACCCACTAACACTAATGCTGATGCGGTAAAGCTAGTTATGTTACCCCGTGAGGCGAGGCCGTACTTTTGAAGATGAATTATGTGGCCCTGCGCGAGCGGCCGACGCAGTTTTTGGCCTTAACCAGTCTGCTGCCCGCCGAATTTGATGACCTGCTCACTGACTTTACGCCCCGCTGGGAGCGCTACCACCGCTACCATACCCTCGACGGCGACCGGCGGCGCATCCCGGCGCACCGGGAACGAGCCAACGCCACCATAGCGGGCACCGACACGAAGCTTTTTTTCTTGCTGACCTACCTCAAAACCAATTCCTTGCAGCAGCACCAGGCCGCCAGCTTCGGCGTGTCGCAGACCCGCGTGAGCCGCCTGGCGGGCCCCTTGCTCGACGTGCTCAACCAGACGCTGGCCGCCCGGCACCTGCTGCCCGTGCGCGACGGGGCGCAGCTGGCCCAGCGCCTGGCCGCGCACCCGGTGAAGGTCTTCACCTGCGACGG
>JAYWCH010000015.1:0-37713 GCA_043780755.1 Hymenobacter sp.
ACGAGGGTATCCTCGGGTGGGACGGCGGCGGCTGGTAAGCGGGTGCTTAGGAGGAGCAGCAGGAGCACCGTCAGTAGCTGGTTTATTTTGCCTGAATAATCCATAGACCGACTACAGTTGAAGTCATTCAGTAATTAAACCTGATCCTAAAATAACAAAGCTGTTCAGGAATTCAAAAGCGTTTGTCATCCTTATCTGGCATCCGCAAAGCGAAGGACCTTATCACGGCTGAAAAACTGTTTGAATTAGCTGAAATTCATCTTGGAGCGTCATGCTGAGCTTGTCGAAGCATCTCTACCGCTTCGTATGAGCGGTTCAACGAAGCGGTAGAGATGCTTCGACAAGCTCAGCATGACCGTTTTTTGTTAACTCAAACAAGCTTCTGAGTGGTCATCACTCGGGCGTGATAAGGTCCTTCGCAAGCGGACGCCAGATAAGGATGACAAACGTTCTAAAAGACGGGATTCTAAACAGCTTAAGAAGCGATTCAGGATGACAAGCTGCCCCAAAAACCCAACCCTACAGCCGGAACTGCGCGCTGAACTTGACCCCAAAATTGTGATGCGGCGTAGTTACGGGGGTAATGATGGCCGGCTGCTCGCGGTAGGTGATGCGGTGCAGGAAATCGATCCGAATGAACTTGAAGATGTTTTCAATGCCGTAGCCCGCTTCCACGTAGGGCGCCTTATCCAGGGTGGGAATGGGGTCCAGGATGTTGCCCTGCATGTCGCGGCGCGGTTGGGCGGTGTTGGCGGCCGACAGGCTCCCGTAGAGCAGGTTGGCCGTGGCCACCAGGCGCCAGTTCAGGGTCCGGATGCCGGGGATGCTGTTGAGCAGCAAGCCTTCAAAATGCTGGTCGAGCCGGAGCGAGACCGAGCGGTCGGTCACGAACTCGAAGTAGTTCATCAGGTTGAAGGCGTTGACGTTGTAAAACGGCGTCTGGTTGCCCAGGGGCGTTTTGAGGATCAGGTAGGGCACCGCGTCGGGAATGTAGCTGCCCTCGATGCGGTAGCCCAGGCGCCCCAGCTGGCCCACCGACAGGCTGTGGGTAATGAGCAGGTTGAATTTCTGATAGGGCGGCGGGGCCTTCTGATCCAACAGGTTGCGAAAGCCCAGGGTGTAGCGAAACGTGAAGACCGGAAGGCGCTTGAGGCCGATGGCCCGGCGCCGGTTTTCGGCCTGCACCAGGTTCTCATCGGGCGCGTAGCGCGATTCGAGCACAATCTCGGACAGGGTAAGATTGCGGCCAATGGGCGCGGCGGCGCTGTGATCGGGCGTGGAATAATACGCGAAGTCGTGCAGCGGCGTAATGTCCTGGTGCCGCAGGGTGATCGTTTCGGTGAAGCCGTGGAACAGGTCGCGCTGCACGTTCAGGGCGTAGAGATCGCGCAGAATGGGCCGCCCCTGAATAAAGCGCCCGAAGCGTGAGGCAACCAGAAACAGGTTGTTGTCGGGCAGAAAATCATTGTCGAGCAAAGCCACTTGCTCCACATCGTGGCGGTACTCGGCCCCGATCACCGTCCAGTGGCGGCGCTCGGCAATGTAGTTGGTTTTCAGGCCGTACTTGAGGCGCTCATCGAGCGTGCCGTAGGCCAGGTAGCCCTGGGTGAGCCAGTCGCGGCTGATCTCGGGCGTGGTGCGGAAGCCGAAGCGCAGGCGGCTGCCCTCGTAGTCGTTGTGGGCGTAGGTGCTCAGAATGGGCCCGATATCCCAACCTCCCACGCGCTTGTAGCCGTTCACCAGCAGATCCACCCAGTCGAGCAGATTGCGCACCGAGGGCAGCTGTTTGGCCGAGTCGAGCACGGCAAACGTCTGGCGCTCCGACAGGCTGAGCGTATCGGGCCGGTGCTGGTCGAAGTAGCCCCCGGCGGCACCCCGGGGGGTCTCGCTCAGTCCGGGGCCGTCCTTGTCCGCCGGTTCCATGAGCGAGGAAACGATGGGCTGATCGTAAAACCCGGCTTCGGCGTGGACTTTATTGCGCACTATGTTGCTGTTCACCGTGGTGAGGCGCACCAGCATGGCGGCCTGCTTCTCGTAGGGCCGCACGCCGAGCACGAGCTTGGTGCGGCTGGCCAGGCCGGGGCCCTCGCTGGGCGAAGTCAGGTCCTGGGCAATGCGCAGGTCGTTGACGAAGTTGATGTTGGCCGTGGGGCCGACCACCAGCTCGGTCCGGCGCAGGGCGTAGCCTTCGGCCGTAATCCAGATGGTGCCTTTAAACGCCAGATCGTGCGCCCGTTTTGGAGTCAAGGCAATCCTGTAGCACCAGTCTTTGCCCACGAAGGCCGAATCCAGCAGCTCATAGTCGTACGTCTGGCGGCCGCCTTCGGCGATGGGGGAAAGGAAATCCTTGCCCAGCACATTGAGCCAGTTGGGATAAAAGTCAAAGCTCTGGAAATTCGACCCCAGCAGCTGCGAGAGCACCGAGCCCTCGCGCGGCCCCACGCCGCGCATCTGCTTGTGGAGCAGGTCTTCGCGCCGGCGCAGGGGTGAAAATTTCTGGTACACCCGCGAGCCCACCTCGGAGGCGAAAATGGGCAGCGGCGCGTCGGGATCGGCGGCGGCGGTGGCGCCCTGGCGCACGGCCAGCGCCCGGATATCGCGGATGACCTTGCGCCGGGCCAGGCTGGCCGGCAGCTGAATGAGGCTGGTTTCGATGCGGTTGTAGGAATCGAACTCGGCGGCCTGCAAGGCGTTGCGTTGATTTTCGGGCTTGTGCCGCTGCACTTCGCGCAGGATGCGGAAAGCGGGGTTTTCGCCGGGCCGCACCACCACTTCGGTCAGCGCCACGCCCCCGGCTTTGAGGCGGAAGAGCACCGTCTGGCTGGCGGCGCCCGTGAGTTTCACCCGCTGGGTGACGAAGCCCAGAGCGGAGGCCGCCAGCGAATCCGGCGCGTCCGAAGCGGCCAGCTTGAATTTGCCGTCCGCGTCGGCCGTGGCCCCGGTGCTGGTCCGGGGAATGAAGATGGACGCAAACGGGACCGGCTCGCCATTAAGCGCTTCCACGACCTGCCCACTGATGATCAAACGCTGGGCAGCCGCCGGCAGTACCCAAAGGCAGAGCAGCAACAGCGGAGCAAGAAATTTCATAAAGTGTAAATAAAAAGTCAGCGGCCGTACCAATGGTGTTCCGGCAATTTACGCACAGTGCACCCGATGCCCAACTAGTTCAACGGTAGAATTTGGATCTCACTCGTTGGAAATCAGCGCCAGCCTGATGAAAGGTAATCGGGATGCCACGGATTCGGGCGCTGCCGGGCCGGGAGGAAAAATGCCGGCAACTTACTGTCCAATAATATGCTGTATAAAATAATGATTAGGTTTGACGGGGTGCGAAAAGTGACCGTGATTGCCGGCCAGCGTAACCCCGGCGCCGGCCGGCGGGCGCCGGATCCTGGCCCGTTTCAGCACCATTAAAAAGCCGGATTGCCGGATCAGCGGCAACGCAAGTGCCGGGGTCGGACCAACCGCTCGTCGCCGTCGCCGGGCCGCCGGGGCTACACCTCCACCTTGAGCGTGGCGGGCACGGCCGTGATTTCAAACAGCTCCCCGTGGGGTACGATAGTGATCTGCCCGTATTCGGCCAGCAGCTGCCGGTAGCTGGCCGCCACCGGGCGGGGATTGCGGTCCAGGTCAAAGAGGCCGCAGGGGTTCACGCGCCCGACTTTGCGGGCCAGGCCGATGTCCCAATCCACCTGATCGATGAGCGAATACCAGGTGAAGCCGAGCACCGGCACGCCCTCGGCGCGGATGCGCAGCACGTTGACCCACTGCTTCCAGAGCCAGGTGGGGGCTTCCTGGGCGTCGAAGACGTTGGTTTCGGTGTGCATTACCGGCTTGCGGTAGCGGCGGTAATATTCCAGGGTAATATTGTACCAGCCCAGGACGTCCACGCTGGTGCAGTCGGTGCCATCGGGCAGGATGATGTGCTCGTTGCGGCCGTAGTAGTCGTTGCCCATGATCTGGTAGCCGGGCGGCTCGCCGGCCATGAACCAGTCGTACTCGCGCCGGGTCAGGCCATTGTCGAACAAGTAGTTGAGCACATCGCCGTCGGGGTGGCGGGCATAGAGCAGGTCGAGCGATACGAAGCGCAGCTTGTTCCAGAGCGTGACCTGGGGCGAAGGACTGGCGCGCAGCTCGTGAATGTATTCGGCCGATTCGCTCTGTACAATGATGCAGTCGGGCCGGTGCCGGGCAATCTGCTGGGTGGCCATGATGCTGGCCGCCACCAAGTGCTTGATGGCCGTGACGAAGCCCCGGTCGGTTTTCAACTGCTCGTTCCAGATGCCATCCCTGGCGCTCATGCGGGCCGTGACGTAGATCTCGTTGATGGGCGTGTAGTAGCGCACCCAGGGGTAGCGCCGGGCCACGGCCCCCGCGTACTCGGCAAAATGCACGGGCAGGGCGGGATTCTGAAAATTCCCCAGCCAGTCGGGCACCCCGAAGTGCAGCAAATCCAGGATGGGCGTGATTTCGAGGCGCTGCATTTCGGCCATGACCAGATCGGCAAATGTCCAGTCGTACTGTCCCGGTCCGAGGTGGGTTTTGTGGTAGGGCAGTCCGTAGCGCAGCACTTTCAGGCCCAGATCCTGCACCAGGCCCAGGTCCTGCTGCCAGCGCTCGTAGTGACCGCACTCGGCCAGCAGGTCGCGCCGGGTGCGGCCGTGGTCGATGGTCGGGTACGAGCACTCGATGCCGGTGGCGAACATGAAATTATTCGGCAGGCCCGTGGGCAGCCCGCGTCCGTCGTGCCCCCCGGCGCCGCCAAACTCATCACCAGCGTAGTTGCCATCGCCAAAGTGACTTTTTATTTCGGTCAGAAAAGACTTCATGGGTTGGAATTGGTACGGATGGCAGGCCGCTGGTTGTGGTTGAAGCGGGTTGGAAAGACGTTTTTTAAAGTTTGTCATCCTGAGCAGAGCGAAGGACCTTATCACGTCCGACTGACGACCGCCCAGCCGTGATAAGGTCCTTCGAAGCGGACGCCAGATAAGGATGACAGGGATCCAGATTTGCTAAACAGCTCTGATAATAACGTCTGTCAAGCAGAAATGACGTCCGAGATGCTTCGCTGCGCTCTGCATGACGGACGTTATTATTTCTGCACGACTCCTCTCGATTACTACTGTTACGCCGGACGTTGTTCCGGCCGCTAAAAAGAAGCTCAAGCAACTTCAGAAGCTGCCGTTTTCAAGTTGTCAAATCAGCGCGGAACAGTAGTTTCTCATTGAAAACCAGTTTAATATCTACGAGTCCCGCCGCTGCTGCTGCGCCAGAAACTTATCGGCCGTACGCAGGCTCAGCGCCATAATGGTCAGGGCGGGGTTGACGCTCAGGGCACTGGGAAAAACGGAGTTGTCGCAGATGTACAGGTTCGGGACGTCGAAGGCGCGGCCACTGGCGTCCACTACCGCGTCGTCGCCGCTCAGGCCCATGCGGGCCGTGCCGATGACGTGGGCGTAGCGCCCGAAGGCCCAGATATCGGTGGCGCCGGCTGCCGCCCAGAGCCGGCGCATGAGGGCTTCGGCGTGGGTGTTCATCCGCTGCTCGTTGGGCTGGGCCGTGAAGTGCAGGCGCGGTTTGGGCAGGCCCCGGGCGTCTTTTTCGTCGGCCAGCTCCAGGAAATTATCGGCGTGGGGCAGGCAGTCGCCGAGGATGTTGATGCCGGCCACGTGGTTGTAGTTGCGCATGTAGTCGCGCAAGGGCTGGCCCCAGAGCTTACGCCCCCGCGCCACCTGCCCGGCAAACGTAACGGGCATCACGCCAATGCTCTGCAGCAGGTAGCCGCCGATGAAATCCGCATCCTTCGGCCGGTGGGTATCCTGCGAAATCAACCCGCCCGGAATGCCTTTGTAGGGTCGCACGGCTTCCTCAAACGTGCCCCAGACCTGCACGCCGGGGTGGGCCATGAGGTTGCGGCCCACTTGTCCGCTGGTCAGGGCCAGCTCGTTGAGCAGCAGCAGGCGCGGCGTTTCCACCGAGCCGCCGCAGAGAAAGAGGTTGCGGCAGCGCTGGCGGTGCGGCTCCCCGTTCTGGGTGTATACCACGCCGGTAACGCGGCCGCGCTCGTCGCGCTCAATCTCGGTCACGAAGCTGTTGGGGCGAATCTCGGCTCCGTGCTGCACCGCCAGCGGCACGAAGGTCACATCCATGCTGGCCTTGGCGCCGTTGGAGCAGCCCGCCTGGCAAAAGCCCCGGTTGGTGCAGGCTTCGCGCCAGCCCACTCCTTCCTGGTAGTAGCGGGCCGAAAGCGCGGCATTGGCCGCCGGAGAAGTCTGAATGCCCATTTTTTCTGCGCCGCGCATCATCAGCTGGGCGGCGCCGTTCAGGGGGAGCGGGGCCAGCGGGTAGCCCCGGCGCCGGGTGGGTCCCCAGGGGTAGGGCGTGGGGCCCGAAATCCCCAGAAACTGCTCCAGCTCCTCGTAGTACGGTGCCAACTCGTCGTAGCCGAAGGGCCAGTCCTCGCCCTGGCCGAAGTCGCGCTTCAGGTGCAGATCATCGGGCAGCGGGCGGGGCGTATAGGCGGTGTAGTGCAGCGTGGAGCCGCCCACGCCGGTCCCGGAATTATTCTTGCCCATGGCCAGCGGATCGTGGCCGGCGGCCAGGCGCTCGTCGTTCCAGAAAAGAAAATCCTGGGCCTTTTCATCAGTGGCGAAGTCCTGTTGGGGATTGTGCCAGGGGCCGGCTTCGAGGGCTACCACTTTGAGGCCGGCCATGGCCAGGCGGGCCAGCAGCGGCGCCCCGCCCGCCCCCAGGCCGATGACGACGCAATCCACTTCGTCGGCCTCGGCCGGCACGGCTTGCGGCTGTTCGAGCGGGGTATCGGCGGGTGCGGGCGCTTCGGCCAGCAGGGCGCGCAACAGGGGGTCCTGCACTTCGGGCAGCACCGGACTCAGGACGCCTTCTTCGAGAACTTCTTCGTCGGGCATGGGTAATAGTCAGTAGGATAGAATAATGAGAAATCCGGCCGGCCGGCCGGTAGTTGATAAACCGCCGCCGTTGCCCCGGATTTGCCGGGCTGCTCAGGCGCCCGCTTGCGGCCGGGGCTCCCGGTCCTCGCGTTCGTTAAGGCCGATTTTCGACCACTCCGGCAAGTCGGCCAGGCCCGCGTAGCCAATCTCCTCCTGGGCCAGTGGATGGGCATAATACGTTTCGGCCAATTCGGCCAGCAGCTCCTCGAAGAAGCGGCCCGCATCCAGCGTTTCCCAGGTGGGGCCGGGCGGATTACCGGCGGCCAGCGCGTGCAGCACGGCATCCTGCTGCGCCGGGGCCAGGGTCATAAAATCGGTTTGGAACAATGCCTGGGCAATTTCGCGGATACCGCCCAGGCCCAGGCGCAGAGCTTCGCGGTCGGGGGGCAGGGCGTCGTAGCGCCAGCCATCGGCGCGGCCTTCGGCCAGGCGTTGGTCCACGGCCGGGACCAGAGCAATGCGCTGGTCGGGCCGATCCGGCTGGGGAAACAGCCGGTCGGCCACGGCTTCGAGCAGGGCGTAGGTTTCGGGAGCCAGAAACTGCGGCTCGTAAGCGGCGGGCGCATCGAGGCGGGCCTGCACAACGGCGCGGGTGGCGGCCGAAACGTGCGCCGTATCGAGCAGGGCGCGCACGGTGCCGCTGGGGTAGGTGGGGTTGGGCATAAATCAGGAGTTGGGCCGCGCGGTAGTCGAATCTTCAGCCCTAAACTATTTACTAGTGAAATCTTCCCGGTGAAGCTGTTTAGGGCGGCGTTTTTTAGCGCGCTTGTTATTGTTTATTTGTCATCCTGAGTATTCCGCGATTTAAGCGGCGATGAAGGTTTGTCATCCTGAGCATCCTGAGCATCAAGCATCGACGAAAGGGCCTGATCACGCTTGATTAATTACTCCTCCGCCGTGATAAGGTCCTTGCCGCTTGATTCGCGGAATGCTCAGGATGACAGAAATTTTAGTCTTGATAAGGCTCTCTTCGTCGCCGCTCGATTCGCGGAATGCTTAGGACGCCAGATGAGCATGATCGTTTTATTAATTCAAACAGCCTCTAAAGCCTCTAAAGCCTCTGAAGCCGCTTAAGCTTCTTTCCCGCAGCCGGAGCAGCTCACTACCAGCCGCAGTTATGAAACTGAGCCTGGGGCGTCGCTCCGGAACCACCCCGCTGAAGCCCTTCAAAAAAGAACCAAAACCTGCCCCTTGCTATTTCAGCAGCATAATCGCGGCCATGGTTTCGAAGCCGGCCCAGAGGTTGCCGAGGCGGATATTCTCATTCTCGGCGTGCTGGTTGTTGTCGTAATTGGCAACCGGCACCGTGATCGTATTCGCGTGCAGCTCCTGCTCGAACACGTACAGCGGCAGGCTGCCGCCCATGGTGGGCAGCACCACGACCGGCTCCGCGACGGTGGTTTGTACGGCGGCAATTACTTCGCGGGCAATGGGCAGATCGAGGCGGGTGCGTTGGGCGTTGTAGCCGGTAGCGGGCGTCACGCGCACCAGCAGCGGGTACTGGGCGCGCTCGGCGTCGGTGGGTTCGGCGGTCACGACGTGGTAGCCCTGGCGCTCGATGTGGCGAATCACTTTCTGCACCTGCCGCCGGGCATCGTTGCCGGGCACGAGGCGCAAATCCAGCGCGGCCGTGGCCGTAGTGGGGATGATGTTGCCCGCCAGCGTGCCCACGTTGGCGCTTTGCAGCCCGTTGATGTTGAGCGAAGGCTGGTTAAGCAGCTCCACCAGCGTCTGGCCGGTGCCGTAGGGGCGGGCGAAGCCCAGCTCCTGCCGGATGGTTTCATCCAGGTTGGGCACCCGGGCCAGGGCGGCTTGCTCGGCCGGGGTGAGCGGCGTCACGTCATCGTAGAAGCCCGCTACGCGCACCCGGCCGGTGCTGTCCGCCATCGAAGCCAGCAGCCGGCTTAGTGCCAGGGCGGGGTTGGGGGCCCAGTTGCCGTAGTGGCCGCTGTGCAGCGGCCGGCGGGGGCCGTACACCTGCAGGCTCATGCCCACATCGCCCCGCGCCCCGAATACCACCTGCTTGCGGCCCGACTGATGCACCGGCCCGTCGCAGATCACCCACAAATCGGACCCCAGCAGCGCCTGGTGGCGGGCCAGAATCTCGGCCAGGTGCGGCGAGCCGCGTTCTTCTTCGCCTTCAAAAAAGAACTTAAGGTTGACTTTGGGCCGGATCTTGCTGGCCACCAGCGCCTGGTAGCCGGTCAGGATGGCCATCACCCCGGCCTTGTCGTCGGAGGCGCCGCGGGCGTAGAGGCGCCAGTCGGGGTTGAGGGCGGCGCCGGGGGCCGGGCGGGTTGTAATCTGGCCGCCCAGGTCGAGCGGGCCGGTTGCCAGCACCGGGCGGAATGGTTGCAGGCCGTAGCTCCACTGGGCGGGGTTCACGGGCTGGCCGTCGTAGTGAGCGTAGAAAATGATGGTGCGGGTGGCGCCCGGCGTGCGCACTTCGCCAAAGACCACCGGGGCCACGCCCGGCGTCGGGGCGGCCAGCAGCTGCGTTTTGATCCCACGCCGCTGCATCATGTCGCGCACAAACAGGGCCGTGCGGCGCAGTCCGGCCGTGTCGGCGGCCACGTTCGGGATAGCGACCAGCTGCTCAAACTCCGTGAGCAGCTCCTGTTCGTGAGCCTGGCGAAACTCCCGGATTTTGGGCAGCGGATCGGTGGCCGGACCCGCGCCCAGCAGGGCCAGCAATGCCAGCGGTAATAGTTTTTTCATGCCGGGAAGGTAAGGCGAGCGAGGTCGGGCTGCCCACTATGCCCACGGCGCAGCTTACCCGCTTACAAAAAAAGCAGCCGACCCCAGGCCGGCTGCTTTTCAGAAATATGCAAGGTCGTTGTCTACTTGAACAGCGCCAATGCTTTAACAAACGTCTGGGTTACTCCCCAGGCCAGGGGGAGGCCCACAAATAACCAGGCCAGGGCCAGCGAGCCAACGGAGCTGGCTTCGGCAACGGGCGGGGTGGAATTCGGGTTAGGATTCATATGACAATCGAATTTGGTGCTTGAAAAACAGCGGATTAATGTCCGCCGGCATCGGCCGTTACCGGACCTTTCTCGTTGTATCGCTCATTCACCGCCGTTACGGCGAGGTTGGCCAGGAAGCCAATTACCAACAAGCCCGCCATGGTGTAAAACACCGTCTGGTAGGCGGCGGCGCCGGTGAAGCCCTGCGCCTTACGGCTGGTGTGCAGGTAGTTGACGATGAGCGGCCCGAGCACGCCGGCCGTGCTCCACGCCGTGAGCAAGCGCCCGTGAATAGCCCCCACCTGGTACTTGCCAAATAGGTCGGACAAGTAGGCCGGAATGGTGGCGAAACCTCCGCCGTACATGCTGATAATCACGCAGGCCACCAGCACAAACAGCGAGAGCTGCAGGTTGTGCCCCAGCGTGGGCACCAGGGCGTAGAGCAAAATGCCCAACCCAAAGTAAAGCAGGTAGATCGGCTTGCGACCCAGGCGGTCGGAAGCCGACGACCAGAAGAAGCGACCCAGCAGGTTGAACAAGCTGAGCAGGCCCACGAAGCCAGCTGCGGCCGCTACCGTTACCCCTTTACCCACGCCCATGGCGGCGTCCGAAAACGTCTCCTGAATCAGCGGCGAAGCCGTCTCCAACACCCCTATACCGGCCGTTACGTTGCAAAGCAGCACCACCCACAGCAGCCAGAACTGCGGCGTCCTGATGGCGTTGTCGGCCGATACGTTACCGGCCGTGATCAGGGCGCTGTGCTCTTTGTTGGGCACGTAGCCGGCGGGCGCCCAGTCATCGGCGGGCACGCGAATGCTCCACACGCCGAACTGCATGAAGATGAAATAAATGATGCCCATCACGATAAACGTCGGGGCTACGCCCTGCGGCGCCGACGTTTTGAAGTGGGCCATGAGCGCTACCGCCAGCGGCGAGCCAATCATGGCACCACCCCCAAAACCCATGATGGCCATGCCCGTAGCCACGCCCTTTCGGTCCGGAAACCACTTAATGAGCGTGCTCACCGGCGAGATATAGCCAATGCCCAGGCCGATGCCGCCCACGAAACCGTAGCCGAAATACATCAGGGCCAGGCTGTGCAGGTGCACACCCAGTGAACCAATCAGGAACCCGCCGCCGAAGCAGAGCGAGGCCGCCAGCATGGCCTTGCGCGGCCCCACGCGCTCCAGCCATTTGCCGAATACGGCGGCCGATAAGCCCAGCAGAACAATGGCGATGGAGAACGTCCAGCCAATCTGGGCCGGGGTCCAGTCACCCACGGCGGGGTGGTCCACGTCCCCACTCAGCAGCGCGCCAAGGGGTTTTTTAAATACGCTGAACGCATACGCCTGCCCGATGGCCAGGTGAATCGCCAGAGCCGCCGGCGGCACCAGCCACCGGTTGTAGCCCGGTCCGGCAATTGTCCGGCTGCGGTCCAGAAAAGAAGAGGAGGTGTCGGCCATGAAAATGTGGGAATTGAGTGAAACGGAATGATTGAAGAGAATAAAAGCAGAGGATATTCCTTCCCCAGCACGACATCGCGAATTGATGCGCCCGGCAAGGTAGCGGGCTTTCCAAGGGATTGATTGTTTGGCCCGTAAAAAATTTGCTAATCAGGTATAGCTTATTGTGTACAAGGCAGACCAGGCGATAAAGTCCGTTTTCGGCGCCGGGTTTATTCGTCGCTGCTGAGCTTACCGCCGGTGACGTGCACGAGGCTGCCGGTCATAAACGAGCCATCGGCACTGGCCAGCAGCACGTAGGCGGGGGCCAACTCCTCGGGCTGGCCGGGACGCCTGAGGGCGACTTCGTGGCCGAACTTGGCGATTTCGGCCCGGGGCATGGTGCCGGGAATGTTGGGCGTCCAGACCGGGCCGGGCACCACACAGTTCACCCGGATGCCTTTTTCGCCCAGGTATAGGGCCAGCGATTTGGTCAGCGCGTGAATGCCGGCCTTGGTGCAGGCGTAATCCACCAGAATCGGAATACCCGTCAACCCCACAATACTGCCCGTATTGATGATGCAGTCATCTTTTTTCAGGTGGGGAATGACGGCCTGCGCCATCCAGATATAGCCGAGAATGTTGGTGTCGAACGTGCGGCGGATCTGCTCCTCGGTAATGTCCTCGAACTTCGGCTGGCTCATCTGAAATGCGGCATTGTTGACCAGAATATTCAGGCCGCCCAGCTCGGCCCGGGTGCGGCGCACGGCCTGTTTGCACTGTTCCGGGTCGCGAACATCGAGTTGGAGCAGAAGGCACTGGCGGTGCTCACGCTCCACGAGCTGCCGGGTTTTTTCGGCATCGCCCACGTTTTCGTTGAATAAAATGGCGACGTGGGCGCCTTCTTTGGCGAAGGCAATGGCCACCGCCCGCCCAATGCCCGAATCGGCGCCGGTGATGAGGGCGATTTTATCCTGCAGCTTGCCGGCGGCGCGGTAGTTGGCCAGGTCCGAATCGGGTTGCAGCTTCATGTCGGCCTGACGGGCGGGGTAGGGCAGCGTCTGGGCGGCGGCCTTCATGTCTTTAGCCGTGGGGCGGCGCTCGGCTTTGGCGGGCGGGGTCTTTTTGGTGGTCATCGTCACGCGGAAAGGAGTGGATTGCTCCTTACGCGAAAAAAGGCCGGCTGACTACTCCCGGGCGGTTTTACCCGCTCTTTACTCCTTGTTATTTAAACTCGTGGCCGCAGTGGAAGCAGTGAAACCGGTTGCCCCGCACCGGAAACCGCAGCAGTACCGAGAGCAGGCCCGACCAGAAGCCGTACGTGTTACGTGTGGCGGCCCCGTAAGCCACATTCGACGAGCCACAGTCGGGGCAGCGCGGCGTGACGGGGTCGGGCGCGTCGGCGGCGAAGGAGTCCTCGTCGGGGCCGGTGGCCAGGGGCACGGGCTCGTCGTGCAGGATTTCGAGGGCCGCCGCCACGTCGCCCCGGCGCACGTGCAGCCGCACGCCCCCGGTGATGGGACTGTAAAGCGGCATGAGCGAGACCAGGTGCTCGTTGCTCAAAAAACAGGGAATGCCCGCCGCTTCCAGCCGGGTGCGGGCCAGGTTGGCCGCCATCGGCTCGTAAAACGATTCGAGGAAGATGACGGAGTCGGGATTAGCCATGCGGACAAAGTAAGCGGGGCGGCGGTCTACTTTGCGGCCGGTTCTTTATTGGCTTCGCTGATTCCCTGCGCCGTGTGGTCGGCCTGCAACGCCACAAACTCGGCCTGCCGGGCGCGGATGCGCAGCTCGTCGCGGGCCGGCAGATCCAGCCGGATCTGCTTTACCTGGTCGTTCAGCCGCCGGTACACGGCGCGGGCGTAGTCCCAATCGCGGTCGGTCCAGGTGGTGCGGCGGGTGCGGGTTTCGCGCACCAGCTGGCCGTAGGCGGCGGGCAGGTCGGCGGGCGTGAGGCTGTTGAGCTGGCCGGAGTAGGGGCCCATGAGCTGGTTTTCCATGGCAATTTCCTTGCGCGGATCGAGCGGCTGGGCGCGGCGGGCGCGGTTGGCGGCGTCGTAGCGGGCGGTGGCCCGGCCGGCATGGGCCAGCTTCCGGGCCGCGCCGCGGGCCAGGGTATCCAACTCGCTGGTGCCCTGGCGCACCACTTCCTGCCGCTCGCGGGGCGTAGAGTCGCAGCCGCTGAGCAGTAGCGCCGTTAGCAATACGCTTGCCCAGGTTGGTAGTCCGGCGCTTGTTTTCTCAAATCGTGGTGTCATAATCAGTAGGAAAGGATAAATGCGGGGAGTAGAATCCGGATTCCTTACGGTTGAGCCCGGCGAAAGATCCGGCCTCGGTTGTGATGGCCGGCTTCCGTCAAGAGTTTTATTGACGAGTCATGCAGAGCGCAGCGAAGCATCTCGCGTGGACGAGTAATTCTCTTGTTGAACGCAGATGATTACTGCTGTTACGCACCAAACCATCTGGCACCCTGGGAACGGCAGTTTCTGAAACGGCAAAAGCTACTTGGCAGCATCTGGCGTCACGCAGCGCGTAACACCAGTGATCACTCGTCCATGCGGGATGCTTCGCTGCGCTCTGCATGAAGGGCTTTAATTTTCCACCGCGTTTTGCATGACGGTTCTTCATTTCAATGCTGGTCTTTAATTTCAGGAATAAGCTAAATCCCTATTCCAGCCGGCCGCCGTTTTCCAACTGCTCGCGCAGGCTGAGGCGCTGCTCGGGCAGCCCCGGCAGGTTGGGGCAAATGGCGGCCAGCCGGTCCAGGATGCGGAGCGCCCGCTTCAGCTCGCCGAGCTGCCGCAGCATGCCCGCCTGCCCCCACAGCGCTCCGAAGTGGCGGGGCTCGCGGCGCAGCGTTTCGGCGATGTCGGCCAGGGAGGCGCGGTACTCGCCGCGCAGGTAATAGGCCGTGGCGCGCTTGTTCCAGGCTTCGGGAAAATCGGGATGGCGATCGATCAGGCGGGTGAAGTGCGCAATGGCCAGGGTGTGGTCGCCGGCCTGCATGGCGCGCAGGCCGGTTTCCAGCTCCTTGTCGAGCGCGACCTCGCCGGTACTGAGCCAGAGCTGCCAGATGCCGTTTTGCAGGGCTTCGATCTCGGTCGGCGCGGTAGCCAGCCGCAGACGGGCGAATAAATCATCTAACATAACAGGGGATAAGGTAGCGGCGCCGCGGCGGGTAAGCCCGGGCTAAAACAGCTCCGAGGCCACGCGGCGAATGCTTTCGGCCTTGCCCATGGAGTAGTAATGCAGGCAGGGCACGCCGTGGGCCATTAGCTCGCGGCTCTGGTTGAGGCACCACTCGATGCCGATAGCGCGCACCGATTCGCTGTCGCGGCACTGGCTCACGGCCTCGGCCAGGGCCTCGGGAATGTTGAGGTAAAACGTGCGCGGCAGCATTGTGAGCTGGGCTTTGGTGGTGAGCGGCTTCAGACCGGGGATAATGGGTACGGTAATGCCCGCCTCGCGGCAAAGTCGCTCGAACCGGAAAAACTCCTCGTTGTCGAAGAACATCTGGGTCACGATGTAGTCGGCGCCCCGGTCCATCTTGTGCCGCAGGTAGCGGATATCGGACGAATAATTGGGTGCTTCAAAATGCTTTTCCGGATAGCCCGCCGTGCCGATGCAGAAGTTGGTGGCCCAGGTATCATCCTGTTCTTCATCGAGATAAGCACCCTTGTTGAGGTCGGCTACCTGGCCAATGAGGTCGCAGGCGAAGGCGTGGCCATCGGGCTCGGCCTTGAACTGGCCTTCCGACTTGATCGGGTCGCCGCGCAGGGCCAGCACGTTGTCAATGCCCAGAAAATGCAGGTCGATGAGCGCGTTCTCGGTTTCTTCCTTCGTGAAGCCCCCGCAGATGAGGTGGGGCACGGTGTCCACGTCGAAGCGGTTTTTGATGGCCGCGCAGATGCCCACCGTGCCGGGCCGGCGGCGCACGGTTTTCTTTTCCAGCAGGCCGTTGGGGTGGTGGCGGTACACGTACTCTTCGCGGTGGTAGGTCACGTCGATAAACTGCGGCTTGAACTCCATGAGCGGCTCGATATTGGAGAACAGCGCGCGGATATTTTCGCCCTTCTTGGGCGGCAGCACTTCGAAGGAAAACAAGGTTTTGCCCGCCGCCTGGGCGAGGTGTTCGGTAACTTTCATAGTGGGGCGCCGGGCGCCTGCCCGGTAAATAAGGAACCCCGGGCGGCGGCCCGGCGGGTGAGATAGAACCCCGGAAACGAACCCGGCGGCGGTTTTTGTAAGTTGCAGCGAACCCATTTCGGCCCGCGCCCCGGGGGCGCGGAGCCGTTATTTGGGTTCGTAGTTCAGGTTGGGCATGAGCCAGCGTTCCAGCTCGGGCAGGGCCATATTTTTGCGGTGGGCCATGTCGGTTACCTGGTCGATGCCAATTCGGCCCAGGCCAAAATAGCGGGAGTCGGGGTGGGCGTAGTACATGCCGCTCACCGAGGAGGCCGGGTACATGGCCAGGTTTTCGGTGAGGGTGATGCCGATATTCTCTTCCGCATTGAGGAGCTGAAAGAGGGTGATTTTCTCGGTATGATCGGGGCAGCCGGGGTAGCCGGGCGCCGGGCGCACGCCGTGGTATTTCTCCTGAATGAGGTCGTCGCCGGTGAGGTGCTCGTCGGGCGCGTAGCCCCAGAACTCGCGGCGCACCCGCTCGTGCAGGCGCTCGGCGAAGGCTTCGGCCAGGCGGTCGGCCAGGGCTTTGACCATGATGCTGGAGTAGTCGTCGTGGTCGGCCTCGAACTGCTCGATGAGCTTCTCGATGCCGATGCCGGCCGTGACGGCAAAGCCCCCGAGGTAATCGGCCCGGCCGGATTCCTTGGGCGCCAGAAAGTCGGAAAAGGCAATATTGCGGATGCTCGGGCCTTTCTCGCCCTGCTGCCGGAGCGTGAACAGCTCCGTCTTTACCGTCGTGCGGCTCTCGTCGGCGTAGATTTCAATCGTGTCGTAATCAACGGTATTGGCGGGCCAGAAGCCCAGGGCGGCGCGGGCCGTGAGCAGCTTGCCATCGATGATTTTGCGGAGCATGGCCTGGGCATCTTCGAAGAGCTTGGTGGCCGCTTCGCCCAGCGTTTCGTCGGTGAGGATGCGCGGGTAGCGGCCCTTGAGCTCCCAGGTGTGGAAGAAGGGCGTCCAGTCGATGTATTCGGCCAGCTCGGCCAGGTCGTAGTCGGGCAGGATGCGCGTGCCCAGGAACGTGGGCCGGGTGATGGGCGCGGTGGCCCAGTCGGCTCGGAAGCCGTTGGCGCGGGCGGCGGCGATGGGCAGGTAGTTCTTGTCGCGCTGGCGGCTGGCGTAGTCGGTGCGCAGGGCGGCGTAGTCGTCGGCCACAGTCTTGGCGTAGGCCACGTCGCCCGAGCCGAGCAGCCCGGCCGCGACGCCCACGCTGCGCGACGCATCGTTGACGTGGACCACCGGCCCACTATAAGCCGGGGCAATCTTGACGGCCGTGTGCAGCCGCGAAGTCGTGGCCCCGCCGATGAGCAGGGGCGTAGTCATGCCGCGCTTCTGCATGGCCTGGGCCACGTACACCATCTCGTCGAGGCTGGGCGTGATGAGGCCGGACAGGCCGATCACGTCCACATTCAGGCGCTGGGCTTCGTCGAGAATCTTCTCCAGCGGCACCATCACGCCCAGGTCCACGATGTCGAAGTTGTTGCAGGCCAGCACCACGCCCACAATGTTTTTGCCGATGTCGTGCACATCGCCTTTCACGGTGGCCATCAGGATCTTGCCGGCCGTCTGGCGCTCCTGGCCGCGCTTGTCGGCCAGCAGGTAGGGTTCGAGGTAGGCCACAGCTTTTTTCATCACCCGGGCCGATTTTACCACCTGCGGCAGGAACATCTTGCCCGCCCCGAACAGGTCGCCCACCACGTTCATGCCGCTCATCAGCGGTCCTTCAATCACTTCCAGGGGCCGGGCCACCAGCTGGCGGACTTCCTCGGTGTCTTCGTCGATAAACTCGGTGATGCCCTTCACCAGCGCGTGTTGCAGGCGCTCCCACACCGGCAGACTGCGCCAGGCATCGGCCACTACTTCCACCTTGCCTTTTTGCTGCACCGTGTCGGCAAATTCAACGAGGCGCTCGGTGGCGTCGGGGCGGCGGTTGAGCAGCACGTCCTCGCAGAGATCGAGCAGGTCTTTGGGCACCTGATCGTACACGCCCAGCTGGCTGGGGTTCACGATGCCCATGTCGAGCCCGGCGCGGATGGCGTGGTAGAGGAAGGCCGTGTGCATGGCCTCGCGTACCACGTCGTTGCCGCGAAACGAGAAGCTGATGTTCGAGATACCGCCGCTAGTGAGGGCGCCGGGCAGGTTAGCTTTAATCCAGCGCACGCCCTCGATGAAGTCGATGGCGTAGTTGCGGTGCTCATCCATGCCCGTGCCCACGGTCAGGATGTTGGGGTCGAAGATGATGTCGGACGGATCCATGCCCACTTCGTGCACCAGAATGTCATAGCAGCGCTGGCAAATGGCGATGCGTCGTTCCAGCGTATCGGCCTGGCCGTTCTCGTCGAAGGCCATCACCACCACGGCGGCGCCGTACTGGCGCACCGTGCGGGCGTGCTGGCGGAATACGTCCTCGCCTTCCTTCAAGGAAATGGAGTTGACGATGCTCTTGCCCTGCACGCACTTCAGGCCGGCTTCGAGCACGCTCCATTTGGAGGAGTCGATCATCACCGGCACCCGCGCAATGTCGGGCTCCGAGGCAATAAGGTGCAGAAAAGTGGTCATGACCTGCTCCGAGTCGAGCATGCCTTCGTCCATGTTGATGTCGATTACCTGGGCGCCTTCCTCCACTTGCAGGCGGGCCACGGCCAGGGCTTCTTCATAAGCCCCCGTGCGGATGAGGCGGGCGAAGGCGCGCGAGCCGGTCACGTTGCACCGCTCGCCCACGTTCACGAAAAGGGTATCGGCCCCGATGTTGAACGGTTCGAGGCCGGAGAGCCGGGTGGCGGGGGCCAGCGTCGGGCGCGCCGCTGCTACTTCTTCATGGCTAGCAAGGGAGGCGGCCGCGAGGGAGGATTTTTTGCCCGGCAAGGCCCGGGGCTTGTACACTTTCGCCAGCCGGCTCAGCTCCGCGATGTGCTGGGGCGTGGTGCCGCAGCAACCGCCCACCACCGTCACGATGCCTTCCTGCAGGTATTCTTCCACCAAAGCCGCGAATTCCTCCGCCGACTCATCGTAGCCGCCGAAGGCATTGGGCAGGCCCGCGTTGGGGTAGGCGGAAATATGGACGTCTGAAATCCGGCTGAGCTCCTGCACGTACTGTTTGAGCTGAATGGCGCCCAGGGCGCAATTCAGGCCCACGCTCAGCAGCGGCAGGTGGCGGATGGAATTCCAGAACGCCTCCACGGTCTGGCCCGAGAGCGTGCGGCCGGAAGCGTCGGTGATGGTGCCCGAAATCATGAGCGGCACCACGCGCCCGCCCTCATCGAAGAACTTCTGCACCGCGTAGATGGCCGCTTTGGCATTCAGCGTGTCGAAGATGGTTTCGATGAGCAGCGTATCCACGCCCCCGTCGATCAGGCCGCGGATCTGTTCCAGGTAGGCGGCGGCCAGCTCGTCGAAGGTCACGGCGCGGAAGCCGGGGCGGTTCACGTCGGGCGAGAGCGAGGCGGTGCGGTTGGTAGGGCCCACGGCGCCGGCCACGAAACGCGGTTGGTCGGGCGTGAGGGCCGAGTACTCGTCGGCCGCGTCGCGGGCCAGGCGCGCCGACTCGTAGTTGAGCTCATAAACTACATGCTCTAGGCCGTAGTCGGCCTGGGCGATGGTGGTGCCGCTGAAGGTGTTGGTTTCCACCATGTCGGCTCCGGCGGCGAAGTACTCGGCGTGAATGCCCCGGATGATGTCGGGCCGCGTCAGGCTGAGCAGGTCGTTGTTGCCGCGCAGCGGTTTGGCGTGGTCGGCGAAGCGGGCGCCGCGAAAGTCTTCCTCCGTCAGCGGAAAGCGCTGAATCATGGTGCCCATTGCGCCGTCGAGAATCAACAGGCGCTGGCGGAGCAGCTCGGGAAGGGGAGAAGTGGGAGCGAGCAGGGAAACGGACATTTCTTTCGGATTGAACAACGGGCAAACGGGGCGCGTATCCAGAAAGAAACCCGGGCGGCGAAGCACGGTTTTGGCTGTCATCTTCTTTCACCAAAAAAACCGGTGAAACGGGAGTTGGCACCTACTCGCGGTAGGTTGCCAAGACGTCATCGGGCCCGGTCCCTCGGTCTTTCTGGATAGCAGCGTACGACAAATATACGACGCAATGGGAATAGCCGGGCAGCGTCTGGTTGGGCCGGATTAGTACGGTCGGGTAGGCGGCTCATAATCAGCTGGCCCGGCCCGCCGCCCAAGCCCGCCGGAACCGGGAACGCGGCACCCGGCCCGGGCAAAAATGCCTCTTCAAGCCCGAGCGGGGGCCTACAGCCCCAGAAGGACGAGTCGGGGCCGTTGGCCGAGCGCCCGGCTTCACTCAGCATTCCTCATCAGTTACTCATCGAATTTGGGGGGAATGAACTGGCTACGATCATTAATTTTGTGGATATAGTACCATAAATATCTATTTTTTAGCATGCAACAAATCTGCTCTTTTTTACTGGTTGCGGCGCTGCTCCAGCCGGCCCCGGCTGGTGCCACGCCCGCCGCCGGCCCGCATCCCCACCGTCCGGCCCTCAAACGCAAAACGACGGCCGCCCTGCCCGATCCCACGGATCAATTTATCGGCGGGGTCATCCTCACCAATACCGGCGAGCCGCTGCCCGGCGCCACGGTCTTTATCAAGGGCACCTTCATCGGCACAAGTACCAACCAGGACGGTAAGTTTCGCCTCAACCGGCCTGCCGATATCAGCGCGGTGGAGCTGGTGATTTCCTACGTGGGCTACGAAACACAGTCGCTGCCCGCCCCGGCCGGCGGCGAGCTGCTCAGCATCAGCCTGGTGCCCAGCCCCACTTTGCTGAGCGAAACGGTAGTGTCGGCCTCGCGGGTGGAGGAGAATATTCTGCGCGCCCCGGTCACCATCGACAAAGTTTCGACCCGGCAGATTGAACGCCTCAGCACGCCCGAAGTCCTGGCCGGCCTGGGCCAATTGGCGGGCGTCGACGTCAATTCGGCGTCGATGCTCTTCACCAGCATCAGCACGCGGGGATTCAACACGGCCAAGTCGGAGCGCGTCATTCAGCTCGTCGATTACATGGATACGGCGTTGCCTTCGCTCAATCTGAGTCCGGGCAACCTGGTCGGCATTCCCGAGCTGGACATGGAAAGCATTGAGATTGTGCACGGTCCGGCCTCGGCGCTCTACGGCTCCAACGCCCTGAGCGGCGTGATCCTGTTCAACTCCAAAGACCCCTTCGTGTACGAGGGCCTGAGCGTGCGCCTGCGCGGCGGCGAACGCAATATGCTGGATGGCCAGCTGCGCTACGCGAAGAAAATCGGCGATAAGTTCGCTTTCAAAATCAACGCCAGCGATTTTTCGGCCAACGACTGGATTGCCGACAACTACTACGGCCGGGCGAGTAACGTATACTCGCCCTCCCAGAATAGCCCGGGTTTTACGGTCAACCCCGAACTGTACGGTAAGCGCGTGGCTATGCCCGGCTTCAGGGAGCGGGAGCTGATCGGTCCTGATCAGAAAACCCGCTCTTACCGGGTGCAGGCCGCCGTATCCTATCTCATCAAAGACGACCTGAAACTGACCCTGGAGGCCAAGCGTGGCGTGGGCACCGCCACGTACCAGAACCAGAGCCGGTTTCGGGTCAAGGATTTGGGAACCAATCAGTACCGGGTCGAGCTGAAAAACTCAAAAGGATTTATCCGGGCTTATTCCACCGAAGATTTTAGCGGCAGCAGCTACGAGATGACGCAGCTGGGCACGCTGCTCAACCGCTCCGCCATTGCCGATGGCAGCTCCACGAGCTACCAGCAGTTGTATTTCTACACCTACAACGACGCCTACAACCGCGCCCGGGCCGCCAATCAGAGTCCCGACGACGCCCAGGCTACCGCGCAGTCCGCTGCCAACAATACCGAGCTCAAAAGCACGGACGCCCGCTTTGCCACCCTGCGCAGCAAAATCATCGGCAACGATCAGCCCGGCCAGGGCGCCCAGCAAAACTTTAGCTCCTTCCTGAACGATATCAGTGCCCAGCGCAGCTTTCACCTCTCCGATGCGGGTACCGACCTGATCGTGGGCGGTGCCTACCGCCAATACCGGCTGGGTTCGGGCGGCACCATCTTCGCCGATACCGACGGCAAGCGCATTCCCAACTACGAATACGGCGCGTACACCCAGCTCACCCAAACCCTGCTCGACGAGCGGCTGAAGCTCTCGCTGGCCGGGCGCGTCGACTATTTTAAGAACTTCAACGCCTCTTTTTCGCCCCGGGCCGCCGCCGTGTACTCGCTCGGCGAGCGCAAGCAGCATAACTTCCGCGCCAGCTACGGCCAGGCCTTCCGCAGCCCTTCGCAAACCGATCAGTACCTGCACTCGGACCTGCGCACGTTCATCCTGCTGGGCAATGTGGGCAATGGTTTTGAGGGCTATAACACCACGTCGCCCAGCGGACAGCCCTACACGCCGGGCGCTTCGCTCACGCCATTCGAAGTATCGATTGCCAAGCTGAAGCTGGAGCGCGTCAATACCATCGAAGTCGGGTACAAAGGAGCGGTTTTGCCCAATGTGTACGTCGATGTCAGCTACTTCAGCAGCCGTTATAATGACTTCATTGGCGGCACTACCTTCATCGGTAACGTAGACGGCACCCGGCCCACGGCGCAGCAGGTTAACGCCGGTCTGGCCTCCGGTTTCACCGATCCCAGTGCCACGTCGGCCCGCGTCATTTTTACGTCTTTCAACAGCGCCCAGGAAGTCCGCACTCAGGGCGCCACGTTCAGCCTCACTTATTTTGTAGCCCCGGCGCTGAGTCTGATCGGTAATTATTCGCTCAACGTGCTTGATCGCAGCAATTTGCCCACCGGCCTGCGGACGTTCTTCAACACGCCCAAGCACAAGTTCAACGTTGGCGCCTCAGGTACCGTCCTGCACAACCTGGGCTACACCGTGAATTATCGTTGGGTCGAAGGCCACCAGCAGGAGCTGCCCTTTGCCACCGGGCAGGTGCAGAACTACAGCACCACCGACGCCTACCTCGGCTACACGGTGCCCCGGCTGGCCACCACGTTCCAGGCCGGTGTTTCCAATATGTTTAATGCCAACAATATTCAGATAATCGGCGGCCCGCAGATCGGCCGGCTGGCCTACCTCGGCCTGTTGGTGAATGTGAAGTAAACCGGGACTAAAAGTCCAGCTCAGCAAAAGGCCCCGCCGGAGAATCCGAACGGGGCCTTTTTTCTGATTTCAGTCAACTTCCTGCCGGGGAGAATCTTAGGGTTCAGTTCGGCAGCGTAATCGAAAGTGAAAGCCGGAAAGATAGATGGTGGCTAAAGCGCCGCACCACCATCAGCACTCAGTCGCTGGCGCTGCGACTCAACTATTTTACGGATTAAATCCCCGCAAGTTGCCCCGGCAAGGGCCTAAAGGGGCCATGCCGGCCACACGCTGCCGGCCGGAAAGACGGCCGGTTCGGGCGGCAGCTCCAGGAAGGCGGTGGCGCCCACCAAGCCCATCAGGTCGCCGGAGCCGCCCACGCGCAGGGGTGTGACCAGGCGGCTGCCGGCCTCGTCCACCGTCAGGCGCACGGGCACGAAATGCGTCAGGTTGGGCTTAAAATGAATATCGACCGTGAGCCGGGCCGGGGCGGGGCCTTCAAAAAGCGCGGCCGTTTCGGCCGCGCCGGTGGGGTGCTGGCTGGCCCGCAGCCAGGGCCGCACGTAGCGGCAGGCGGTAAGAAAAGTCGAAAGCGGATTGCCGGGCAGCCCGAAAACTACCGGCCCGGCCGGTCGCGCCCCAAACCACATGGGCTTGCCGGGACGCTGGTTCACTTCGTGGAAAACCTCAATTACGCCCAGCTCCCGCAGCAGCGTGGGCAGGTGGTCGGCGCGGCCCTTGCTCACGGCTCCGCTCAGCACCACGGCATCGAAGCCCGCGTTGAGAATGGTAGTCAGGCCTTCGCGCAGCGCCGCCAGCTCGTCGGGGAGGTGAAATAGGGACACTTCGGCCCCGGCCGCCGCTAACAGCGCCTGCAACGCGTAGGCATTAGAACGCCGGATCTGGTGGGGCAAAGGCGTTTCGGCCACGCCCACCAGCTCGTCGCCTGTGCTCACGACGGCCACCCGCGCGGCGCGGATCACAGCTATTTCGGCTGCGCCCACCGTGGCGGCGGCGGCCAGCTCAGCGGGACCCAGGCGGGTGCCGGGCGTCAGGAGCACGTCGCCCCGGTGGCGGTCGGCGGCCTGACGGTGGATGTTGACGCCGGGCGTAGCGGGCGGTGGAATCTGAATGGTGGCGCGGTTATCGGCCAGCCGCACGTCTTCGTAGCGGATCACCGCATCGGTGCCGGGAGGCAGTACCGCCCCGGTCATCACTTCCACGGCGGCCAGCGGGTTTTGCAGCGGCCGGGGCGGGGCCCCGGCGTACTGGGTGTGCTCGATGGCAAACTCCGTTTGTCCGCCCGCCCAGCGGGCGTGCACCACGGCAATGCCGTCCATCGCCACCCGGTTGAAGGGTGGAAAGTCTCGGTCGGCCGTCAGGGTTTCGGCCAGCACGCGGCCCGCCGCGTGGGCCAGCGGAACTGTTTCGGGAGCCAGCGGGCGGGCAGTAGCCAGCACCCGGGCAAAAGCTTCGGCAACGGAGAGCATCAGATTAGAATTAGTTATTGGTCAGAACGGAGCCCGTCCTGATAGGTCGCGTCTCTACCGCAACCGCACTTCGTTCTACCCCCCAATCGTGGCCATGCTCTCGAAGCTGAGCTGGTGCAGGGGCCGCTGCCGCTCGGCCTCGAAGCCGTTGGCAGCGCGGAAACGGAAGGCGGCGGCCAGGGCGGCGGCGATTTCCTCGTCGCTGGCGCCCCCGCGCAGCAGGGCGCGGGTGTCGAGCACGCCCTGGTCGTAGAGGCAGGTTTTGATGCCGCCCTCGGCCGTGAGGCGTAGGCGGTTGCAGGTGCCGCAGAAGGTGCGCGAATACGCCGCAATGATGCCCACCCGACCCACGTGGCCGGCAATCTTGTAGTCAGAAGCCGTGGCGCCGGCCGCCATCGGCACTGGCGTGAGGGCGCCGAAATGGGCTTCCAGGTGCTGGCGGATGCGGACGTGATTCCACGGCAGCGAGGCCGGCCCGGCGGCGTGACTGCCGCCATTGAAGGGCATTTCCTCAATGAAGCGCACATCGACGGGCAGCGTGCGGCTGAGGTCGGCCAGCGAGATTAGATCGTCGATGTTCTGCCCGTCCATCACCACAGCGTTGATTTTTACCTGAATACCGGCTTCCAGCAGCGCGTAAAACGTTTCCATCACGCGCGGCAGCTCGTCGCGCCGGGTGATGCTGGCGAAACGGGCGCGATCCAACGTGTCCAGGCTGAGGTTCACAGCCTTGACCCCGAGCCGGGCCAGGGCCGGAACGTGGGGCGCGGTGAGCACGCCGTTAGTGGTCAGGCTGATATCATCGATGCCGGGCAGCGCGGCCAGGCGCTCCATGAAGGGGACCAGGTCGCGCCGCACGAAGGGCTCGCCGCCGGTGAGGCGTACTTTGCGCACGCCCATGGTTGCCAGCAGGCCGGTGAGGCGCAGCATTTCTTCGTAGCTCAGCAGCTCGTGCTTGGGCATGTACTTGATGCCTTCTTCGGGCATACAGTAGAAACAGCGTAGGTTGCAACGATCGGTAACGGCCAGGCGCAGGTATTCCAGCGGTCGGCCGTGTTGATCAAAAAGGGGGGAAACCACGGGCTGGGCCGGGGTGGAAGCAGATGCTGGCACGTTTATCACCAAATTTGTCGGACTGACCAGATAATCCGGCCAGCCCCTTTAAACTCCCAATGAACAAAAGGTGTTCAGCCGCCTGGAGTGGAGTAGGCTTAATCAAGCGCCCTACGCGGGTCGATATTCCTCAAATTTACGTCGAATAATATGTCTTTAAAGATTGCCCTCTACGGCATCACCCGCGAAATCGTGGGGACGGGCCTAATTGAGTTGCCGGCCCCGGCCCCGGCTACCGTTGGAGCCCTACTCGAAGAGTTACGGCGGCAATATCCCGCGCTGGGCGAGCTGCGCAGCTGCGCCGTAGCGGTCAACAACGAATACGCCGCTAATGATTTGCCGCTGCACACTACTGACGAAATCGCCCTCATTCCGCCCGTTGCCGGCGGCTAAGCTATGATTCCTTACCTCGCTATTACCGACCAGCCCATTGTGGTGGCCGCCGCCCTGGCCGCCGTGCAGACTGATGCCGCCGGCGCCGTAAACGCCTTCATCGGCACCGTGCGCAACCAGTCGGGCGGGCGCCCTGTACGCCGCCTGCACTACGAATCCTACGACAGCATGGCCCTCACCCAACTCGGCCACGTGGTCGCGCAGGCGGTCGAGCGCTGGCCCATGTTGCAGGAAGTGGCCGTGGTGCACCGCAAAGGCACCCTGGCCCTGGGCGACGTGGCCGTGGTGGTGGCCGTGGCCACGCCGCACCGCGCCGAAAGCTTCGCCGCCTGCCAGTTCATCATCGACACCCTGAAACAGGTCGTAACCATCTGGAAACGGGAGGAATACGAGGACGGTACCGAGTGGGTCGCCGCCCACCCGTAAGCCTTCCGCTACGCCCGAAAAAAGGCCCGGCTTCTTTGCAGAAGTCGGGCCTTTTTTGGCTGAAAGCAAATCGCTTACTTGCTCGGGATCAGGTAGCCCAGCGAGAGCTGGAAGGCCGAGTGGCGGGCATTCTTAAGGTCGCCGTTGAAATAGGTATTGTTGTCGCTTTTCACGAAGTCGCTGAAGGCGCCGGTGTAGCGCAGGCTCAGGCTGACGCCGCTGCCGGCTTCGAAGCCGACGCCGGCCACGTAGCCCAATTCATTGCGGTTGAGGCTGCTGAGGTCTTTTTTATCCTGTGATTCGGCCACAGTGGGGCTGCCAATGTTGGGCGTGGTGGTGGTTTTGGTCTGGTCGTTGGCGGCTAGCAGGTAGGAGTATTGCGGGCCGGCTTCGAGCACAAAGCCGGAGGCCTTGATTTTGAGCAGCACCGGCACGTCGAGGTAATTGTAGTTTACCTGGCCTTCGCGCTTCTGGGTGCCAAAAATGGAGGTGTACTCTACGGGCTTGTTCTCAAAGCCTTTCTGGGAGTACAGCACTTCGGGCTGAATCGAGAAAAAGCCGTCGGCCGCCACCGGCACATTGAGCATTACCCCGCCTAAAAAGCCGAATTTGTTGTTGTAGGTGCTTTGGTTGTTAATGTTGCCGGCCAGGTTGGAGTAGTTGGCCCCGGCGCGCAGACCCAGGCGAACATCCTGCGCCTGAGCGGAGGAAACGGTCGCGGTTGCAAGAACAGCCGCTAACAGAAATGCAGATTTTTTCATGTCGGTGGGAAAAGAGTGAAAAGTTACTCGTAGCCGGCCTCGTTCGAAAAGTGTGCCAGAATGCGCTGCAAACGCATATTCAGCACCGAAAGTATGGGTTGATGCCGAAAAGAGGGCGCGCTAATGACGAGTTAATCAGGTATTCAATACCTTACCTATTTAAATTAATAAAAATAAAAAGACTGGCCTTGCCAAAAAACATGGGTCAGACTGGCGGCCAGTTAGGGCTGCAATTCCTGTTCGGCCGCGGCCCGTTCCTCGGGTGTGTTCACGTTGCGCAGCTCGGCGGCAACGGGCGGGGTAAGTAATTCAATATCGGAATTGATCAGGGCCTTGCGCGGGCAGGCGTAGCCCAAGCTCAGGAAGCGCAGCAGCGTGGCGTAGCTGCGCGGTTCCCAGATGGTGATGAGTGGCTCGGGAAACTCGTTCCAGGGGCTGCGCAGGGCGGTGGCGGCCCGGGCGGGCTGCCGGTGGGCCACCAGAAACTCCAGCGTGGTGCGGGTGAGAAAGGGCAGGTCGCAGGCCAGCACCAGCCACGCTGCGTCGGGGTCGGCCTGAAAAGCGGAGAGCAACCCTCCCAGCGGCCCGAGATTCAGAAACGTATCGGGCAGGGCGGTGAGGCCGGCGGGCAGCCCGGCGACCTGATCAGGGCGGCAGGAAACGCGCACGTCGGGGCAAAACTCGTGGAGCAGGGCGGCCGTGTGGGCGCGCTGGTCGAGGGCGTGGTAGTGCAGGCCGCCCTTGTCGGTCAGCATGCGCTCGCTGCGACCGCCGGCCAGCACCAGGCCGCGCAGCACGGGCACGGCGGCGGCGTACCACTGGCGGATGAAGGCGGCGATGCCGGCCACATCGTCCAGCCGCAGCACGGGCGGCTGGGGGGCGGCGGCCAGGTGGGCGGCCAGCCCGGCGGGCAGGTCAGTCTGCCCTTCGGCCAGCAGCAGCAGGCGCACGTCGCTGAGGCGGTCGAGCTTCTTATCCAGCGGCTTGCGCGGGTCGATGATGACGATTTGCTGGCGGGCTCGGAAGTGGTTGCCGTTCACCAGCACGATGCTCTCGTGGGCCAGCAGCTCGGTCTGCGAGAATTTGTCCAGCCCCCGGCCCACGTTGAGCTGCCGGTGGCTGATCTTATCAATCAGCTCCGCTGCCAGCCCGTTTTCGGCCAGGTGCGGCTGGGTGGGAATGACGATCTGCGCCCCGGTTTGCGTCCCGGCTACCGCGCCGGCCGCGTGGTCGGCATCGACGTAGGCCACCCGCAGGGTCGGGGCCAGGTGCGGCAGCAGCCGGGCCACAAGCGCCTGAATATCGCCGCAGGGCGCGCCCAGGATGGCGAGCTCGTGCCGGCCAAAATCACCGCCGTCGGGCCGGGCCAGGGCAGCGTGCTTCGTTCGTTTGGGTAGATTGTTTTCGGGTGTCATGGTGGAAAGGCCAATAGTTGGCGGAAGAATCGGGGAAGAAATCAGGCGGTCGGCGTCGGGCGGTGGAAGTCGCGCTTGCCGCCGGTTTTTTCCACGAGCTGCACGCCTTCGATGGTGATGTCCTGTGAAAAGGCTTTGCACATATCGTAAATGGTGAGGGCGGCGACGGTGGCGCCGGTCAGGGCCTCCATCTCCACACCGGTGCGGCCCGTGACCGAGGCAGTGCATTCCACGCGCAGGGCGTCGGGGCCGTCGGGCTCGATGCGGATCTGGCAGTCGTCGAGCCCCAGCGGGTGGCAGAGGGGAATGAGTTCGGCCGTGCGCTTGGCACCCATAATCCCGGCCAGAATGGCGGTGTGAATGACCGGCCCCTTGTGCGAGGGCATTTCGCCGGCCTGCACCCGGCTCAGCAGCTCGACGCCCAGCACCACGCGGCAGTGGGCGCGGGCCGTGCGGCGGGTGGGCGGCTTGGTGCCCACATCGACCATGGTGGGCTGGTTGGCGGCGTTGACGTGGGTAAAGGACATGGCGGGCGTAGGGAGGCAGGGGTGAAGAAGTGCCCGAAGAACCGCGCGGGACGGGCCGGGTTTTGCCCAAAATTACGGCTGGCTAGGCGCATTCGCCGGCCCGTTTGTTTTCCGGCCGGGACCAGGGCCGCGCAAATGAGGCTTATTTTTACGGGAATCCCGGGCCGGGTACCGGCGGGCGGGTTGCTAAAAACGTATGATTTCGCTCACTTCTTCGCCGGGAATTATCTCCCGAAAAACCCACCGGATAGCGGTGGGCGCCCTGTTTTTTTTGCTGGGCCTGTGTTTCGCCAGCTGGGCTTCGCGGATTCCGAGCGTGCAGCAGCGCATGGGGATTTCGGAGGCGGGCCTGGGCGGCGTGCTGCTGGCCATTCCGCTGGGCCAGCTCATTTCGCTGCCGCTGGCCGGTTGGCTGGTGGCCAAGGAGGGCAGCCGTAAAGTGGTGCTGGGCGGCGTGCTGCTCTACGCGGCGGCGCTGCTGGGGCTGGGCTGGGCCGCCAATCTGTACCAGCTGCTGCCGTGCCTGGTGCTGTTCGGCGTGGGCGGCAACCTGACCAATATTTCCGTCAATACCCAGGCCGTGGGTGTGGAGCGGTTGTACCCTGAAAAGCCCATCATGGCTTCCTTTCACGGTTTGTGGAGTCTGGCGGGGTTTACGGGCGCGGCGGTGGGCACGTTCATGATCGGCCGGGCGGTGCCGACGGGCCTGCATTTTCTACTCATTGCGGTGTTCATCGTGGTGGGCATGGCGGTGAGCGCGGGCTCGGTGGTGCGGGAAGACCACGGCGTTGATCCCGATCAGCCCATTTTCGTGCGGCCGGATAAATCCCTGCTGGGCCTGGGGCTGATTGCCTTTTGCGCCCTCATCTGCGAGGGGGCGATGTTCGACTGGAGCGGGGTGTATTTTAAGAAAGTGCTGCTGGTAGAAAAAGGCTGGGTGGGCGCCGGCTACACCGCCTTCATGAGTACGATGGCGCTGGGGCGCTTCGGGGCCGATTGGCTGGCCGGGCGGCTGGGGCCGAAGCGCGTCATTCAGCTCAGCGGGCTGCTTACGGCCACGGGGCTCCTGATTGCGGTGCTGGTGCCCACGCTGGTTGCGGGGCTACTGGGCTTCCTGCTGGTGGGCTTTGGCACGTCGGCGGTGGTGCCGCTGGTGTACAGCGCGGCGGGGCGCTCGAAGGTGATGTCGGCGGGCATGGCGCTGGCGGCGGTGTCCAGCATCGGTTTTTTTGGCTTTTTACTTGGGCCACCCGTGATCGGGCTGGTGGCCGGGGCCACCAACCTGCGGGTGTCGTTTGCCCTCATTGCCTTCATGGGTTTATGCGTTTCGGCGGTGGCGACGCGGGTGCGGGTGTAGCCGCCCGGGAAAATTCAGCCTACTTTGGCGCTCGGTTTGCCGCCGCGCCCGTCCAAATGGGCGGGGCGACGACTCCCGCTCACGACCAAAATCAGCTTTTACCCCCCACCACTCATGGACCAGACACCGCAAGTATCGGAAGTAACCAAATATCGCTGGGAAGACATGCCCAAAGAGCAGCTGTCGGACTCGCTGGAGCGCCGCCTCATCACGGGCGACAAAATGATGCTGGCCCACGTCTACCTCAAAAAAGGCTGCATCGTGCCCCTGCATCACCACCATAATGAGCAGATTACCTACATCCTGGAAGGCGCGCTACGCTTCTGGATCGGTTCGGAAGATGCGGAGCCGATTGTGGTCAGCGCGGGCGAAGTGCTGCACATTCCCTCCAATATTCCCCACAAAGCCGAAGCCATTGAGGATACGCTCGATGTGGATATTTTCAGCCCGCCGCGTCAGGACTGGTTGGATAAGTCCGACGATTACCTGCGGTTGAAATAAGCATATGAATCTCGGACTAAGCGGAAAAGTAGCGCTGGTGGCCGCCGCCAGCAAGGGCTTGGGCCGCGCCATTGCCGAAGAGCTGGCGGCCGAAGGCGCATCTCTGGTGCTCTGCGCCCGGGGCGACGAGGCCCTGCAAGCCACCTGCGCCGCTATTGCGGCGGCCTCCGGCGTGCCGGTGCTCGGCGTGGCGGCGAACGTGGCCGATTCGGCCGACGTGGCCCGCGTGGTGCAGGCGGCCCTGACGCGGTTCGGCCGCGTTGATATTCTGGTGACCAACGCCGGCGGCCCGCCCGCCGGCACCTTCGACACGCTGAGCCCGGAAATGTGGGACGCCGCCACGCGCCTGCTGCTCACCAGCGTGGTGGAGCTCACCCGGGCCGTGCTGCCCGGCATGAAAGAGCGGGGCTGGGGCCGGATTCTGAACGTGACGTCCATCGCCGCCAAGCAGCCCGTTGATAACTTGTTGTTGTCGAACAGCCTGCGGGCGGCCGTCACGGGTATGGCCCGCACGCTGGCCAACGAAGTGGCGCCCTTCGGCGTCACCGTCAACAACATTCTGCCCGGCTACACCCGCACCGAGCGGGTAGTGGCCCTGGCCGATGCCGTGGCTACCCGCGACGGCATCAGCGCCGCCGCCGCCACGGCCCGCTGGGAGGCCGAAATCCCGATGCGCCGCCTCGGCGAGCCCCGCGAATTTGCGGCCCTCGCTGCCTTTCTCTGCTCCGAGCGGGCCAGCTACATTACCGGCACGTCGGTGCCCGTCGATGGCGGCTGGATTCGCTCGTTGCTGTAGGATTGGGCGCCGGAAATCAGAAGTGAAAACAGAATGTCGGGCTGCGCATTGTCGGAGCCGGGCGTTCTGTTTTTTGTAGGTTAAAACTCCGCTGGTTCCTTAGTAGTTAAGCATAGTCACTACGGCCCTTGCCAGGCGTCGGATCCGGTTCGCGGGCGGGGCTAAGGTTCTTGTTACCAATCATTTTTTACGCCGGGCAGCCTCTTTATTTTGACTGAAAATCTCACCCACCGGCAGAAAATGCTCACGTTTGCGGGCGTGCTGCTGGCCATGTTTCTGAGCGCGCTCGACCAGACGATTGTGGCCACGGCCCTGCCCCGCATCGTGGGCGATCTGCACGGGCTCGACCGCTTTACCTGGGTGGCGACGGCTTATCTGGTGGCTAGCACGGCCCTGGTGCCCATTTATGGCAAGCTGGCCGATATGTACTCGCGGCGCACGATTGAGGTCACGGCCATCAGCGTTTTTCTGGTGGGCTCGATGCTGTGCGGGCTGGCCGGCGAGTTTGGCCCGCTGCCGCTGCTGGGCGATGGCATGAACCAGCTGGTGTTCTTCCGGGCGGTGCAGGGGCTGGGCGGTGCGGGGCTGCTGGCGATGGCTTTCATCGTGATTGCGGACTTGTTTGCGCCTGCCGAACGTGGGCGCTACCAGGGGTTTACGGGCGCGGTATTCGGGGTTTCCTCGGTGCTGGGGCCGTTTCTGGGTGGTTTTCTGACCGACCACGGTACTGATTTTATTCCTGGTATCGCCGGCTGGCGGCTGGTTTTTTACGTGAATCTGCCCCTGGGCCTGCTCGCTCTGTGGTTTATCCTGACCCAGATGCCGGCCCTGCGCCCGCGCAACGAACCCAAGCCGCTTGACTACCTGTCGGCGGTTTTTTTGATGACCGGGCTGGTTCCGCTCGTGGTGGCGCTGCAGCTCAAAAAGGCCGTCTACGGCTGGACTTCGCCGCTCACGCTGGGCCTGCTGGCTTTGGCGCTGACTTCCCTCACGGCCTTCGTGGCCCGCAGCCTGCGGAATGAGAACCCGATTCTGGACTTTGGCCTGTTCCGCAATCACGTTTTCCGCACGGCCAACGGGGCGGTATTTCTGCTGGGTGGCGCCTTCCTGGGCATCATCATCTTCGAGCCTCTGTTCATGGTGAATGTGCTCGGTGTGTCGGCCACCCGGGCGGGTGTCAGTCTCATTCCGCTGTCGATGGGCGTGGTGCTGGGCTCGCTGGTGGCGGGCCAGATGGTATCACGTTTCGGCCATTACAAGCGCTGGATGCTGGGCGGCCTGGTGGTGGTGCTGGGCGGGCTCTCGCTGCTGGCCAGCATGCCCGTCACGGTGAGCTACTATCAGGTATTGAGCTACTTGCTGCTCTGCGGGCTGGGCCTGGGGCCGACTATTTCGCTCTACACCCTGGCGATTCAGAACGCCATTGAGCCGCAATTTATGGGGCAGGCGACCTCGGCCAGCCAGTTCTTCCGGCAGATTGGCGGGGCCATTACGGCTTCGGTACTGGGCACGGTGCTCACCCTGACGCTGGCGCAGGGCCTGCCCGCGGCGGCGGCCCCGGGGCTGCCGCCCGCCCGGCCCGCCGTGGTGGCTGCCGGTCCGGCCCCGGCGCCGGTGACCCCGCCGCCCGCAATTTCGCCCCTGGTGCAGGCGGCTTTTTCCAAAGCAATATCCCGGGTTTACGAAGTCAATATCTTCCTGGTGGCCTGCGCGTTGCTGATGACGCTCTTTGTGCCGGAGCTGCCGCTACGCCGCAGCAATGCGGGCGCGAAACCGGGCCCCCGGGCGGACGCGAAACCGGCGTGAGAAAGGCGCGTCGATAATGCGGCGCGGCGCTATTGTTTGCCCAGCCCAATCAGGCCGCGCTGCATGGCGTAGTGCACGGCGGTACCCACCACCAGACCCACGAGGTAGCCGTACGGTAGCCCCGCGCACAGCAGGCCCACCAGCAGCGCCACTAGTAGCTCGGCACGGGTACCGCTGATATCGCGCAGCAGCGCGGCCAATGAGAGCGCTTCAAACAAAAGCAAAACCCCCAGAATGGGTAGCGGAAAAATCTGCACGATCTGCTGAAATCCCTGACTGAAAAACAAGCCCAGCGTCAGAAATAGCCCGCCGTAAATGACCACCGAGCCCCCCGTGCGCGCCCCGAACGCATAGTGCCCCACCATGCCGCCCGAGCCGTGGCAGACCGGAAAGCCGCCCAGGAAGGGATTAACCAGGTTCATCAGGGCGTAAGTGAAGCTGATCTGGCGGACGGTGAGGCGGCGCTCGGGGAAGTAGTCGTCCGCAATCTGCCGGGTGGCCAGTACGGAGTTGCCGAGGGAGAGCGGAATCTGCGGCAGCGCCAGCAGTAGCGCCCCGGTGATGATATCGGCGCGGTCCGGAATGTGCCAGGTGGGCAGATGCAGGCCAATGGCATGCTGGGCGGTGGCCAGGTCCAGCTTGAAAATAAGGGCGTAAATTATGCCCAGCGCGATAACGAGCAGGGCCGCCGGCCAGCGGCGATTCCCAATCAGGGTGACGATAATGAGAAAAGCGCCGGTGGCCAGGGCGTAGCCGGGCAGGCCATCGGCGGGCACGTACTGCTTCAGCGCCAGCGTGGCCAGCTGCAGGGCCAGCCCGAACTGAATGCCGCGCACGACGGCCTTGGGCACCAGGCGCGCCAGCGCGTCGATCAGGCCGGTCAGGGACAGCAGGAACATGCTCACCCCAATGGCCAGCCCGCCGCCAAAGATGACCCGGCCGGGAATTTTCTGGGCAATAACCAGCGCCGCGAACGCCTTGAGGGGCTGCACGGGCATCGGCATCCGGTACCACAGGCCAGAAAATACCTGCATCAGACCAAAGAGGATGAGCACCCCGGCACTGTCCACGCCCGAGGCGGCGATGACGCCGATGAGCAGCGGTAAATCGGTCCCCAAATCGCCGAACGCACCGGCCAGCTCGTTGCGATCGAAGCGGATGGGCGGGCGGGTGGGAGCGGGGCGGGGGGCGGCGGTGGGGGGCGTCAAGAGTCGGGCAGCAGTAAGGAGCGGGGACAAAGGTCGCCCCGCGGCGGGCAGTAAAGTCCGGTGGGGTCTGGCGCAGCTCCGGCTGCTACTGCGGGGCGGCTTCCTCGGCTACTTCGCCCAGGTATTCGCCGCTGGTCAGGTCCCGACGGCGCCGCAGGGGCCGCAGGCGCTGGCCCAGCGCCGCCTCGACCAGATTATGGTCCAGCTCGCCCTCGTTATGCGCCAGAAAAATAGTGGCCACGCCATTGCCGATAAAGTTGGTGATGGAACGGGCTTCCGACATAAACCGATCCACGCCCAGTAGCAGGGCCAGCCCTTCCACCGGAATCACCTTCATGGCCGTGAGCGTGCTGGCCAGCACCACGAAGCCGCTGCCCGCCACCCCGGCCGCGCCCTTGCTCGTGACCATGAGAATGCCCATCATGGTGATCAGCTGCCCCCCGGAAAGCTCAACGTGGAAGACCTGCGCCAGAAAGAGCGTGGCCAGCGAGAGGTAAATCGTCGTGCCGTCGAGGTTGAAGGAATAGCCCGTGGGCACCACCAGGCCCACCACCGGCTGCGCGCAGCCCATGCGCTCGAGCTTTTCCATCAGGCCCGGCAGGCCGGCTTCGGAAGAAGAAGTGCCCAGCACGATCAGTAATTCGGCCTTGATGTATTTCAGAAACGACCACATGCCCACCCGGCAGTAGCGGAGAATGGCCCCCAGCACTAGGAAAATAAACAGGCCCATGGTCAGGTAAACCGTGAGCATAAGCTTGCCCAGCGGCAGCAGCGTGGCAATGCCGAACTTGCCGATGGTGAACGCCATGCCGCCAAAAGCCCCGATGGGCGCAAAAAGCATCACCAGGTGCAGCCCCCGAAAGACGTAGCCGGAAGCAATTTTCAGCACGTGAATCACGGGCTTGCGTCCGGCATACTTGCTGAGCGCAATGCCCAGCACAATGGCCACGATGAGTACCTGCAGGGTGAGGTTGTCGGCCAGAAAGTGGCCCCAGGAGAACGCTACCGCCCGTTTGGTGTACTCACTCACGGCCGCACCGCTGACTTTGGCCACCGCCACGCCCGCCCCCGGCCGCACCAGTGCCGCCACGCCCACGCCGATGAGCAGCGCCAGCGTGGTCACGACTTCAAAGTACAGCAGGGCCTTGCCCCCAATGCGCCCGACCTTCTTCAGATCCCCCATCGTGCTGATGCCGAGGGTGATAGTGAGGAAAATGATGGGGTTGATGAATAACTTGATGATCTCGATGAAGCGCTTGCCCAGAAATTCCATCTGCACGGCCCGGGCGGGCGCCAGGTGGCCCAGCAGCGCCCCGGCCACAATGGCCAGCAGGACCCACAGAGTGAGGTTGCGGGTAATCTTCTTTAAGGTCATGGCGCGGGTCGGGCCGGAAAGCTTCCGGGGAGCAAATGTGCGCCGGAAATAACGGCCGGGGTCGGCCGTGGGCTAAATCCGACTGATCCCGGCCCGACCCGGATTGTCGGCGTGAGTAACTTTCGTGCCGCCGTTCGGTTTTAACCATGGGTGAAGCATAAACATGCCCAGCCCGGTCCCGCCCCAATTTTCCTTTCGTTTATGGAGTCCGCCATTCTGCTACCCGCCGCCAGCTACGAGTTTGCCAGCATCCAGAAAGTGATGTCCGCCGGACCGCCCGTGCCGGCTACCGACCAGCTTGCCGCCGAGGAGCCGCTGGAAATCCGCGTGGGCTTCGAAATCGACGGCGAGCGCCAGCACCGCACGCTTTCCGTGACCATGCGCACGCCCGGCCACGACGAGGAGCTGGCCGCCGGCTTTCTGTTCACCGAAGGCATTGTGCATCAGAAGGCTGACATCCTGGGCATTATTCCCTGCCCCGACGTGCGCAAGGCCGAGGAAGCCGGCAACGTGACCCGCGCCGAGCTGGCAGCCCACGTAAAAGTCGACTTTTCAGCTATGGAGCGGCATTTCTACACCAGTTCCAGCTGCGGCGTGTGCGGCAAAACCAGCATCGACGCGGTGCGCACCACCTCCTGCCCCGTGCTGCCCGTCGATGGTCCGCACGTTACCTACGACGTAATTCACCAGCTGCCCGAGCGCCTGCGCGCTGCCCAGGCCGGCTTCGAGCAAACCGGCGGCCAGCACGCCGCTGCCCTCTTTACGCCCCAGGGCGAGCTGCTGCTGCTGCGCGAAGATGTGGGCCGCCACAATGCCCTGGATAAAGTAATCGGCGCGGCGCTGCTCGCCGACTGGCTCCCGCTGCACGAGCACGTGCTGCTGGTGAGCGGCCGGGCCAGCTTCGAGCTGGTGCAGAAAGCCGCGGCCGCCGGTATCGGCATCCTGGCCGCCGTGGGCGCCCCGAGCAGCCTGGCCGTGCAGGCGGCGGCCAGCTTTGGCATGACGGTACTGGGCTTTGTGCGCCAGGGGCGCTATAATATCTACAGCCACGACTGGCGGTTGGGAAGCTGAGAAAAGGGCGCTAGCTTTGCTAAATTAAAATATCTGATTGCAATCGACTTTTGGGCCTTTTTCTCAACTAACTATCCCCTCGCTAAGCTGACCTTTGTGCATGAAGCTTCGCATTGAAGACGACACCTTGCGCCTGCGCCTTTCCGAAGCCGAGGTGCGGGAATTTGCCGAAAACGGCCGGGTGGCGGCCGTTGTGCGCTTTGGCCCCGGCCCGCACGAGCAGCTGACCTACGCCCTGGAGCAGGCCGCCGACCCCGCAGTCACCACCGTGCGGGTGCGCTATGACCCGGCCGGTCTCACCGTGCTGGTGCCCGGCGCCGTCGCCGCGCTGTGGACGACTACCGAGCAAAATGGCTTTTCCGAACAGTTACCCCTCACCGATGCCCACCGCCTGCGTATCTTGGTTGAAAAAGACCTGGGCTGCCGCCACTAGCGGGCACATTAATTTTCCTCTCCACAATCCACGCCTCTGTTTCGCCTAATTATCATGGAAGATTCCCCCCAATCCGATTCCGCCGCCGCCGGCAAAGCCCACGAGCAGAAAGCCGAAAATGCCCCCAAAAGCGGCGAACGGCCCAACCAGGGCGCGGCCCCCGCGCCCGACCATTACCGTACCGAGCCGCAGACCAAGCACGAGGAGCAGCACATTTCTGCCCTCGAAGTAGCCAATGCCAAGTACCTGTTTCCAGTGCTGGCCCAGCCTCCCGAAGCCCTGACCGGCCTCAAGCTGGAGGGGCGGCAGAAGGTGGCGGCCGGTGTCACGGCCGTGCTCAAGTCCATGCAGTTCAGCTGGGCGCAGGATGGCGTGGGGCGCGGCACGAAAGCCCTGCTC
>JAYWCH010000016.1:0-3501 GCA_043780755.1 Hymenobacter sp.
TGAATATCCGCCAGATCGGGCCGGGCAAACTGATGGGCCGCCGAGGCTACGTTGACCACGCGGGCGGCGGGACTCGTCCGCAGCTTATCCAGCAGCAGGGCCGTGAGCAGGAAAGGCCCGAGATGATTGGTAGCCAGCCCGAGCTCGTTACCATCGACGGAAAGCTGGCGTTGGGCGCCGAAAATCAGGCCGGCGTTGTTCACCAGCACGTCGAGCCGGGGATAACGGGCACTGTATTCGGCGGCGGCCCGGCGCACCTGGCCCAGATCGGCGAGGTCGGCCAGGATGACATCGACGCGGTCGTGCCCGACGGCGGCTTTTATTTCCTGCTGGGTGGCAGCGGCTTTCTCGGCGTTGCGGGCCAGAAGGATGACGTGGGCGCCCATTTTAGCCAGCGCGGTAGCCGTTACTTTGCCAATGCCAGAGGTAGCACCGGTAACCAGGACGTAGTGATTCTGAAAGTCGGACATGAGAAGGTGCGGGGCGGTGAAAATGTAATTACTCACTCGTAACTCGCAGCCCAATACTTGGTTTACCCGACTCGCTGCGTCGGAGCTGCCCGTAGAAAGCCGCGCGGCGTAATTTCTTTGTGATCGCGCCGGTGGTGGCGCAGCGCTAACCCGTCCGAAGTCCTCATGAAAGTACTGCTGCTCATCGATATTCAAAACGATTTTTTGCCCGGCGGCCGGTTGGCCGTGCCCGAGGGCGACGCTATTATTCCGCTGGTCAATGCCCTGCAACCACAGTTTGAGCTGGTGGTGGCGACGCAGGACTGGCACCCGGCCGGCCACCAGAGCTTCGCCAGCAGCCACCCGGGCCGGGCGCCGTTCGACCAGATCGACCTGCACGGCCGGCCGCAGGTGCTCTGGCCCGACCACTGCCTCCAAGCCAGCGCGGGCGCCGAGCTGTCACCCGCGCTGGACGAACACCGCATCGAGGCGATTTTTCGCAAAGGCACCAACCCGGAAATTGACAGCTACAGCGCATTCTTCGACAATGATCACCGCAAAAGCACCGGCCTGACCGCCTACCTACGCGGCCGGCAGGTGCGGGAAGTCTACCTGGCCGGGCTGGCCGGCGACTTCTGCGTGTACTATTCTGCCCTCGACGCCCTGGCCGCCGGCTTCCCGACCTTCATCATCACCGATGCCACCCGGGCCATTTCGGCCGAGGGCTACCGCGCCGCCCTCGCCGATTTGCAACGCCAAGGGGTCCATTTGGTGACCAGCGCCCGCCTGTAAGCAGGACCGCTTCCTCCGCCCGAAAGGAGCGGCGTCCCTTTGTGCAAACCGCTGGCGCACAATTATATTTAGTTACTTATACCTTGTTATTCCCATCAACTTATGTCCCCCGACTATCAACCCATCGACTGCGGCTTTTACGACCTGCTGGAAGCTGCCGCCACCCAGCGCCGCCGCGTGGCCCTGCAATACTTCAACGACCTGCGCCAGCTCTGCCTCGAATCGGGCGTGATCGACACCTTTTTTGTGCGGGATAAAGTGGAGTTCCTGCGCCTGAAATCAGGCCAAGAAGTTCGCCTGGACTTCCTCATCCGGCTCGATGACACGCCCGCCCCCGGCTACGCCGACTACCCCGATTTCAGCTGCGCCTGCTGAAGCCAGTGCCCGGTTGCGGCGCCGGCCAGGGCAAAATCGCCCGGCGTTTTTAGCCCCGCCCGCCACCTTTGCGTACCTCCTACTGCCGTTTGGTCCTTTTTCCCACCTAATCCCTCCGCCTTATGGATACCGTAGCCGCTGGCGTCACCCAGCTTCGCATTCAGCGCTTTGTCAATGTGTATTTTGTCGAAACCGGCACGCCCGGCGAGTGGGTGCTGGTCGATACCGGCCTGCCCGGCAGCGCCCGGACTATCATTGCCGCCGCCGATAAGCTCTTCTATACCGGCTCGCGGCCCGAGGCCATCCTGCTCACCCACGGCCACCTCGACCACCTCGGCTCGGCCCGCGAGCTGGCCGACCACTGGCACGTGCCGGTCATCGCCCACCCACTCGAATTGCCCTACCTCACCGGCCAGGCCCTTTATCCGCCGCACGACCCCACGGTGGGTGGCTCGCTGGCGTTTATGAGCCGATTTTTTCCCACCCAGATGCCCAACCTCGGCGAGCGGGTGCAGGCGCTGCCCACCGCCGATTCCAGCGTGCCTTACCTGCCCAACTGGCGCTGGCTGCACGTGCCGGGCCACGCGCCGGGCCAGCTGGCGTTCTTCCGCGAAGCCGACCGCACGCTGCTCGGGGCTGATGCCTTCGCCACGACTCACCACGATTCGATCCCGGCCATGTTGCTCGGTATCGCCAAAATCAGCCGCGCCGGCACGCCCTTCAACTACGACTGGGCGGCCTCCCGGCAATCGGTCCGGACGCTGGCCGACCTCGAACCCCGGGCCATTGGCTGCGGCCACGGGCCGGTCATCACTGGTCCGGCGGCGGCGGCCGGCCTGCGCGAGCTGGCCGATCATTACCCCATTCCCGCCCACGGCCGCTACATCAACGAGCCGGCCCGCACCGATGCCAACGGCGTCGAGCACCTCCCGCCCGCCCCGGCCGACAGGCTGCCGATGCAGGCGGCGCTGCTCGGAGCGGGCATTCTGGCGGCGGGCACGGCGTGGCTGCTCACCGGTGGCCGCCGGCGCGGCAAGCGCCGGCCCACAAAGCCGCTGGCCGCAGCGACGGACTGCAACTAACACCACAAGCCCCCCGGGCCCGCTGCCTTCATCGCCGGCGCTACCTTCGGGCCCGGGCCGAAATTCTTCGTTTCAGCTTTTTTTCGAAATGCGTTTTCTTTTTGCTCTTGGCGCCCTGCTGCTCACCGCGCTTTGGCCCGCGCTGGCGCGGGCCCAGCCGGCCCGGCCGCTCCCGTCGTTCTACACCACCTACCGCTACACGGGCTACACCGTGTACGACAGCAGCACGGAGCTGCCGACGCCGGTCGGCGGGGTGGGCGGCTCGCTCACCCTGCGCCCGGCCGGCACCTATGAAAAGCGGCTGAGCATTACCGGGCCCAATGGCCCGCGCTATTTCCGGCAGGATGGCACATACATCCTCACCGGCGACAGCATCCGCTTCGCCTTCACCGACGCTAAAGGGGCCGATGTGCAGCGCGGCACTTTTACCTTCAACCCCGCCACCCGCCGGCTCTCGATCATCATTCTCGGCTACCCAACGAGCAATCGCGGCGTGTACGAGCTGGTGGCGGCGGAAGCTAGTCGGCCGGCCGCCGGGCCGCGCAAAAAAGCCCGGCGTTAGCCCGAGCCGGGTCCGGCATTTGGCGCCCCCCGCCCCTTCTGGCTACCTTGCGGCCCGTTTCGGGCACTCCGGCGCGCGGCGGCCGGCGAAATCCCGTTTCGCCCGACCTCAATCAGCCATTTAGTTACTCAGTCATTCCAGTATGGGACGCGCATTCGAATTTCGCAAAGGCCGCAAAATGAAGCGGTGGGATAAAATGTCGAAAGACTTCACCCGCATCGGCAAGGAGATTGTGATGGCC
>JAYWCH010000017.1:0-4908 GCA_043780755.1 Hymenobacter sp.
ACTTCGTGGCGCAGCAGGTTGCGCTGGTACACCGGGCTGTCGTTGCTGGCGTCTTCACGCCAGCGCAGGCCGCGCTCGGCCAGGTAGTCGTGCAGGTCGTCGCGGCCCACGCCCAGCAGCGGACGCACCACGTAGCCGTTTTTCACCTGAATGCCGTGCAGCCCGGCCAGGCCGGTGCCGTGGGTGAGGTTCAGCAGCATGGTTTCGGCCTCGTCGCGCTGGTGGTGGGCCGTGGCGATGAAGGCCAGATCCTGGGTCTGGCGCACCTGCTCAAACCAGCGGTAGCGCAGCAGGCGGGCCGCCATCTGGGTTGAAATTCCTTCCTGTTCGGCAAAGGCTTTGGTCTGAAAAAACTCGGCGAAGTAGGGGAGCCCGTACTGTTTGGCCAGCTTGCGGACGAACTGCTCGTCGGCATCGGCTTCCTCGCCGCGCAGGCCAAAGTGGCAGTGCGCCACGGCTACCGATCCGCCCAGCCGATGCAGAATATCCAGGAGCACCACCGAGTCGAGCCCGCCGCTCACGGCAACCAGCAGCGGGTCTTTTTCCAGCGAAAACAAAGCTTGTTCCTCAATGAAGCGGCGAACGGTATCGAGCATAGTCAAGTAAATTCTGGCGAACGGCCCTAAACCGGGCCGTTGTAAATGGTGAGTCCCTCCGCGAATGGCGGGTACTACGGCGCAAAGATCGCCGTTGGCGCGGGGCCGGTCCGTACCTTTGCTCCCTGAATGGCCTTATTCCGCGTCTTTTTTCTGCTGATTTTTTTCGCGCCGCTGCTCACGCGGGCGCAGCGCCCGGCCCCGCCGAAGCCGGCTGCTAAGTCGGTCAGCCCGGCGGCCGGCCGGCCCCGCACTCCCGACCCGGCGGCCAAAGGCTCGCCCATCAAGCTCCTCACGGCGGGCGAGCTGGTGGGCGGGGATTTCAACGGCGTGAAGATCCGCAAGCTGCTGGGCAACGTCAGCTTTCAGCAGGACGACACTTATCTGTACTGCGACTCGGCCTATCAATACCTGAATACCAATCAGGTAGAAGCCTTCAGCCACGTGCGGATCCTGCAGAACGACACTGTGACCATTACCGGCGACCGGGGCAGCTACGACGGCGACAAACGCACGGCCCGCATGCTGGGCAACGTGGTGATGCGCGATCCCCGCATGACCCTCACCACCCCGGCGCTGGACTACGACCTGAACCACAAAACGGCGTCCTACTCCGAAACCGGCCACCTCACCGACCCGCACAATACTCTCGACAGCCAGCAGGGTTTCTACGATACAACGTCCAAGGTTTTCGTTTTTAAGCGCAACGTTCACCTCGTAACGCCCGATTCGGAACTCAATAACGATACGCTGCGCTACAATACCATCACCAAAATTGCCTACTTCAACGGTCCCACCCGCATCAAGGGCAAGCAGGGGAATCTGTATGCCGAGGGCGGCGACTACAACACAGCCACCCGGGTTTCCAATTTCAAGAAGAACGCCAAAATCGACACGCCCAACTACCTGCTGGGCGGCGACCGGCTCATCTACGACGAAGTGAAGCTCTACGGCGTGGCGAACGGGCACGTCTCGCTGATTTCCAAAAAAGACAACCTCACCCTGCGCGGCGACGCCGGCAAATACTGGCGCGGGCTGGGCCGGACCAAACTCTACGGCGGGCGGCCGGTGGTGCGCAACATTAGCGAGCGCGACACCTTATATATGGCCGCCGATACGCTGCTCAGTATCGAAGCCCGGCCCGGCCAGACGACCAAGCGCACGGTGCTCTACGCGTACCCGAAAGTGCAGATTTTCCGGGGTAATCTGCAGGGCAAGTGCGATTCGCTGACCTACGACCGGCAGGACAGCATCATCTATCTCAACCGCAACCCCGTGCTGTGGCAGGCCAGAAATCAGCTTACTTCCGATTCGATGCAGATCCGCTCGAAGCGCGGGCAGGTGGATGAGATGCGGCTCTACGCCAACGCTTTTGCCGTGAGCCAGGACACGCTGCTCAATTTCAATCAGACCAAGGGCCGCAACATGCTGGCTTATTTCCGGGCCAATAAAATGCGGCGCGTGGACGTGCTGGGCAATGCCGAAAGCATTTTTTACGCCCTTGACAAAGACACGGCCACCACCGGCATGAACCGGGTGCTATCGGCCAATATGCGGCTGCTTTTCGTCAACAGCAAGCTCAATAAAATATCCGTTCTCACCAATCCCGAAGCCCGGTTTATCCCGCCCAGCGAGCTCAAGCCCGACGATGAGCGCCTCAAAGGCTTCGTGTGGCGGGCGGCCGAGCGGCCCACCCGCCGGCAGGTATTGGGCAAGCAGTTCGACGACCGGCCGAAGAAGCGCAAGGCCCCGCGCAAAAAAGCCCGGCGCCCCGCCATTCGTCGCGAAGCCGCTAAAAATCAAGCCGTGCAGAAGCCGGCCAAACCCGCGTCCGCGCCCGCCACGCCTCCCAAAGCGGTTATTCCGCGCCCGGCGGCCGGGGTTGCTCCGCCGCGCTAGCTGCAACCTTTGCTGGTCCGGCGGCGCTCCTGGGAGCGGGGGGCCGGCCGCAAGTTCGGGCCGGTTTGCCTTCGCCCGCTCAAATCGTTATCTTTGCACCCCATATGCCAATTTCCCGACTCACGGTTCTGTTTCTGCTCGCCAGCACGCTCATTCTGGGCTCCTGCGTCAGCGGTTACCAACGTTTGCTGAAAAGCACCGACGTTAATAAAAAATACGAAGCCGCCGTTAAGTACTACGACAAAGGCGATTACTTCCGGGCGGGCGCCCTGCTCGAAGACCTGATCCCGCTGCTCAAGGGCCGGCCCGAGGCCGAAAAAGCGCAGTTCTACTTCGCCAATACTAATTACAAGCAGCGCAACTACGTGCTGAGTGCTTTCCACTTTAAGGCGTTCACCGACACGTATCCCAATTCCCAGTATTCGGAGGAAGCCACTTACCTGCACGCCAAGTCGCTGTTTCTCGACTCGCCGGGCTACGAGCTGGACCAGACCAATACGGTCTCGGCGCTCGAATCCATCCAGGATTTCCTTAATCGCTATCCGGATAGTAAATTCAAGATTGAAACCGAAGGCATGTCGCAGGAGTTGCAGAAGAAGCTGGAGAATAAGGCGTTTGAAAGCGCCCGCCTCTACTACCAGCTGCGCTACAACCAGGCGGCCGTCGTGGCGCTGACCAACTTTCAGCAGCAGTTTCCGGCTTCGGCCTTTGCCGAGCAATCCGCCTTTTTGCGGCTGACGGCGCAGTTTTCCTGGGCGCAGGAAAGTGTCGAATCGAAGCAGCGCGAGCGGTATCTGGAAGCGGTCAGTTTTTATCAGCAGTACATCGACGCTTACCCCAAAAGCAGAAATCTGAAAGCAGCGCAGGATATGTACGACACCAGCAAGGCCGAGATTGTCAAGCTGAAAGCAGTGCCTGCGCCCGCCTCGGCCTCCAAATAAATAGTCATTAATTCAGTCCATGAAAGCCAATCCTAACACTCCGTCGAGTTCCATCGTTACGCGCAATATTGCCGACATCACCGGCGATTCGGGCAATGTGTACGAGGCGATTGCCGTTATTTCCAAGCGCGCCAATCAGCTCTCCATCAAGCTGAAAGAAGAGCTGAACGAGCGCCTGGCCGAGTTCGCTTCCACCGTCGACAATCTGGAAGAAGTGTTCGAGAACCGCGAGCAGATCGAGGTTTCCAAGCACTATGAGCGCATGCCCAAGCCGACCAGCCTCGCCATCGAGGAATTTTTGCAGGGTAAAATCCAGTACACCACGCCCGAGCCGGAGGAAGTTCCGGTGCCCCGCGAGCTGTTCTAAATCCGATTCGGTTGGGAATTGATAGTTAGCTGATTAACGAATTATGTTCGGGCCAGAGACCAATAGTCAATCATCCCTCACCCATTCTTCAACGCTGGCCGGGCGCCGTATTCTGCTGGGCGTGAGCGGGAGCATTGCCGCTTATAAATCGGCCGCGCTCACGCGTCTGCTCATCAAAGCCGGAGCCGAAGTGCAGGTCATCCTCACCGAAGCCGCCGCTGCCTTCGTGACGCCCCTCACGCTGGGAACCCTCTCCAAAAAGCCCGTCCTGACGGGCTTTTTGCGTGATGCGGCCACTGGCGAATGGCACAACCATGTGGAGCTGGGCCTCTGGGCCGACGTGCTGCTCATTGCGCCCGCCAGCGCCAACACCCTCGGGCAGCTGGCCAATGGCTTGTGTCCTAATCTGCTCAGCGCTGTTTACTTATCGGCCCGCTGCCCGGTCTTTCTGGCCCCCGCGATGGATGTGGATATGTTCGCCCACCCGGCCGTGACGCAGAACCTGGCCCGGCTGCGCTCCTTCGGCAACCACGTGCTGGACTCGCCCAGCGGCGAGCTGGCCAGCGGCCTCCACGGCCCCGGTCGTCTGTTGGAGCCGGAAGCGATTGTGGCCGAGCTGGAGCAGTTTTTTGGCAACTCCCGGCTCCGGCCACCGGTGCGGGCGGGCGCCCGAACCAACTAAATTCCTCCCTACCGCCGGAATCTGCTTCCACGCATGCACGTCCTCATCACTGCCGGCCCTACTTACGAACCGCTGGATCCCGTCCGGTTCCTGGGCAACCGCTCGACGGGCAAGATGGGCTACGCGTTGGCCGAAGCTTTCGCGGCCCACGGCGCGGCCGTGACGCTGGTGAGCGGCCCGAGTCAGCTGCCGGACCCAGTCAGTCCGCTCATCCGCACCGTGCGGGTGGACACGGCGGCGGAGATGTTTGCGGCGGCGACGGCAGTGGCGGAAGCGACGGATATCTGGGTTTTCGCGGCGGCGGTGGCCGATTACCGCCCGGTGCAGGTGGCGGCGGATAAAATTAAAAAATCGGGCGAAACGCTCACGCTGGAACTGGTGAAGAACGTGGACATTGCGGCCACGCTCGGCCAGCGCAAGCGG
>JAYWCH010000018.1:0-14089 GCA_043780755.1 Hymenobacter sp.
AAAAAGTCCCGGCGCGTGAGCAACCGGGACTTAAGCTGTGAAGAAAGGATTCGAACCTCTAATTTTACTAGCGAGATAGGCTAGCGCGTCTGCCAGTTCCGCCACCCCACATTTTTTATTTGCAAATATACACGGTGCATTTGCAAACAAAAAAACTATTGAATGATATTATATTTGTGTTACCATTTGCTACACGCGTTAATTCCGCGTGAATAATTTGCTTTTCAGAGTCCGGCAGGCCGCTTTGCGGGCTGGAAATGATGATTCATTCCTTTGCCGGGGCGAATTTATTATTGCTGGAATAACTAGCCAATATAGTGAGTGACGGATCATTACGCAAAATCATTCATTTGGACATGGATGCATTTTATGCTTCCGTGGAGCAGCGCGACCATCCCGAGCTGCGCGGCCGACCGGTGGCCGTGGGCAGCGAGCGGGCGCGGGGCGTGGTAGCGGCCGCTAGCTACGAGGCCCGGGCCTTCGGCGTGCGCTCAGCCATGGCCTCGGTTACGGCGCGGCGGCGCTGCCCGGAGCTGGTTTTTGTGCCGCCCCGGTTCGACGTCTACAAAGAAGTTTCCCGGCAGATCCGGACCATTTTTGCCGAGTACACGCCCCTAATTGAGCCGGTTTCGCTGGATGAAGCCTATCTCGACGTTACCCACCACCTTCGGCCCCCGGCTTCGGCCACGCAGATTGCCCGCGAGATCCGGGCCCGGATCTTCGCCGAAACGCAGCTGACGGCTTCGGCGGGAATCTCCTACAATAAATTTCTGGCCAAGCTGGCGTCCGACTTTCGCAAGCCCAACGGCCAGTTTGTCGTGCGCCCGGGGCAGGGGGCGGCCTTAGTGGCCGGCCTGACTGTGGGCCAGTTTCACGGCGTGGGTCCGGTTACGGCCGCCCGCCTGAACCAGCTGGGGATTTTCACCGGGGCCGAGCTGCGCGAGCAAACCGCCGCGTTTTTGCAGCAGCACTTCGGCAAGGTCGGGCACTATTACTTTGCCATTGCCCGCGCCGAAGACCACCGGCCCGTCGTGGCCGATCGCCCGCGCCGGTCGGTAGGCTCGGAAACGACCTTTGCCGAGGATCTGCACCAATTGCCGGACCTGCGGGCCGCCCTGCCGCCCCTGCTGGCCGACGTGTGGGCCTACTGCGAGCGCACCGGCCAGCGCGGCCGGACCATCACGCTGAAGGTCACGTTCGCCGATTTTCAGCAGATTTCCCGCAGCCGCAGCAGCGCGGGCGGCATCCCGAACCCGGCCGTCCTGGAGCGCCTCGCCGGGGAGCTGCTGGCTGGACTTTTCCCGCTCGCCCTGGGAATCCGGCTGCTGGGTGTGTCGCTTTCCAACCTGGATTCGGAGCTGCCGACGGCCGGCCGGCAGCTTCGGCTGGGCCTTTGAGCGCCGGGCGCCGGGGGAACTATGCGGCGGCGGCGAATGATTTACTCCCGGGCGCGGCTGGTTGCGCAGGGCCGGGCGGGGTTAATTTCCCGGCTCCCGCCGGCTTTGGCTCACAACATTATCAAGTAATTTTCGATTGGAGCGGTAATTTCTGGTGCGATTGTAGTGCGACTCGCGTCACCTTTGCCGCTCAGCCCGGCTCCTTTCAGGCGCGGCCGGAAGTTGCCCCGGCTGTTATTCTTTTAAAAATTCCCTTTTATATGTATTTTTCCCGATTTAAAGTGGGCTTGCATTCCGCCGCCGCGCTGGCCCTGGTCGGTTTAGCCTCGTATTCGTTCACCCGGGGGACGCCCCCGCGCGATCAGGTGGTGCTCGGTACCATGTTGCAGGGCCTGAGTGTGGCCCACTACCAGCCCGAGAAGCTGGACGACCAGTTTTCGCAGCGCGTTTTTGACCTCTACCTCAAGCGCATCGACGTGAATAAGCAGCTGCTGCGGGCGCCTGAAGTGGCGCAGCTCCGGCAGTATCAAACCAAAATCGACGACGAGCTCAAGGCCGGCACGCACGAGTTTCTCGACCTGAGCACCCAGCTGCTGAACAAGCGAATGGTCGAAATCCAGGCGCTCTACCGTCAGATTCTGGCCACCCCGTTCGATTTCACCGTGCCCGAAACCTGGGAAACGGACCCCGCCAAAGCCACCTTCGCCGCCGATGCCGCCGCCCAGCGCGAGCAGTGGCGCAAGCTGCTCAAGTACCAGACCCTGGCCCAGCTCTCGGAACTGATGGACGACGACGCCCGCAAGCTCGACAAGCCCCTGGCCGCTGCCAAAGTAGGGGCCTCGCCCGCCACCATTTCGGCCCGCCCGCGCACCCCCGCCCAGGAAGAGGCCGAAGCCCGGAAGCGGGTGCTCAAATATTACGACGAAGCCTTCGCCGATCAGAAGCAGGCTGATGCCAACGACCGACTGGCCGAGTTCGCCAACGTCATTGCCAATACTTACGACCCGCACACGGAGTATTTCGCGCCCATTGCCCGCGATAATTTTGATATCGCGATGTCAGGGCGGCTGGAAGGCACCGGCGCCCAGCTCCAGCAGGACGAAGGCCACCTCAAGGTAACCGACATTGTGGCCGGATCGGCTTCCTCGCGGCAGGGCGAGCTGAAGGTGGGCGACATTATTCTGCGCGTGGCCCAGGGCGCGGCCGAGCCCGTGAGCGTGGAAGGTATGCGCTTCGACAAAGCCGTGAAGCTGATTCGCGGCCCCAAGGGCACCGAAGTCCGCCTCACCGTGCGCAAGCCCGACGGCGCGACGGCTGTCATTCCCATCATCCGCGACGTGGTGGTGATCGAAGAAACCTACGCTCAGTCGGCCCTCATTAAGCAGAACGGCCGGACCTACGGCTACCTGCACCTGCCCGGCTTCTACGCCGACTTTAGCGGCAAAGGCGGCCGCAGCAGCGCTGCCGACGTGAAGGCCGAGCTGGCCAAGCTGCGGCAGGAAAACGTGGCCGGCGTGGTACTCGACCTGCGTTTCAACGGTGGGGGCTCGCTGCGCGATGCCGTGGATATGGGCGGCCTGTTCGTGCCCAGCGGCCCCATGGTGCAGGTGAAAAGCGGCCGCGGCCGCATCCAGGCCATCGCCGACGAAGATCCGCAGGTGCAGTACACCGGCCCGCTGGTGGTGCTGGTGAATAAGTACAGCGCCTCGGCCTCCGAAATTCTGGCCGCCGCCATGCAGGACTACCATCGCGCCATTATTCTGGGGAGCACGACCTACGGTAAAGGCACTGTGCAGCAAGTATTTGACCTGGACAATGCCGTGACGCCCGAGGTGAGCGCCCTCAAGCCGCTGGGCTCGCTCAAGCTCACGATCCAGAAATTTTACCGCGTCAATGGCGGCTCAACTCAGTTCAAAGGCGTGGTGCCCGACATCACGGTGCCGGATGCGCTGGCCGCGTTCGCTAAGGGCGAGCAGGAATCAGAGTATCCGCTGTTGTGGGATGAGATTGCGCCCGCCATCTACCAGCCCACCGATTTTCTTTCCCTGTCGACGATCAACCGGCTGCGGGCGGCCAGCGCCGCGCGGGTGGCTGTCAGTCCGGGTTTCCACCTCATCACCGAGGCGTCGGCCCGCGCCACTGAGCGCCGCAAGCAAACCAGTCTTTCGCTGAACCTGACCGCCTACCGGGCCACTCAGCAGCAGACCCGCGCCGCCAGCAAGCAGCAGACGGCCGCCCAGAATGCCCTGCCCGCGCTCGACGTGGCCCAGCTCCCGACCGATGCTCGCACCGCCGGCTCCGGCCCCGACTCAGTTGCCGCCAAACGCCTCGCCCGTTTCCTCAAGCCGCTGCGCAAAGACGCCGAGCTGGCCGAAGCCGTGGCCGTAATCGGCGACGAGCTGTAAGCGCTTAACCCCAGCACTGCGCCGGAATCCGAAAACTGTAGCTGAATTAGTTAACGCCCCGGCCGCTGCCCAGCGGTCGGGGCGTTTTGTTGAACCCGGGATCTGAGTTTGGGGCAAATGGTGAAATGTTCAATAAATATTATATATAAAATATTATACTATATTAATACAAGTCGTGTACCTTCGGGGATGGTTTTTACGCAACACTATTGCGCTCAGTGCGCCAGCGACCAGATTCGTCGGAATGGGCACAGCGGCGGGCGGGCCAAGTATCAATGCAAATCCTGCGGTCACCAGGGATATTTTCGGGCCGTTCTGGTCGAAGAAGCACGTCGCTACAGCCCGGTAAAACGGCCGGTCGAACGGCTGTTGCCGGGGGCCCCGGCCCGGCGGGCGGGCGGGCCGCTCAGTAACAGCTTGTCGGCGCCAGAGTTGGAACCAGGCGGTGATAAGAAGGCGCTGCTGATCGAAAAGATAAAAGCCGTGCTTTCCGAAATGGTCTACGGCGTGGACGAGCTACCCAAAATAAAAACATCACAATACATTACGGAGCAAATAAAATACGATTACTCCTATCTGGCCGTACTATTTTCTAAAGCCACGGGCACAACCATCGAACAGCAGGTTATTGCACTTAAAATTGACCGGGTAAAAGAATTACTCCTGAAAAATGAATTTAATATCACCCAAATATCATTCAAATTAAATTACAGCAGTGTTGCGCATTTATCTAATCAGTTCAAGAAAATTACGGGATTTACCCCGACATTTTTTAAACAAATAAAGCCGAAAGAAACATCATAAATAGAAGATATTTACGAATTATGTAATCTCTAAAATTAATTATGTAACATCTTGCGAAAACAACGAATCTACATTTACAGCACACAAAGTACTGCAAATATGGAGACCAGGAAATTGCTTAGTATGGTGGTGTTGAGCACCTATATGTTCTTTCCGAAAGCGGGTTTTGGACAAGCGCCGGACTTGGGCAATGCGGCCGGTTTTGCCGTTTTTTCAGCCGTCGGCGCCATCAGCAACGTGGGCGGCGCGACCCATATATTTGGCGACGCGGGGACAAATGTGGGGGCTTTTACGGGGATTACGCCGTGGATGGTGACGGGCAGTATTCACGTGGCAGATGCCACTTCGGCCCTGGCAGCCAGCGCAGTAGCGAATGCGTACAGCCAAATGTTTAGCCAGACCTGCGGCAAGGTAGCCGGGCCATTGCTGGGAAACGGTCAGATATTAACTCCGAACGTGTACTGTATTGGCAGCGCAGCTTCTTTGACCGGAACTTTGACGCTGGATGCTAAAGGCGATCCTAACGCGGTGTTCGTAATTAAAATTAATGGGGCGTTTTCCATTGCGGCGCAAGCTGATATTACGCTCATCAATTCAGCCTCGGTAAATAATGTGTATTGGCAGATTGGAGGCCGGACGGATCTGGCTACCGGCGCTAATTTTCAGGGTACAATTCTCGTTGATGGAGCCATTGCGCTGGGCAATTTCGCCACCTTCCAGGGACGGTTATTATCACGCAGCGGGGCCGTTACTTTTTATAATAACACTATTGTAATTGCCGGCTCACCCTCGGCCCGGCCGCTGCCGGTGGAGCTGGTAAGCTTCACGGCGCAGGCGCTGAACGGGACCGGCGAGTTGCGCTGGGAAACGGCTTCGGAAAAGGACAATGCCTATTTTGGGGTGGAAAGCAGCGCCGATGGGCGCTCCTTCATCCCCCTGGGTACGGTGGTCGGGCAGGGCACGAGCGCCCAGCGGCACAGCTACACCTGGAGCGACGGGCGGCTTGCCCGCTACGCTTCGCCGGTGGTGTACTACCGGCTGCGGGAAGTTGCGACCAATAATACGGTGACGTATTCGCCGGTGCAGTTGGTGCCGGCGGTGCCTTGCGCGACGTCGGCGCCGGTGCAAGTGCAGGCGTATCCGAACCCGTTTCAGGGGCCGGTGAGCCTGGCACTGGAGTCGGCCCAGGCCCAGGTGGGCACGCTGCGGCTGAGCGACGCGCAGGGTCACCTGCTCGTGCAGCGCGCGCTGACGCTGCCGGCGGGCCGCAGCACGCTGGCCCTGCCGGAAACAGCCGCCCTGCGCCCCGGGGTCTATTTTCTGCAATTGCAGACGGGCGCCCAACGCCAACGCCTGACCCTGGTGCGCCAGTAAGCAGCGGCGGCCGCGCCGCAATCTCAGTAAAATTAATATTATTCTGTTAACTCACAAACTCATTAAATCCGAACAACCGATCGGGCAAGCTCAAATTTTCAACTAAATCCCCGGTGGATTAACAAGTACTACCGGCCCGGTGAATCATCTTCACCCACTTAGATCCCGCATAATAGTATCCTTTCTTATACTATAGAAAATTAGATATATAAATTTATAGTTCGTAGTATTGCAACACGAATAAATCGTGCAGTCTACGCAATTATAAGAAAAATGCAAAAAAATTTACTACTGCTCGTGACCTTCGTCACCCTGCGAAGCTTTGGAAGCGTGGCCGCTGGTCAGACTGTAGTCAGTTTGCCGCCGTTGGGCTCGCTGACCAATTTTGCGCTTTACACTGCTGTTGGGGCCGTTAGCAACGTTGGGCCGCTGACCTACATCACGGGTAATGTTGGGACCAACCTTGGGGCCATGACGGGTTTTCCGACGAGTAGTATCTCCGGCGGGTCCGCGATGGTGGCCAACTTCCAGACTGGTCAGGCGGCCATGGATGTGCAGACGGTTTATGCGGCGCTGAAGAAATATTCCTGTACTACCACGTCTTTGGCGCCGGCAATGGGCGGTGGGATAACGTTGGCGCCGGGGGTCTACTGTTTTGGCGGGGCGGCTTCGGTGGCGAGCGATGTATACCTGGATGGGCAGCGTGACCCGGCTTCCGTGTTCATTTTCAAGATCAACGGGGCCCTGACTACGGCGGCTACTTCCCGGGTCATGCTCATCAATGGGGCACAGTCCGACCATGTTTTCTGGCAGGTGAACGGGGCCGCTTCGTTTGCAGCGCAATCGGTTTTCTCCGGAATTATCGTTGCCGCCGGTGCGCTTGACCTATCCGATGGTGTGACTTTGAACGGGAAAGGGTTCTCCACGGTCGGTGCTATTTCTACTTACAATACCCAGATTACCAGTGCGATCAGCCGGGCGCCGCTGCCGGTGGAGCTGGTAAGCTTCACGACGCAGGCGCTGAACGGGACCGGCGAGTTGCGCTGGGAAACGGCTTCGGAAAAGGACAATGCCTATTTCGGAGTGGAAAGCAGCGCCGATGGGCGCACCTTCACGCCCCTGGGTACGGTAGCCGGGCAGGGTACGAGCGCCCAGCGGCACAGTTACACCTGGAGCGACGGGCGACTCGCCCGCTACGCTTCGCCGGTGGTGTACTACCGGCTGCGGGAAGTTGCGACCAATAATACGGTGACGTATTCGCCGGTGCAGTTGGTCAAGTTGGTGCCTTGCGCGGCGCCGGTGCAAGTGCAGGCGTATCCAAACCCGTTTCAGGGGCCGGTGAGTTTGGCACTGGAGTCGGCCCAGGCCCAGGCGGGCACGCTGCGGCTGAGCGACGCGCAGGGTCACCTGCTCGTGCAGCGCGCGCTGACGCTGCCGGCGGGCCGCAGCATGCTGGCCCTGCCGGAAACGGCCGCCCTGCGCCCCGGGGTCTATTTTCTGCAATTTCAGACGGGCGCCCAACGCCAGCACCTGACCCTGGTGCGTCAATAAGCAAGCCGCCTCATCCGCGTAAAAACGGCACTGCAAACCAGCCACCGGCGGTTTGAATAAGTCAAAACGGATCGGCCGGCTTCCGTAAGGAGAGCCGGCCGATCCGTTTCCTCAGCTTGCCGAAAAGCTGTCAGGAAACCGATTACGGCGCCACAACCGGCACGCGCAGGGCGGAAGCGTGGCGGGCATCGTGGTAGATTTTGATGGTGGCCTTCTGGAAATCCCCGGCGTCGGCCCGGGCAATGTTGACGAAGGTTTGCGGGTTGCGGTCCACGAGGGGGAACCAGGTGCTTTGGACCTGCACCATGAGGCGGTGGCCCCGGCGGAAGGTGTGCAGCACGTCGGGCAGCTCGTATTTTACTTCAGTAGGCTGGTTGGGACGGAAGGCTTCGGGTTTTTCAAAGCTGTTGCGGAAGCGGCCGCGAATGACCTCGGCGCGGACCAGGCGCTGGTAGCCGGCCATTTGCAGATTGGTGGGGTTGGGCACGAGCGCGGGGACGTCAGTGGGCAGCACGTCGATGAGCTTGACGATAAAATCGGCGTCGGTGCCGGTGGTGCTCACGAACAGATCGGCGGTGAGCGGGCCGGCCAAGGTGAGATCGGCCGTCAGCGGCTCGGTCTGGAAGGTGAGCACGTCGGGCCGGCTGGCGGCAAAACGCTGGTCTTCAATCATGTATTCCGGGTTGCGCTCGCGACGGACGCCCTCGGTGTAGGGGACGGGATTGGCTGGGTCGCTCACGTAGCTTGTGGCCGACTCCCCGGCGGCGGGCGCGATGAAAGCCAGCTGCTTAGCCGGCTGCAAATACAGGCGGCGGGTCGTGGTAGCGGCCGGCGGCCAGGCGGCGTAGGTCTGCCACTCATTGGTGCCGGTGTTGAAAACCGTGGCTTCGGCAGGGTTGAAGGTGCCTTTATCCTTGAGATAAAAGTTGAAGAACGGCGTTTCCAGCGTCTGGCGGAAGTATTGGGCGGTATTAGTCCCGAAGCTGAGCGGGCCGAAGGTGGTCCAGTCGGGGCGGGCCCAGGCGCCGTGCGTCCAGGGGCCCATCACGAGTCGGTTAGAAATGCCGGGATTCTGCCGCTCGATGGTTTTGTAGGTATTCAGGGCGCCGTACAAATCCTCGGCATCAAACCAGCCGCCGACCACCAGCACCGCCGGTTTGATGCCGGTGAGGGCAGGGCGGATATTGCGGGCCTGCCAGTAGGAATCGTAGTTTTCGTGCGCCTGGTACTCGTTCCAGATGCGGGCGCGGTTGTTAAAATACAGCGGGCCGTTGGCGTTTTTGAGCGGGCCCAGGGCCAGGAAGAACTGGTACACATCGGTGGGCTTGAAGGCGAATAGCTCCTGGTATTTAGCCACCGGCACGGGGCGCGGCACGTCGAAGGTGTTGGTAAAATCGAAGTTATCCAGCAGAAAAAACGCTCCTTTGTGCCGGGCATCGTCGCCGATAAACTCATCCGTGACCGGCGCCTGGGGCGAAACAGCTTTCAACGCCGGGTGGGCATTGGGCAAGGCCGCCGACGCGTAGAAGCCGGGGTAGGAAATGCCCAGCATGCCCACCCGGCCATTGTTACCGGGCACGTTGCGGAGCAGCCATTCGATGGTATCGAAGGTGTCGGTGCTTTCGTCGTGGGCTTTGGCGGCGGCTGGTTTGGCGGGCAGGGCGGGCGTCATTTCCTCAAACTGACCCTCGCTCATATAGCGGCCGCGCACGTCCTGGTACACAAAAATGTAGCCTTCCTGCGACAGCTCCTGGCTGGGGCCCGGCCCCCGCAGGCGGTAGGAATCTTCTCCGTACGGTCCGGCTGAATAGGGCGTGCGCTGCATCAGAAACGGGAACGGCTGGTTGGCGGAGGCTTCCTTCGGCACGTAAATGACAGTGTAGAGCCGGGTGCCGTCGCGCATGGCAATTTGCCGGTCGAGCTTGGTGTAGTGCTGGCGGACGAAGGCCGAATCGGCGGCGTTGACGGGAGTTTGGGCGCGGGCGGCGGGGGCGGCCAGCCAGCCGGTAGCCAGGGCGGCCAGGGCCAGAGCGAAGCGAGTCATGGGGTAGGAAATGAGCGAAAGCCGCCAGGGATTGGGGCCGGACAAATAACGGCAGCCCGGGCCCGATAATCCGCCCGGCGCCGCATCCCGCTCTTTAATCAAACCCGACCCCGATCCGGCGGATAATCCGGGCCTGAGCGTTTTAGCGCAGCAGCCGGACGGTAGTATCGAGGGCCTGGGTGCGCAGCACGGCGCGGTACTGCTGGAAGAGAGCGGCTTGTTCCCGCTGCTGTTCTTCTTTCTGAAAGAAGCGCACTTTGTACTTCTCGCCGGGGGCGGTCCGGTGCAGGTTGACGTACGTCAGCTTGCCGGCGGCGCGGCTGACCGGCTCGCCGCTCTGGATGCGGCCCACGCGCTTGTCGTTGTTGCCAAACAAGGCTTGCAGCGGTTTCAGGCCAATAAATAAATTAGTCTGGCCATCGAGCCCGTAGCGCCCACTGATGGTCAGGTTGCTCAGGTTGCTGTTTAGGCGCAGGTCGGGGATGAGCAGCTGGCCGTTGGTGAGGACAAATTCGCTGCTGACGGGCTCGAAGTAAAGGTGGCCGGTACGTTCGGCTTTCATGAATTTGAGGGCTTCCATGAGGGCTTCTACGTTGAGCAGCTCCAGGTCCCGAAATTCGGTTTTCAGGTAGCCCACCGTGCGGGCGCGGTTGGGCAGAAAGGTAGCATCGAGGTCGGTGCGCAGGTCTACCACGCCGCGCACGGTGCCCCGGATATTGTCGCCCCCCAGGCCGGGCAGGCCCATGGCGGTGGTGGTGGCAAAGAGCGCGGGCAGTTGAATATCGTTGAGCTGCAGTTGCGCCTGCGTGGGATGGTGGAAGCGACTACTGGTGCTGAGCATCCGGCCGCTGAGGCTGATATGCCCCTGCAAGGCATCGAGGGAGCAGTTATTGAGGCGGGCTTCCCCATCGAGCAGGTGCGAAACCAGCCGGAACCGGCTGCCCGTCATGGCGGCGTAATGCACCTGGTCGGCTTCCACCCGCAGCACGGCGCTGAGCACGCCGTTGGCCAGCAGGGAGGCTTCGCCCGGCGTTTCCTGGCGGCGGGCGCGGCGGGTGGCCCGGCGGGCGGTGCGCTCGGCCGACTGCCCCACCAAAGTGTCAGGCGCCGTGGTGAGGCTGGCGATCATGGCCAGCAGGCGCTGCACGTCGAGCGTGGCATAGCGCAGGGTCACGTCGGCGTCGGCGGCCACGAGGCGCATCTGGGCGACCTGGGCCGTGCCGGTGGCTTCGCCGTGGCCGCCTTCGGGCGTCAGAAACCGCAGAAAGGGCATTTGGAGGACCGCCCCGTTTTTTTCCAGCCGCAAACTCACCCGGCTCAGGCTCTCGCCCTCGGGCAGCTGCACCCGGGCGATGTCCAGATTCACCCGGCCATTGGCGGCCAGGAGCAGCTCGCGCAGGGCGGGGCTGTTGCCGCCCCGGGCCTTGGCCGGGGCGGCGGAGTGGGGCAGGGGGCGGGCCAGCCGGGCCATAAACTGGCGGTAGTCGAGCGTGCCGAAGTGCACGCCCAGGGAGTATTGCACGGGCGCCACCCGGTTGGCCGAGTCGGTGGGCCAGGCCAGGTTGCCGCGCACCTCGCCGCCCCACACCCGGCCGGCCAGGTCGAGCAGCTGCACCCGTTGGCCGTCGTGGCGCACGGTCACGGCCAGGTCGCGCAGGGTGTCGGTGGCCAGCACCAGGCGCTGGCAGCGCAGGTTCACGGCGAGCAGCAGGCCGGACGGAATCAATTCACTCCCCAGGGTGGCGGCCAGCTGGGCCGAATTACGGGCCGGACGCGGACGGCCGGGCGCAAATCCGGCCGCGCCGGGCAGCGGGCGGAGCAGGTTGCGCAGCTGCGCGATCCGCAGCTCATCAACCTCAAAATTGCCCTCAATGCGCGCCGTGGCGTGTTTTCCGGTCAGGTAATCTAATAAGTAAGTGGTGGCGGCCGAAGCCCGGAACTGCATACCGTTGAGCTGGCCCGAGGCGTTGGACAGCCGTAGCGAGCTATCCTGCAAGCCAACCTGCACGTTGAGCCCGGTGAGATCGGCGCCCCGGGCGGGCAGCAGGAAGGAGGCATTGCGCAGCGTCAGGACGCCGCGCAGCGACAGGTTTTTGCGGGGCCCCGGATCGGGCCGCCCCGGGCGGGCGGGCAGCAGCCCGCGCACCCGCACGTCCAGATCGGCGAGGCCGTGGCGGGCCCGCCAGCGGCCCGGCGACACCATGGCGGCCAACTCGGGCAGCTCGGTCCGGCCCCGTAGCCGGCCATCTACGAAGGGCCGGGTGAAATCGCGCAGCGTCAGGGCCACGTCGAGCTGGCCGGCGGGGGAGTAGATGCGGCACCGCCGGAGGGTGAGCACGGTGGACGTGGCATTGTGCGCCGGGCCGTTATCGTAGGTGCCCTCCAAATCCCAGTGATTGATGCGCCGGGCCGGGTCGGGCCAGTGCAGGCGCGCCCCGCGCAGCTCAAAAGTGAGCACATTACGCGGGCTCACCATGGGGCCGCTCAGCCCCGAAATGGCGTACTGAATGTGGGCTTGGCTGGAACTGGTGGCGCCCGTCAGGTAGGAGTCGAGGCGCGGGGGCAGGGCGGCGCGCAGCACTTTCACCAGCGGCTGATTGCCCCGAAAGCGCAGGTTCATCACCGTGCCGGCCGGCTGGCGGGGGTCCACGGTGTGGGTGCCGCTCACCCGGATGGTGTCGCCGCTGAGGGTGGCGCGGGTATTCCAGAGCAAGCCCTGCCGGTTCCGGAAAGTGTACTGGTAATGCACCCAGGCCCGCACCGGCTCGTGCTCAAAGAGCGTCCCGGCGCGGGTGCGCAGGTAGCTGAGCTGCCCGTCGAGCGTGCCGGCTACGTGCAGCACCCCGGCCCGCAGTTGGGCCGAGAGCCGGGCGGTCTGCACCACGGCCCCAAAGGCGCTGTGCGAATACGCATTGCGCGAGCTGATGCGGAAGTTGGTGATCATCAGCTCGGCCAGGTCCAGGTTGAGAGTGGGCGGGCTGCCCGTACCCTTGGGCCGCCGGCCGCGCAGGCCCCAGCTGTGCCCTAGCGAATCGACGCGCTCCTGAAAATCCACTTCGACAATTGCCAGGCGCGTCACCCGGATTTGCCCGCGCAGTAGGCTGGCCAGCTCCAGCCGCAGCTCGGCCCGTCCCACGCGCAGGACTTCCACCGGCCGCTGCTCGGAAGTGTCGGTCAGCACGACGTGGCGCAGGGCCGCGCTCAGGTGGGGAAAATCACGCCACGGCCCCAGCTCCACGGTAAATGGCGCCAGCACCAGATCCGAGTTGTGGGTCAGGGCGTGGCGCACGTACTGCGCGATGCGGCGCCGGCCGTAATCAGCCCCCAGCAGCCAGCCCGCCACGCCCCCCGCCAGCACGAGCAGCAGCCCCAGGACCGCCAGTACTCGTCGCAGGGGGAATGACTTCATAAAGGAGGGCCGCAAAAATTGCCTTTAAAGCAGATTGGCTGATCGTCCCGCTTCGGCTGGTAGAACTGCAAAGATGCGGCGTTAGTGCGGGGGATTTGCCCGGGCGGGAATAGTCGCGGTCGTCTTGGTCCTTATTCCCCGGCGGCGGGGACCGTATCGGCGTGGGTTTCGGCTTCGTAGGAATCGGCGTACTTGAAATCTTCCAGCCAGTAGGCCGAGCTCACCACGTCAAAAACCACGGCGCCGGCGCTGGTATCAATGGCGGTCAACTGCCAGATAATGGACTGCGCTTCCGCAAATTCGGTCCCGGCCAGCTGGGTGGAAAAAAGACGGTTCAGCAGGGCGCTGGCCGGCAGTCCCGGGGCCAGCAGGCGCAGCAGCGGCGCGGCCGGAGCATCGGCCAATAAGGCCACATCAGTTGGGTCTTCAGCCGTGCAGCGCACCTGAAACTGCACGGCCTGGGGGCGCGGAAACGTGCCGTTGTAAGCGGCGTACAGCAATTGGGTGGCCTGGTAAAACCCTTTGTGGAGGGGCAGCTCCGGGTTTTCCTCCCAGAGCTTTTCGGTCAGCATCTGGTGGGCGAGGTTGTCGATCTGGCCGGCGTTCAATTGCTCGGGAAATAAATGAGCCAGGACGATCTCGGCGGCTTCGCGGGGCTCGAGGTCGGTAAACGACATAAGGCACATATCGCGCAGCTCCGCCTCCTTAATTTCCCCCGGGTTATCGTAATTCATCTTTTGCAGCAGCTCCCGGTAATCCTGATTCTGCCAGGAATCGGGCAGCTCGGTGAGGGAGTGGAAGGAGAGGCGTTCAACGCGAAACTTGGCCATGATAAGAGATCAAAAAGGGAGATGAAAAAGACCGGCCGCCGCGGACGGGCCGCCGTTAACCGGCCAGGAGTTTACGGGCGGCCCCGGTAAACAGCCGGAATAAGCGGCTGACCCCGAACGACGCGCAACGGCTACATTTGCCGCCCATGAAATACCTGCTTGGTTACGACATCGGTAGCTCGTCCATCAAAGTATCGCTCCTGTGCATCGCCACGGGGCAGTGCGTGGCCGCCGCGCAGTCGCCCGCCCAGGAAATGCCCATCCACGTGCCCCGG
>JAYWCH010000019.1:0-20074 GCA_043780755.1 Hymenobacter sp.
AATTTGGTAAGGAAATGATAGTGCGCGGCTCCCTCGAACGGCTGGTGCCCGTGCTCATGACGGCCCTGGTAGCGGCCCTGGCGCTGGTACCGCTGACGCTGGCCAAAGACGCGCCGGGCAAGGAGATTCTCTACCCCGTGGCCACGGTCATCCTCGGCGGCCTGCTCAGCTCCACCTTACTTGATATCATCGTTACGCCGGTCGTCTTCTGGCTGGTTGGCGAACGGGCCCTGGCCCAGTACCGTCGCGGCCACAGCGAAGCTGGCCTCGACGATCACCCGCCGGAGCTCGCCGCCCAGCTCCGCCCGCCGCCCGCCGCTCTGTGATTCTGCCCGCATTATGCAGCAACCCGCCCGAATCCTATCCTAACCACCCGCATTAAAAGGCGTTAATACTACAGTATTTGTTCCTCCCTCAACCTTACTTCCTTTTTCATGAACAACCAACCGCAAAGCCTTCTCGACGCCCTCAATGCCTGCATTGCCGCTTGCGAGCAGTGTGCCACTGCCTGCCTGCAGGAGCAGGAAGTAAAAATGATGGTCCGCTGCATCAGCATCGACCGTGACTGCGCCGACATCTGCTCTATTACCGCCCGTTTCGTAGCCCGCGGGTCGGAGCACGCCGGGCACGTCATGCGCGAGTGCGCCGAAATCTGCGGCATCTGCGCCAGCGAGTGCGAAAAGCACGGTGCCCACCTGGAGCACTGCCAGCACTGCGCCGAAGCTTGCCGGCGTTGCGAGCAAGCCTGCCGCGCCGCCCTGGCCGCCTAACGGTCTTCCCGCATTACCCCGGGGGGAGCCTGGCCCGGAAAAGTCCGGTCCGCTGCCTGACCGGGAATCCGGGACGACCAGGGCCGTCGCAAAAAAACATCTGCCAGATACCCGCGCCTTTTTAAATACTGGACAGGATTCTATCCAGCTATAAAGCAAAAAGCCCATTTCCGAGCTGGAAATGGGCTTTTCTGTAGTCCGTAGGGGAATCGAACCCCTGTTGGTAGAATGAAAATCTACTGTCCTAACCCCTAGACGAACGGACCGTTTTTGTTTTGTTTTGGTGATACAAAGATACGGGGCGCAACCAGCCGTACAAGTGTTGGGCCAAAAAAAAGTGCTCAGTTGACCAAAGTGCGCTGTTTTTCAGGGTGAAAAGATTCCGGACTGCATATCGGAGTTTGCGATGGCGGCGTCGCTCTGGGATAATTACAGGGTAATGGTGGGGGATGGGTGGGGAAATACCGGGCCCGGAACTTTCGGGCGTCTCATTCCGGGAGGGGTATGCGCTAAGCCGGATTGGTCTACTATCTTCGCCTCGCGTTACAACTGGCCGCCAACGTGGCGGCTCGTCACTTATTTTTTCTGTTTTGCTATGGCAAAAATTAAAGTCGCTATCAACGGCTTCGGTCGTATTGGTCGCCTCACTTTCAAGTCGCTGCTGGGCCGCGACAATGTTGAGATCGTTGCTATCAATGACTTGACCGACAACAAGACGCTCGCGCACTTGTTGAAATTCGACTCCGTCCACGGCCGCTTTCAGGGCACCGTGAGCTACGACGAGGAGAGCATCACGGTGAACGGACAGCGCATCGCGGCCCTGGCCGAGCGCGATCCCAAGCTGCTCCCCTGGGGCAAGATGGGCGTCGATGTGGTTCTCGAATCAACGGGTCGCTTCGTGGATGAGGCTGGCGCGGGTCAGCACCTGACCGCCGGCGCCAAGAAAGTCGTGATCTCGGCCCCCGCCACCGGCAACATTCCGACCGTCGTGCTGGGCGTTAACGAAGACATTCTCACCGGCGCCGAAACCATTCTCAGTAACGCCAGCTGCACCACCAACTGCCTGGCTCCCATGGCCAAAGCGCTGGATGATGCCTTCGGAATCGAGAAAGGCTACATCACCACGGTGCACGCCTACACCTCGGATCAGAACCTGCAGGACGCCCCCCACAAAGATCTGCGCCGTGCCCGCGCCGCCGCCTACAGCATTATCCCCACCAGCACCGGCGCCGCCAAGGCCGTGGGTCTGGTGCTGCCCCACCTGAAGGGTAAACTCGACGGTCTGGCCATGCGCGTGCCCATTCCGGACGGTTCGATGACCGACCTGACCGTGGTCCTGAAAAAGGAAGCCACCCGGGATGAAGTCAACGCCGTAATGAAGGCCGCCGCCGAGGGTTCCATGAAAGGCATCCTCGAATACAGCACCGATCCGCTGGTGAGCATCGACATCGTGGGCAACACCCACAGCTGCATTTTCGACTCGGAGCTGACCGCCGCCAGCGGTACGCTGGTGAAAGTGATTGGCTGGTACGACAACGAAACCGGCTACTCGACCCGCACCGCCGACCTGATTCAGAAGCTCGGCGAGCAGATGAACGGTTAGTTACTGGTTTAGTAAAAATGCCGCTCGCTTTGCCATCCGTGGCGGGGCGGGCGGCATTTTTTATGGCCCGCCCCGGTTGCTGAGCGGATCAGCTTACTTTTTTACGATTCGCCCGGCCCGTGTCGGGCGTTGCTCATGCCCAAAACCTGTTTTATTCTCAATCCCACGGCCGGACCCAGCCGTCGTCACGACCTGCCGGCGCTGATTGCCCACCACTTTGGGACGTTAGAAGATGATTACGAAATCCGCCTCACCGAATACGCCGGGCACGCCGTGGCGCTGGCGCAGGCCGCCGCCGCCGAAGGCTTCCGGGTGGTGGCAGCCGTGGGCGGCGACGGCACCGTGAACGAAGTGGGCCGGGGCCTGCTGGGCACGGCGGCCGCCCTGGGTATCGTGCCCCAGGGCTCGGGCAACGGTCTGGCCCGCCACCTGAAAGTGCCGCTGGGCCTGCCCGCCGCCCTGCGCCGGCTGGCCGCGCCCACTTTCAGCCGCATGGATGTGGGCGTAATCAACGACCATCCGTTTTTTTGCACGGCCGGGCTGGGGTTCGATGCCCACGTGAGCCAGCATTTTGCCCAGGCCGGCTCGCGGGGTCTGAGCACTTACCTGCGGGTGACGCTGCGGGAGTACCGCCGCTACCAGCCCGTGGCGGTGCGGGTCGAGCTGGGCAGCCAGGTGCTGACCACGGATTGTTACGTGTTGGCTTTCGCCAATGCGTCGCAGTACGGCAACAATGTGTACATCGCGCCGCGGGCCGACCTGCGCGATGGTCTGCTCGACGTGTGCCTGATCGATGCGCTGCCCGTCGGCCGGGCCATTCGGGTGAGCCTGGGCATGGCCCTCGGCAATTTGCCCCAAACCAAAGCCGCCGATTACTTTCGGGTGCCGCGCGGTCGGGTGGTGGCCCAGGCACCCATCGGCTTTCACGTTGATGGCGATTACCTGGGGCACGCCACGGAGTTTGTGGTTGAATTGCTTCCCCTGGCGCTGGCCGTGGCAGTTTAGCTCGCGGCGTAATAATTAGCCGGTCTTAGGCCGGAAAAAATCAGATAATCTGTTATTAATCAATTAATAATCAACTAATGAAAATAAACCGCACGGGAGTGGTCTACTCCACCAACCCGGACTTTTCCTACGAAACCGATGCGCCGGCCGCCGCCGCTACGCTGCCCTCGCAACAGCAGCAGCTGCGGGTGCAGCTCGACAAAAAGCAGCGCGGTGGCAAGCAGGTGACGCTCGTGACCGGCTTCTCCGGCACGGATGCCGACCTGCAGGCCCTGGCCAAGCTGCTCAAAACCAAATGCGGCGTGGGCGGCAACGCCAAAGACGGCGAAATCCTGGTGCAGGGCGACTTCCGCGACAAAGTCCTGGCCGTGCTGATCAAGGAAGGCTACAAGGCGAAAAAGGCCGGCGGCTGATTACCGAACGTATTTTAATCCCGCCCCCGTGGTCCATTTTTCCCCGTTTTCCGAAACACTGCCCGACGTGACCACCCTGCACGGTCAGGCCGAAAGCACCGTCATCAGTGCCGTGCTCTGGCTGAAACTGGGCGTGGAGGCCGTGGGCGCCATTATCATCGTGCTGGGGATTCTCAGCGCGGGCGGGCTGCTGCTCCAGGCGCTGGCCCGGCGGCAGACGGCCGATTTTACCGCCATTCGCCTCACCCTGGCCCGTTACCTGGCCCTGGCGCTGGAATTTCAGCTGGGCGCCGATATCTTATCCACCGCCGTTTCGCCGAGCTGGGAACAGTTGGGCAAGCTCGGCGCCATTGCTGTCATCCGCACGGCGCTCAATTATTTCCTGTCCCGGGAAATGCGTTCCGAACGCCTTGAAGTTGAGCCCGAAAAAGCCGCCGGGCCGGCTTCCGAGGGCTAAACCGCCAGTCGGGCGCGGGCTCGCACCACGTCCTCGGGCGTATCGATGCCGAACGCATCCAGCTTCGTTTCGGCGCAGCGAATCTGAAAACCGGCTTCCAGCCAGCGCAATTGTTCCAGGCTCTCGGCGGCTTCGAGGGGCGACACGGGCAGGCGGGTGAGCTGGGCCAGCACGGCGGGCCGGTAGGCGTACAGCCCCAGGTGGCGCAGGTAGCGGTGGTGGGCCAGCCACTCGGCGGGCGGGTGCTGGCGCTGGTAGGGGAGCGGGTGCCGGCTGAAATAGAGCGCGTTGCCCCGGCCGCTGAGCACGACTTTGGGCAGGTGCGGACTGAATAATTCCTCGGTCGAAACCACGGGTTTCACCAGCGTGGCGATGTCGGGAGCGGTGGCGGCGTCGGCGAATAAATCGGTCAGGGCATTGATCTGGGCGGGGTGAATGAAGGGTTCATCGCCCTGAATGTTGACGATGCAATGCACTTCGGGCGGGCTGCCCAACTGCTGGAAGGCTTCCCAGAGGCGGTCGGTGCCGCTGGGGTGGTCGGTACGGGTGAGGACGGCTTCGCCCCCAAAATCCAGCACGTGCCGGCGGATGCGCTCATCGTCGGTGGCGACCACCACGCGGGCCAGATTGGCCCGCCGGGCCTGGTTCACCACCCGCTGAATCATGCTCAGGCCGCCCAGGTCAATGAGTGGCTTGCCGGGCAAACGAGTGGAGGCAAATCGGGCGGGGATGAGGCCAAGGACCATGCGCAGCGGAAGAAAAAATGAAGCAGAAAACCGAAAATCTCCGCCAAAGAACGGGTCCGGGCCGGCGGCAAAAGGGTTCGGTGCCGATTGCCCGGCGGTTTTTGCGTTATTTTGTCTTTGCCGGCCGTCGGGCCGGACATTTAGGCGGCGGGGATTTATGATTTTGCAAGGTTGAATTTATGACTGTAATTATTTCACTTTTCACGTTGCTGGCCCTGCACGGGCCTGGTTCCGGAAAACCCGTTTCTGCTAAAAGTGCGCCGTCGGATTCCATCGGTATGGAAATGCGCGGCGGTCAGCGTTTCGTGAAGCACCGCGTAGCGCCCGGCGAAACCATGATGGCCATCACGCGCCGCTACCACGTGACGCTCAGTCAGCTTACGGCTGCCAATCCGCAGCTTAAAAATGGCCTGGGCATTGGGCAGATTGTCTTCGTGCCCCGGCCCGCCGGCGGCAAACCGGCGGCGGTGGCCGTGGGCAAAACGTCCGTAACTGCGCCCGCCCCGGCGCCGGCCGCTGCCGTGCCCGCGCACTATACTGTGACCAAGGGCGAAACCCTGTTTGGTATTGCCCGGCGCTTTCAGCTCGCGCCCGAGGATCTGATCCGGTTGAACAAGCTGCCCGCTGGGGGTGCCGTGCGCGTCGGTCAGCAGCTCTTACTGACGGCCACGGAAGCCGCTGTCCCCCGGTCGGTGCCCGCCCACCCGGTGGCTGAGCCGGACACGGCTCCCGCGCTGCCGGTGGCCAAAGTGCCCGTGGCGCCGGTGGCCGACAAGCCCGCCCAGATCGCCACCGTGACGCCCGACGAAAAGGAGGACAGCAAGGAAGGGCGTACTCCCAACCGCGCCAGCGAAGTGCTGGCCCGCGTGGTGGAATCCGGCCTGGGCGCGCCCATCGAAAAAAGCGCGACCGACAAATACCTGGCCTTGCACAAAACGGCGCCCGTGGGCACCATCATGCAGGTGAAAAATGCCATGAACGGCCAGTCGGTGTACGTGCGCGTGATCGGCAAGCTGCCGGCCACTGGCGAAAACAACAATATTCTGGTGCGCCTCTCGCCCCGGGCGATCCAAAAGCTGGGCGCTTTTGACGCGCGGTTCCGGGTCGAAACCAATTACATCCCGCAGTAAGCGCGTCGCGTGAAGAAAGCTCCGCTGCTGCCCGGCCCGTCGCCGGTTGCACCGCCCGACGTGGCCCGGCTCCGCGATTTAATGGAGGAACGCTACGCCCGGTACAACCGCCCGGAGTTCATTCCCAACGATCCCATTCAGATTCCGCACCGTTTCACCCGGCGGGCGGATGTGGAAATCAGCGGCCTCTTCGCCGCGCTGCTGGCCTGGGGGCAACGGCCCACCATCATCAATAAGTGCAATGAGCTACTGCGCCGCATGGACGACGCGCCCCATCAGTTCATCACCCAGCACCAGGACGAGGACCTGAAGCGGCTGCTGGGCTTCTGCCACCGCACGTTCTGCGATACCGATCTGCTCTATTTCGTTCACTGGCTGCACTGGTGGTACGGCACGCACGACTCGCTGGAACCGGCATTTTTGCAGGGAACAACCCAGCGCGAGCGCCTGGAAGGATTCAATACTTTGTTTTTTAGCCTGCCCGAGGCGCCCGCCCGCACCCGCAAGCACGTGGCCACGCCCGCCCGCGGCTCGGCCTGCAAGCGCGTAAATATGTACCTGCGCTGGCTCGTGCGCCGCGATAGTCACGGCGTAGACTTCGGCCTCTGGACCCGGCTGTCGATGGCGGATTTAATCATGCCCATTGACTTGCACGTCGAACGCCAGGCCCGCCCCCTGGGCCTGCTCACCCGCAAGCTGGTGGACTGGCCGGCCGCCGAGGAGCTGACCGCCAACCTGCGGCTGTTGGATCCAACGGACCCGGTGAAGTATGATTTCGCGTTGTTCGGGGCGGGGGTTGATAAGTAATTGGTTAAAAAGTACTGGTCCCCACTGGCGCGGGTTTAGCGCAGCGTAACCTGTGTCTATTATTGGGCGAGGCTGTGCCTCGCATTGGACGAGCAGCGTAACCCGAACGCGAGTTTGCCGCTGTTGCGGCAAGGAAGACATAGCCTCCCCGCATGAACAGTCACGGGTTACGCTGCGCTAAACCCGCGCCAGCAGGGGAGCATTGTTTCTGGATGTTGACCGCCGCCGAATTAAACCAGGGGTAATACGGCCGCGAATCTTTCCCGCCCCGCCCGCTGTTTACCTTCGCATCCCAATCCCGAAAACACCGACTACTTGCTGTTACCCCAACACTTCGAACAAAAAATCGGCTTCACCACCCTGCGCGAGCAGCTCGAAGCCAACTGCCTCAGCGCTCTGGGCCGGCAGTACGTGGCCCGCATGACGTTTCAGGAGAAGCACGAGCCGCTGCTGAAACTACTGCAACAGACCGACGAGTTTGCCTATCTGCTGCGCGCCGGGGCCGATTTCCCCGCCTCCCACTACCACGATACCCAGGCCCACCTCAAGCGGGCCGCCCTACCCGGCGCTTTCCTCGACGTGGCCGCGTTTTTTGAAGTGAAGATGAGCCTGCGGACTATTCGTCAGGCTCTCACGTTCTTCACCGAGGCCGATGCGGGCCTGTATCCCACGCTGCGCCTGCTGGGTATTGGCGTGCAGGTGGATCGCAATCTGCTGGCGGCCCTGGACAAAGTGGTGGACGACGAAGGCCAGGTGCGCGACGACGCCTCGCCGCTGCTGCGCCAGATCCGGCAGGAGCTCATCACCCGGCAGGGCCAATTGCGCCGGCAGATTGTTGGGATTCTACGTCAGGCCAAGGCCGAGGGCTGGATTCCGGGCGATGCCGAGCCCACCATTCGGGGCGGGCGGCTGGTGCTGCCGGTCATTGCCGAGCACAAGCGGAAGGTGAAGGGCCTGATTCACGACGAGTCGGCCTCGGGCCAGACGGTTTTTATTGAGCCCGAAGCCGTTTTTGAGCTCAACAACGACATCAAAGACCTCGATAATGCCTACCAGCGCGAGCTGATCCGCATCCTCAGCGCCCTCACCGACCAGCTCCGCCCGCACCTGCCCGACCTGCGCAAAGCCTACGCCTATCTGGGACTGATTGACTTTATCCGGGCTAAAGCCCGGCTGGCCGTGACGCTGGACTGCCGCCTACCGCTGCTGCACAACAAACCCATGCTGAACTGGCAGCGCGTGCGGCACCCGTTGCTGCAGCTGGCTTTCGCCCAGCACAAGCGCGAGAATGGCGACGCCCGTGAGGTGGTTCCCCTCGACCTGGAGCTGAACTACGAGCAGCGCATTCTGGTCATTTCCGGCCCGAACGCCGGGGGCAAGTCGGTGGCGCTGAAAACAGTGGGCCTGGTGCAGTTCATGCTCCAGATGGGCCTGCTCATTCCCTGCGCCGACAACTCTGAGGCGGGCGTCTTCGAGGATATTTTTCTGGATATCGGCGACGAGCAGAGTCTGGAAAATGACCTCTCAACCTATTCTTCGCACTTATTGGCAATGAAGCAGTTTCTGCTGCTGGCCGGCAAGAAAAGCCTGGTGCTGATCGACGAATTCGGTACCGGCACCGAGCCCAGCCTGGGCGGGGCCATTGCCGAGGCCGTGCTCCATCAGCTGAATCGGGCCCGGGTGTACGGCGTCATCACCACCCACTACACCAACCTGAAGGACTTCGCCGAGCGCACCCAGCACCTGATCAACGGCGCCATGCGCTACGATCCGGAGCGCTTGCAGCCGCTCTACCGGCTGGAAGTGGGCAAGCCGGGCTCGTCGTTCGCCATCGAGATTGCCCGCAAAATCGGGTTGCCGAAGGAAGTCGTGGAGCACGCCTCCCAGCTCGTGGGCACGGATAAAATTCGCTATGACCACCTGCTCGAAGGACTTGAGCGGGAGAAAACCGAGCTCGAAGCCCGTACCGCCGAAGCCGTCAAGCAGGAGAAGCGCCTTAAGCGCGCCGCCCAGGAATACCAGGATCTCAAGCAGCACATCGAAGACACCCGTCTCGACACCCTGCGCACCGCCAAGCAACAGGCCAAGGCGCTGCTGGTGAACACCAACCAGCAGATTGAAGCCACCATCGGCGAAATCCGGCGCGGGCAGGCCGATAAGGAAGTCAATAAAAAAGCCCGCGAAAAACTCGATACGTTCGTCCGCACCGAGCTGCAGATTGAGCCGCCCAAAGCCAAGGCCACCCGCGAACGGGCCGAAGCCGGCAGCCTGCTGCCCGGCGATAAAGTGGCCCTGTTTGGTCAGGAAGGCCACGGTGAGTTGGTGAGCGTGAAGGGGAAAACCGCCGAGGTCATGTTTGGCGGCCTCAAAACGCTGGTGAAAATAGACCAGCTCGAGAAGCTGGGCCGCGCCGAAATCCGCGAGCGGGAGCTGGCCGCCAAAACCAAAAAGACCCGCCTCAGCGGGGGCAGCACTAGTGGCGGCGGCAACATGAACATCACCAACCGCATGGCCGGCTTCAGCCCTACGCTCGACCTGCGCGGCGAGCGGGCCGAAGACGCCATCACCAAAACCATGAGCTTTGTGGACGACGCCGTGATGCTGGGTATGTCCGAAGTCAAGTTCCTCCACGGGCGCGGCAACGGCGTGCTCCGCCAGGTAGTGCGCGACTATCTCCGCTCGCAAAAAGCCGTAGCCAGCGTCGCCGACGAGCATGCCGACCGGGGCGGGGACGGCGTAACTATCGTAGTGCTGAAGTAAAGGGCGTTGAAACCAAATAAAAAGCGGCGGCCCCCGATTCGGGAGCCGCCGCTTTTTATTTGGTTTCAATCAAGCTATTCCACCACTACGCGGCTGGTTTGTACGGCTTCGGGCGTGGTGACCTGCACCAGGTACAGGCCGGATTTTAATGCCGTGGCGTCGATGGTTAGGTCGGCGCCGGTGAGGGGCTGGGTTTGGGCGAGCACAACGCGGCCGGTGGCGTCGCGCAGGACGATGCGGGCGGTGCGGGCCGCCGTGGCGGGCAAATGCAGGCTGAAGCTGCCCTGGCTCGGGTTCGGATAAACCTGCAGGGCGCTGACCGGCACGGTGCCGGCGCGGGTAGCCAGCACGAGGCGGCAGACGATGACGCCAGCAATGTTCTGCTCCGCCACGCGGTTGGCAAATTCCTGGTAATACTGATTGACAATGCGGCTATCGTGGATGACGAGCGTGTTTTCGTCGTTCTCGTTGTCGGCCGAAGCGGTCCAGTTGTGCGAGCCGACGAACACCGTGGGGTCGGATTGGGCGGCGCCGGCGTCCACGATCAGGTATTTATGGTGAAAAATATAGGCGCCCACTTTATTAATCATGCGGTTGCCCAGGGCCGTGCGCAGAATGCGGAAGTTGCCGCCCGTGCCGTCGCTGGTGGTCGTGTCGTTGGTCACGCCCTCGGAGCAGGCGGCGATGCCGCGCAGCTGAATCTGGTCGCGAATGGCGCGGGCAATATCCGTCCGGGTGATGATCATGGAAGCAACGTGCAGGTCGTTATCGGCCGTCTGCACGGTTTCGATCAGGTGGCCGTTCACGTTGTCGGTGGGCGAGAACCAGGACTGCACGCTGCGTCCGCCGATGTTCAGAAAGTGGGGCGTGTTATCACTCTTGCGGTTGCCGAACAGGGGCGTGCCGGGCGTGGTCGTGGCGCTGCCCCACATCTCGTTGAACTCGATGGTGTAGACCCGGGCCAGGCTCTGGTCCTGCACGGCCAGGGCCGAATTGCGGTCGGTGGCGAGCTGGGCGGCGGTCCAGTTGGTCGAGCCGGTCCAGACCCAGGGCAGCCGGGCGTTGCTCGTATCCACATCAATCACCACAAACTTATTGTGCATGATGGCGCTGCCGCTGCTGCCGGCCTGAGTGGGGCGGACAATGCGCGGAATGGCGGCCGTGAGATCGCCAATGCTCACGTTGGAATTATCATCTTCGTAAATCACGCGCACCTTCACGCCCCGGGCGTAGGCCGCGTTCACGGCCGTCAGGATCACGGGGCTGTTCCAGTTGTAGATGGCGATGTCCAGACTCTTGCGGGCGCGGTCGATGTAGCGGGCCAGCGTGTCGGCAATATGGCCCTGGGGCAGGTACACGGCGTTGTTGCCGGGCAGCGCCAGGGTATTATCGACGGTATTATTGAAGTAAGTCCGGATCCGGCCGGTGGAAAGGGAAGCCGTGATCATGGGCACCACCCGCGACTGCGACTGGCCCACGCTGTTTACCGAAATCGCCTGCGCATAGTAGACCGTGGCGGGCAGCAGACCCGTGAGGGGTACGCTGTGGGTCGTGCCGCTGCCGGCGGCGCTCACCAGCGTGAAGGGGCCGGTGGGGGAGGTGGCGTAGCTCAGGCGGGTATCGCCGGCATTCTGGGTGGTGAAATTCACCGTGAAGCCCGTCGGGCTGATGTTGGTAGCGGTGAGAATGCCGGTCAGATTTGGGGTGAGGCCCTGCAGGAAATCGGCGTAGAGCCGGGGCAGGAGCTGGTAGCCGACCGTCGTGCTCACGGCGCCGGTATTGGCCGCCATGTGCTGGCTGATCAGGCCCACGGCATCGTACGTCCCGCTGGGTGCGGGCTTGCCGATGAGGCCGTTGGGACCGTTGCTGCCCGCGTTCACGAAGAGCGGCGTGGCCGGGTCGTTGTTGATGCGATAGGCCGTCGAGGCAAAAGAGGCCACGGGCGTGCCGGCGCTCGTGGTGATGGACGAGATGCCGTTAATCCGCACCAGCTGGCCCTCGTACTGCTCGGCAAAAGCCGCCGAAATATTGCCGGCGGCAAACACCACCGGCGCCACCGGCCGGTGTCCGGCCAGCACGGTCACGCTGGTGATGGGATCCATTTCCAGCAAGCCATAAAACTGCTTCAGCTGGCCGGTGACCAGAATGCTGTCGCCGCCCTGCACGGCGTTCAGCGTGGCGGCCACCGCCGCTGCCGTGCCGCTGCTGCCGCCGTAGGCGGCAATGCCCGCCGTGCCATCCTGAAAATAGCGGATGGCCCCCAGCTCCGGCCCGTTGGTCGCCACGCCGCGCACCGTGACGGTGGGGCCCGCCGTGGCATTGTTGGCCGGCTGCTGGGCCCGCGCCGCCGCGATGGTGATGGAGGTTTGGGCCGCGACGGGCCGCCAGGCCGCGCTACTCAGGAGCATTACCAGGAGGGTAAGTTTTTTCATAGGGAAGTGAAGAGAGATGAATGGAAGTCGGAAAAAGCCCCGCTGGTTCCCGACGCCCGGGGCTCGGGCCGGGGGGCACAAGCTCCGCAAAATTGGCAATCATCCCTTGATTCCCCGTTGGTTATATGTTAATAAATTATCATAATCTGACTTCGTTAAAGCATATTCACTTCCGGGTGCAGTTCGATGGCAAACTGCCGGCGCACGGAGGCGATGATTTCCTCGGCCAGCTGGCGCAGCTCGCCGCCCGTGGCCCCGCCGTGGTGAACGAGCACCAGCGCCTGACGGTCGTGCACGCCGTGGGTGCCCGCGCCGGGGCCCCGGCGTAGCCCTTTCCAGCCGGCCCGCTCGATGAGCCAGGCGGCGGGTACTTTCACGCCGCCCGGTACGGGGTAGCCGGGCAGGTCGGGATATTGGCTTTTGAGGTGGTCGAATCGGGCCTGGGAAAGCTCGGGGTTTTTGAAGAACGAGCCCGCGTTGCCCACCACGGCGGGGTCGGGCAGCTTGGCGCGGCGGATGTGGATGACGGCCCGGCTCACCTCCTGCGCCGTGGGCTCGCCCGTGATCCCCAGCTCGGCCAGGGTGTCGGTGATGGCCCCGTAGCGCACGTTGGGCCGGGCCTGCCGGTGCAGGCGCAACACCACGGCCGTGACCACAAACTGGTCGCGCAGCTCGTTCTTAAACACGCTTTCCCGGTAGCCAAACCCGCACTCGGCGGCGTTGAACACCCGCAGCTCGCCGGTGCGCAGGGCCACGGCTTCGAGCTGCTCGAAGGTATCGCGTAGCTCGGCGCCGTACGCGCCGATGTTTTGCAGGGGCGCCGCGCCCACCGTGCCGGGAATGAGGGAGAGGTTTTCCAGGCCGCTCAGGCCCTGGTCGAGGGCGTACTCGACCAGGCCGTGCCAGCTTTCGCCGGCCCCGGCGCGCACCAGGGCGGTCTGGGTATCACTGTCTTCGTGGCTGATTTCGAGTCCGCGAATCTCGTTTTTCAGCACCACGCCCTGGAAGTCCTGAGTGAACAGCAGGTTGGAGCCGCCGCCGAGAATGAGCTTGGCGGCCGTCTGCACCTCGGACAGCTTTAGCAGCAGCCGCAGCTCATCGGCCGAGGCGAAGCGGGCGAAGTAGCGGGCCTGCACGTCGAGGCCGAAGGTGTTGTAGGGCAGGAGGGAAACGTTTTCTTCGAGCAGGGGAGTCATGCGGGCAAAGGTAGGCCCCGCCCGATGGCAGCCACTTCCGCCCGCATCCCTGTTCACCTACCGTACCCGGTAGCCCCGCAGCGCATAAAAGAGCAGGTACAGATAACAGAGCGCGGGCACCACGAACGCTACCCGCAGTCCGCCGCCGTGCGTGGCGATAAAGCCCATGAGCGGCGGAATCAGCGCCCCGCCCACGATGGCCATAATCAGGTACGACGAGCCCTGTTTGGTGAACGCGCCCAGCCCGGTGATGGCCAGTGGGAAAATCACGGGCCACATAATCGAGTTCATCAGCCCGCAGAGCACCACCAGCCACAGGGCCGTTTCGCCGTGGCTGAAGATGCTCGCGCCCACCAGCGCCGCGCCGGCCGCGCACACTCCCACCAGCAGCGCCCGGTTGGGGAAGCGCAGCAGCAGCGGAATCCCCAGCAGCCGCCCCACCAGCGAGCCAAACCAATAGGACGACACCAGTACCGCCCCCACGGCCCGCGTGAAACCGGCCGAAGTGTCGATTCCCGCCGGGCTTTGCCCGAAAAGCGTGCCTGCGTAGTTGGTGGCCACATTCAGCCCCCGCACCAGACTTTGGGTGAAGGCCGACAGGTGGGCAATGCCCTGCGATTCGCCGTAGCGAATGAGGAAGGAGCCCAGCCCGACTTCGACCCCAACGTACACAAAAATGGCCCCGATGCCCAGCACCAGGTGCGGAAACCCGAGCGCCGAGCGGCGGCCGGCCGCCACAGGCCGCACTTCGGTGGTAGCTTCTTCGGGAATGCTTTCGATATCGGGGAGCTTGACCAGGAAGAAAAAGACGGCCGCCAGCACCGCCAGAAAGGCCGCCAGCCCCAGGTACGGGCCTTTTACCAGGTGCGATTCCTCGGCCAGCCGCTCGGCCACGGGCAGCGCTGCCAGCCGCGCCTTGAGCGCCACCGAGCCGCCGAAGAGGACCAGCCCGCCCACCAGGGGCGAGAGCGCCCCGCCGAAATTATTGGCCACGCCCACCACGCTCACCCGCGCCGCCGCGCCCCGCGCCGGCCCCAGAATGCTCACGTAGGGATTGGCCGCCACTTGCAGCAGCGTAATGCCCGAGCCCAGTACGCTCAGGGCCAGCAGAAACAGGCCGAACGCCCGAGAGTCGGCCGCCGGAATAAAGAGCAGCGCCCCGCCCGCCATAACCAGCAGTCCCACCACGATGCCGCGCTGATAGCCCAGCTTTTTGAGCACAAATCCCGCCGGCAGCGACATGAGAAAGTAGGCCCCAAAAAATGCGGACTGTACGGCCGACGACTGCAAATCGGTAAGCTGGCACACGTCCTTGAGGTAGGGCATGAGCACATCGTTGAAGTTGGTGACGGCCCCGAAGAGGAAGAACAGCGTCGTCATCAGCACCATGGGCCCGGCGTAGGAGCGGGGCGCGGCCGGCCCCGCATCGGGGGCAACTGCCGAAATGGAGGAGGAAGGGAGGGCCATAACGAACCGAAACTGGGGGAGGTAATGGGCGCAAGCTACTGGTTGCGGACCAGACTGGCGGTTCGGGGCCGTGGTTTGGGCAACCTTTGTACCGGGCTATTGCCCGCGCTCCCGCTTATGATGCACCTCACCGCTACCACCCAGTTCGGCCTGGAAGAATTACTCGCCGACGAGCTCCACCACCTCGGGGCCGATATTACGCACGTCGGCAGCCGGGCCGTCGAGTTTATGGGCGACCACCGTCTGCTCTACGAAACGGCCCTCTGGAGCCGGCTGGCCATGCGCCTGCTGCGCCCGTTCGCCGCGTTTTCGGCCCCCGATGAAAAAGCGCTCTACCGCGAAGTTGGCCGCATCGACTGGGCCGATTTCATCGGTCCCGGCCAGACGTTTGCCATCACGGCTGTGGTCAACCGCTCCACTTTTGAGCACTCGCTCTTCGTGGCTCAGCTCACCAAGGATGCCATCGTGGACCAGTTCCGGGCCCGTACCGGCAGCCGGCCCGACGTGGATACCCGCACCCCGGATATCCGTTTGCACCTGCGGATGTCGGAAAATGAAGTCATTCTCAGCCTCGACGCGGCCGGCGATTCGCTGCACCGGCGCGGCTACCGCCAGCACACCAACGAAGCCCCGCTCAACGAAGTGCTGGCCGCCGGCATCGTCCTGCTCTCGGGCTGGGATGGTAAAAAGCCGCTCATCGACCCCATGTGCGGCTCGGCTACCATTCTCACCGAGGCCGGTTTGCTGGCCCAGCGCATTGCTCCCGGCCTGTTTCACCAGGGCAAGTTTGGGTTTGAGAACTGGTATGATTTCGACCCCGTGCTCTGGCAGCAGGTGCGCGAGGAAGCCAAAAGCCAACGCCTGGAAGAGCCCCAAGCCTACCTCGCCGGCTCCGACCTCGACGCGAAAACCATCGACATGGCCGCCGCCAACATCACCGCCGCCGGCCTGGAAGACTGCATCCGTCTCTCCGTCCGCGACGTGAAGGACGCCGGGGCGCCCGCCAGCCAGCCGCCCGGCCTCGTCATCACCAACCCGCCCTACGGCGAGCGGCTGGGCGAGGAAGCCGAGATGGGCGCCCTCTACAAGGCGATCGGCGATGCGCTGAAATCAAATTTCCAGGGCTATGATGCCTTCGTGCTGACCGGCAACCTGGAAGCAGCCAAAAGCATTGGGCTGAAATCGGCCCGCCGCACGCCCCTTTTCAACGGCCCGATTGACTGCCGCCTGCTGAAGTATGAGCTCTATCGGGGATCGCGGCGCGCTCCGGCGGCCGACCCGGCCGGCGAAATCTGACCTCGGCTGTACCTTCGCACCGACGGAATCCGGCGGTTCTGAATTGCGTTTCACCCCGCAGCCCAGACCCTCACCGCTGGTCCCGTCAGCCGGCCGCTCATCCGAAAATCACCCAAAAAACCCGTCTGGCCCGTCCGCTCCGCCGGAGCGGGGGCCAGCGGATTGAGGTTCTCCCGAACGCTATGCCCGAACTCGCTTCCCCACCGATTCTCCAAGCCGCCCGCCAGGCCCTGAAGCGGTACTACGGCTACGACAATTTTCGCCCCATGCAGGGCGAGATCATCGAGCATATTCTGGCCGGTAAAGACACCGTCGTGCTCATGCCCACTGGGGGCGGCAAGTCGGTCTGCTTTCAGATTCCGGCCGTGGTGTCGGCGGGCACCTGCGTGGTTGTGTCCCCGCTCATAGCCCTGATGAAAGATCAGGTTGAAGCGCTGAAAGCCAACGGGATCGCCGCCGCCTACATCAACAGCAGCGTGGGGCAGTCGGAGGCCAGCGATATCTCCCGAGCGGCCCTGGGCGGTCACCTGAAACTGCTCTACGTCAGCCCCGAGAAGCTGCTTTCGGAGGGGTTCATGGCGTTTTTACAGCGCATTAATATCAGCCTGTTTGCCATCGATGAGGCGCACTGTATTTCGAGCTGGGGCCACGATTTCCGGCCCGAATATGCCCAGCTCGGCGCCCTGCGCAACAACTTTCCCAACACGCCCATCGTGGCGCTCACGGCCACGGCCGACCGCCTCACCCAGCGTGATATTCTCACCCAGCTCAATCTGCACGAGCCCCGGGTGTTCCTTTCCAGCTTCGACCGGCCCAACATCAACCTCATGGTGCGCCCCGGCCAGGACCGGGTGGGGGCCGTGCTCGATTTCCTGGCCCGCCACCCGCAGGATCCCGGCATCATCTACTGCCTCTCGCGCAAAACCTGCGAAACCATCTCCCAGAAGCTGCAGGCCAAGGGCATTAAAGCCGCCCACTACCACGCCGGCCTCACGCCCAATCAGCGCAGCGCCGCCCAGGAAGCCTTTTTGCAGGACGATGTGCAGGTAATCGTCGCCACCATCGCCTTCGGCATGGGCATCGATAAAAGCAACGTGCGCTGGGTAATGCACTACAATCTGCCCAAAAATATCGAAGGCTACTACCAGGAAATCGGCCGCGCCGGGCGCGATGGCGCCCCGGCCACGGCGCTCCTGTTCTATAGCTTCGCCGACGTGATGCAGATGCGCGAGATGGTGACCAAGGACGTGCCCGCCCGGCAGGCCCAGCTCAACACCGCCAAGCTTGAGCGCATGCAGCAGTTTGCGGAAGCCGCCTCGTGTCGCCGCAAAATCCTGCTCAACTACTTTTCCGAAACGTTGGGCGAAGACTGCGGCAACTGCGATATCTGCCGCAACCCGCCTACGACGTTCGACGGGACGCTCATTGCCCAGAAGGCCCTATCCGCCGTGTTCCGCAGTCGCGAGCGGGTTGCTATCACGCTGCTCATCGACATCCTGCGGGGCATGCGCAACCAGGCCGTGCTGCAGGGCGGCTACGATCAGATCAAAACCTACGGCGCCGGTTCCGACCTGCCCTATCTCGACTGGTACAGCTACATCCACCAGATGCTGAACGACGGCCTGTTCTACATCGCCTACGAGGAAGGCTACGCCCTGAAGATCACCGAGCGCGGCCATCAGGTATTAAAAGGCCAGCTAAATCTGCCGCTGAAGAAATTTCAGCCCGCCGAAAAAGCCGAAAAGGTTACCCGCGCCGGCAAGAAAACGGCCGTCGTGGCCACTACCGGCACGCCCGAAGCGCAGCTGTTTGAGCAAATGCGCAAGCTCCGCAAGCAGATTGCCGACGAGCAGGGCGTTCCGCCCTACGTGGTTTTCAGCGACGCCACGCTCCAGGAAATGGCCGCCGAGCAGCCCGTCAGCCGCGTGGGCATGCTGGGTATCTCGGGCGTGGGCATGAAGAAATTTGAAACCTACGGCGAAGCCTTTATCAAGCTGATTATGACCCACGGCACCAACGTGCCCGCCGATTCGGACGACGTGCCCGCGCCCGTCCCGCGCCCCCGCGCCGCCGTGGCCGAGCAGCCCGTGAGCGATTCGGAGGACGCCACCGTGCAGTTCCACCAGATCGGCCTCACCCCCGAGGACATCAGCGAGCGGCGGGGCCTGGCCCTGAGCACCGTCCGCACCCACCTTTACAATGCCTACGCCAAGGGCCGCGAGCTGCGCATCCACGATTTTGCCAGCGAAGTCGAGCTGGCTGAAATCTTCACCGCCCGCGTCCAGCTCGGGGGCGATCCTACGCTGCGCGATCTGTTCGATCATCTGCGGGAGAAATATGACTATTTTCAGCTGCGCATGGCGGCGCTTTATCACCAGCGCTTGCGCGGGCGATAAATGCAGGCCCCAGGCTGGGGCGCCGGCCGGCCGGTAGAAAAAACGAGGACGGCACTGCCGGAAAAGAACTGATTCGACGCTAAAGTGGTGGGCAGAAAAATATTAACTAAGGGAATTAGTAACTTTGCAACCGTGTTGCTAACTTCACCAGCCGAACCCGCGTTTAATCCGACCTCATCCCCGGCTCTACTTCCTTTCCATGATTAATATCAACCTAAAATTTTGTCGCCGCGAGCTGGCCCTCACCCAGGCGCAGATGGCGGAAAAGCTCGGCATCAAACGCTCTCTGGTTGGGGCCTACGAGGAAGGCCGCGCTGAACCCCGGCTCGCTACGCTCGTCAACATGTCCCGGCTCTTCGGCATCACTCTCGACCAGCTCGTGACCACCGACTTCAGCAAGAAAAAGAATGCTAAAGTGATTGGTTCGCTGCCTTCGCTGGGCCCCGTCACGGCCGGGGATCCGGCGGCGGAAGCGGCCGACGAAACCCCCGCGCCGGCGCCCGGTCGTCTGCGCATCCTGGCCCTGACGGTGGACAAGGACCAGAACGAAAACATAGAGCTCGTGCCCCAGAAAGCCTCCGCCGGCTATCTCAACGGCTACGCCGACCCCGAATACCTGGAAGTGCTGCCCAAATTCCGGCTGCCCATGCTCTCGCAGTCGGGCACGTACCGCGCCTTTGAAATCGCCGGGGACTCGATGCTGCCCATTGCCAGCGGTACGGTTATCGTGGGCCGCTACGTGGAGGAGTGGACCAGTATTAAAGATGGGACGCCCTGCGTGGTGGTGAGCAGCAAGGACGGCATTGTGTTCAAGCGCCTGTTTAGCAAGCTGCGTTCGCAGGCCATGTTCGCCCTGCACTCCGACAATCCAATTTTCTCGCCTTACGATATTAACGTGGACGATATTCTGGAAATTTGGGAAGCTAAAAGCTACATCAGCAGCACCTTCCCCATTGCCGAGCTTTCGCTCGAGCGGGTGGCCAGCCTGGTGCTGGATCTGCAGCAGCAGGTGGCACTGCTCAAGAAAGTCTAGTTGCGGCGCGCCTTTTCGCTGGTTAGTCAGCCCTTCCGCTCTCACGGAAGGGCTTCGCTCTTTTTAAGGGCGCTAACTTCCGGCGGGGCCGCCCCGTATGCGCTTCACCCCAACTTTTCCATCTTTGCGCCATGTTCCAATATATTTCTGCTGCCAATCGCCACCACGCCGCCCCGGCGGCCTGGCTCAGCAGCTACTTCCTGTTCTCGTTCGCCGATTATTTTGACCGCACCAACATGCACTTCGGTCCGCTACGCGTGTTCAACGACGATAACGTGGCCGCCCAATCCGGCTTTCCCCAGCACCCGCACTCCGAGATGGAAATCGTGACGCTGGTGCTCGAAGGCGAAATCACCCACCAGGACACGATGGGCAACAAAACGACCATCAAAGCCGGCGAGGTGCAGCGCATGACGGCCGGCACCGGCCTGGCCCATTCCGAATTCAACCGCCTTGACAAACCGCTCAGCCTGTACCAGCTCTGGTTTCTGCCCGGGCAGCGCGGCCTGGCCCCCAGCTACGAGCAAAAAGATCTGGGTTTCACGAGCGGTAACAAAAACGAG
>JAYWCH010000020.1:0-1958 GCA_043780755.1 Hymenobacter sp.
ACGGGAAGCTTTCGCAACCCAACATTATAGTGGAGAGGGGGGGATTCGAACCCCCGGTAACCTTTAGAGCTACGGCAGTTTAGCAAACTACTGGTTTCAGCCACTCACCCACCTCTCCAGGTCGGTTTCGCTTCCGTTTGAAGCGGGTGCAAATATACGAGCCGAACTGAAAAGACAACACTTCCACCGAAAAAATTATCTTTACAGCCCCGCAGACGACTATTTGCCCCCGGGGTGGCTTCTTTGTATTTCGCTTTTCTCAATCCCGATAGTTGGTAGCCTGGGCATATCCTGATTTCATTGCCCTGGGGCTGGCCGGTGCACTCGCGCTGCTGCTGCTGCTGGCCCACGGGCGGCGGACGGGCCGGCTGGGCCGGGCGCTGGGCAGCCGGGCGCGGCACCGCGGCTGGAAATTCCTGCTGCGGGGACTCGCCGGCGGAGCGCTGCTGCTGGCGGCGCTCGGCCCGTCGCTAGGCGTGAGTCAGCAGCCGGTTCGCACGGCGGGAAAGGATGTGTGGCTGCTGGTCGACGTTTCCCGGTCGATGGACGCGCCCGACGTAGCCCCCACCCGCCTGCTGCGGGCGCAGGCGGAATTGCAGGCCCTGGCCGCCCGGTTTCCGGCCGACCGGCTGGGGCTGATCATCTTCGGAACGGAAGCCGTGGTGCAGTGCCCGCTGACCTACGACCAGGAGGCGGTGCAGACCTTTATCAGTACGCTAAAAACCAGTTTATTACCCCCCGGCCCCACCACCCTGCGGGCGCCGCTGGAATTGGTCATAAGCCGTCTGGGACCGCCGCCGGGGCCCCTCGCGGCTGCTACGCCGCCGCGTGCCACGGCCTTGGTGGTGGTGAGCGATGGCGAGGATTTCGGCGAAAACCTCGAACCGGTGCTGCGGGCGCTGGCCCGCACCGGCGTCCGGGTTTACCCCATTGGCGTGGGGACGACGGAGGGCGCTGGCATTCCCACCAAAGCGGGGGATTTCCTGCGCGACAGTCGCGGCCAGCTCGTGCGAACCCGCCTGCGGGTGGGGCCACTGCTGCAGCTAGCCACCCAAACCGGGGGCCAGTATAGTGGGCTGAATAATCAGCAGGACGGTTTTACCCCCCTGCTGCAAACCCTGCGCACTATGCAGGGCACCGTGGAACAGGTGCGCACGGTGGCCGTGGCCGACAATCGCTACCGCTACCCGCTGGCGGCGGCCCTGCTGCTGCTGACGCTGGACCTCCTGCTCACCATTACCATCATTCGCCCATGAAATACCTCGTGCTGCTTGCGCTGCTGGTTGGCGGATCGATCTGGGGCCTGATTACGGGCGTACGCGACCGCAATGCCGCCGTGACGACCGGCACGGCCGCCTACGCGCGCGGCGACGCCGCCCGGGCCGCCGCCGCCTTCGAGGCCGCGCTGCGGACGCAGGCCCGGCGGGCGCCCGATCCGCGGCTGATTCTGGATCTGGCCCACGCGCAGATTCAGGCGGGACGGTTTTCGGCCGCCCGCCAGTCGTACGGCCGGTTGCTGACCAGCAGTCCGGCGGCGCTCAATAGCGTGGCGCACCAACAGCTGGCCGTGATCACGGCCCGCCAAGGCGAAGTGGCCCGGGCCCTGAGCCTGCTGCGCCAGGCATTGCTCCTGGATCCGCAGAACAGCTACGCCCGCTTTGATTATGAAGTCCTGAGTGAATATCTGACCCAGGAGAGCAGCGGGCCGAAAATCACGCCGCCGCCTCCGGGGCGTGCTCCGGGCGCATCCAAGCCCACGCCGGAGAAGGGCGGACCTGAAAAGAATCAACCCGCCGAAAAGGCCGGCACCGATCATCAGGACGAAATCAACGACTCCCACCCGGCGCCCGCCACGCCCAACCCGGCGCCCCAACGCCGCCCCAACGCCACCGGCCAGCCCGACAACCGCCAACCCGGCGCCCCGCCCGGCGCCGCCGCGCCGGGGGGCCGCCGGCCCG
>JAYWCH010000021.1:0-5622 GCA_043780755.1 Hymenobacter sp.
TTATTTAATCAGAGCAGCAGCGCCGCCAGAGCAAAGTCCGCAATCAGAATAGCGATGATGGAATACGTGACCGCGTCGGTGCTGGCCGCTCCAACTTCCAGGGCGCCGCCGGTGGTATTATAGCCTTTAAAAGCCGAGATGCCGGATACCAGAAAGGCGAATACCACGGCTTTGATCAGCGCAAACAGGACGTTGTAGGGAATAAAGTCGGTCCGAATTCCTTCGATGTACTCCTGCGCGGCCATCACGCCGGTGAGCGTGCCGGCCAGATAACCGCCCAGAATGGAGAGTACCATGGCCAGAATGACCAGTAGCGGAAACATGAGCAACGCGGCCACAATTCGGGGCAAAACGAGGTAAGAAGTCGAGTTAATCCCCATCACTTCCAGCGCCGATACCTGCTCGGTGATGCGCATGGTGCCCAGGCCGCCGGCAATGCTGGAACCAACCTTACCCGCCAGCACGATGCTGGTAATGGTGGGCGCCAGCTCCAGAATCGTCATTTCCCGCACCATGTAGCCGATGGTGGACCGGGGAATCAGGGGATTAGTCAGGTTGTAGGCAATCTGCACGCAGGTAACCGCGCCGATGAAGGCCGATACGATGGCCACGATCACGACCGAATCGACCCCGATGAGAATGGCTTCGTCGATCGTGCGGCTCCAGAGAATGCTGAGCCGCTCGGTGCGCGTGACCATGCCGCGCAGAAAAAGCACAAACGTGCCGAAAGTTTTTAGCATGAGAAATTATTGAGGAATTAAAACCGAATTTTGGGCCGCCGGGTTACCGCCAGCCGTTGTTGGGCAGCCCGGCATCTTACGTAACATTCCACCGAGACAGTGCAAACGAACGAAAAATTAATTGTCGTGACCGGCGGCAGTAAAGGTATTGGCCGCGCGGTGGTCACGCGCTTCCTGCGGGCCGGCTATCCGGTGGCGACCTGCGCCCGCTCAGCGGCGGATCTGGCCGCTCTCACCAGCGAGCTCACGGCCGAAATACCCGGCGCCGTGCTGCACACGCTGCCCGCCAACCTCAGCCGGGCCGAAGATTGCGCCCGCTTCGCGGCCTTTGTGCTGGCCCTGGGCCCGCCCGTGACGGTGCTGGTCAACAATGCCGGCGCCTTCCTCCCCGGCCGTCTGCAGGACGAGCCCGCCGACGGCTCCCAGTTGCGCCAGATGCTGGCCGTTAACCTGCTCAGCGCCTACGACGTAACCCTGCCCCTGCTGCCCGGTTTCCTGGCCCGGCGCACCGGCCACATCTTCACGATCTGCTCCACGGCCAGCATCACGGCCTACCCCAACGGCGGCTCCTACGGCATTGCCAAGCACGCCTTATTAGGTTTCACCAAGAATCTGCGGGAGGAATTGAAACCCTGCGGCGTCCGCGTCACGGCCGTGCTGCCCGGCCCTACGCTGACTGCCAGCTGGTCCGGCGTCGACCTGCCCGCCGAACGCTTCGTGCAGGCCGACGACGTGGCCGAAGCCGTTTTTTCCGCCTGGTCCATGTCGCCCCACGCCGTGGTAGAGGAGTTATTGATCCGGCCGCAGCTCGGAGATCTGGGGTAGCGCCCGGGGTTTTACTCCGGTTTCTGGCCGCCTTTGCCGGTCACTCGAATATCGGTGTAGGCGGGCGGGCCGGCGTAATACAAGGTGCCGGTGCCGGCTACAGTCCCGCCCACGGCATCGGTGGCGCGCACGTGGGCGTCACCATCGCTGGCCCGGGTCATGGTAAAATAACAGCGACTCAGGGCCAGATCGTGGGCGAAAAGCCGGCCGGAACCGCCTAAGGTGAAGTTCATTTCGATGGCTGAGCCGTGCAGGGTTACGTCGCCCAGCTCGTACTGGTCGATGAAGAGCTGCCGGGCCTGCACGTTGAGGTCGTAGTCGCCGGCGCCTACGAGGTGAAAGAAAATGGTATCCTGCCGGAACTGGCCCACGGTGCTGCCGTTGCCCTGCCCGCGCAGGAACACGTTGGTGATACGGGGCAGATGCAACGTCACTTCGCGGGGCGTGTCGTAGCTGCGGGCCCAGTTGCAGGTGCTGGTATTACTGATTTCCAGGCTGTTGCCTTTCCGGATGAGGACGATATCGCTGATGAGGTTTTCGCCGGCCCGCACCTCGACGTAAGTCTGCGAATCCTGCACCAACCGCAGATCCACGTTATCGAAAGCCGTGACCGTGATGAGGCCGGGCGCCAGCTCGCGCCGCTGGGTGATGATGGTGCCCGTGCTTTTCAGGCAATCGGTGCCGTGACCGGGGCCGCAGGTGCTCAAAGCGACCGTCAGGGCCAGGCCTAGCGCAGCGCGCCCCAGCCCGCGCAGAATCCCAAACCAGGCCGGGCCGCTAACTTGCGGCCGCAAACTTATTTTGCGTAGTTGCATTCGTATATTTTTCCCAAATATAAATGGACCTTACCGGCAAAGTCGCCATCGTCACGGGCGCGGGCAAAGGAATTGGCCGCGCCACCGTGGAGGCATTGCTGGCGCGGGGCGCGACCGTGGCCGGCTGGGGCCGCACCGCCCCGGTGGGCCTGGTCCACGACCGCTTTCAGTTTTTCGAGTGCGATGTGCGCGACGAGCATGCCGTGGCCGAAGCCTACACCAACACGCTGCGCGAGCTGGGCCCCGAAATTCACGTGCTGGTGAACAACGCCGGCCTGGGCATCAGTGGTCCTACCGACGGCTTTGCCTCCGCCGACTGGAAGCAGATGTTTGATACCAACGTCCACGGCACGTTTTTCTGCACCCGCGCCGTGCTGCCGCAGATGAAGCGGCAGCAGCTGGGGCACATCGTGAACATTGCCAGCATCGCCGGCACCACCGGCATCGAAAACATGGCGGGCTACTGCGCCACCAAGTTCGCGGTGCGCGGCTTTTCGCAGGCGCTGTTTAAAGAAGTGCGCCGGGACGGCATCAAGGTAACGTGCCTCTCCCCCGGCTCGACGCAAACCAATTTCTTCGACGAAATCCCCGGCACCACGCCCAACGATTCGATGATGAAGCCCGAGGACATTGCCGGCGCCATCATCTATTCCTTAGAAACCCCTGCTAACTTCCTGATCGTGGAGGTGGAGATGCGGCCGCTGCAACCGAAGAAGTAATTCCCCTGACTGGTTTCCATCATTTTTAGCTTATTTATCAAATCTGTCCTCAAATGACAATATCGACGAGTCATGCTGAGCGTAGCAAAGCATCTCGCGTGGACGAGTAATCATCTGCATTCAATAAAAGGATTAGTCGTCCACGCGAGATGCTTCGTCTCTGCTTCATGCGCAGATTGCTCTGCATGACGCTTTTTCGGATAGGCTCTTAACGGCTCCGCCATTTTAGCAACTCCCCGCCTAATAATCCAACAGCTCCCCGAGCGCCACGACTACTTTTGCGGCGCTGGGCAGCATTTGCCGCTCCAGCTCCACGTTGAGGGGAATGGCGGGCAGGCTGACGGCGCCCAGCGTGAACACCGGCGCATCCAGGGCCTGGAAACAGTGGCGCTGAATGCGCCCGGCCAGGCTTTCGGCGAAGCTATTGAGCAGCGGTTCCTCGGTGAGGACCAGCACTTTGCCGTGGCGGCGGGTGGCGGCGGTCACGGCTTCGAAATCGAGCGGGTTGAGGGTGCGCAGGTCGAGGATTTCAATCTGGCCGGGGAAGTCGCGGCTGGCGGTTTTGGTCCAGTGCACCCCCATGCCGTAGGTGACCACGAGGGCAGTTTCGCCCCGGCGCAGCTTGTCGGCGTCGGCGGCCTGGGCCACGGCGGCCTGCCCGAGCGGAATGACGTAGCCGGCGGCCGGCTCCACGGTTTTGGCGTCTTCGGTGCCGGGCACCTTGCTCCAGTACAGGCCCTTGTGTTCGAGCATGATGACCGGATTGGGGTCCAGGAAGGCCGCCCGCATCAGCCCTTTCATATCGGCGGCATTACTCGGGTACACTACTTTGATGCCGCGAATGGTCAGCAGCATGCTTTCGATGGAGCCCGAATGGTAGGGGCCGCCGCCGCCGTACGCGCCCACCGGCACGCGGATCAGGGCCGGAATGGGAAACTTGCCCATCGTGAGGTAGCAGGATTTGGACAGCTCTTCCACCAGCTGGTTCAGGGCGGGCCAGATGTAGTCGGCGAACTGAATTTCGACGATGGGCCGCGCGCCCACCGCCGCCATGCCCGCCGTGCTGCCCACAATGTACGCCTCCTGAATGGGCGTATTGAACACCCGGCCGCTACCGTACTTTTTAGCCAGCAGGGCCGCTTCGCGGAACACTCCCCCCAGCTCGCCGCCCACGTCCTGCCCGTAGAACAGCGCCTCGGGAAACTCCCGCAGAATATCATCCACGGCGTGCAGCGCGGCGTCAACCATCAGGGCCTTACCGGCCCCGGCGGGACTGCGCTCGCCGGCTTCCGCCGTCACGGCGGGTGGGGCAAACTCGTGATCGGCGAAAGTGGCCGGGTCGGGGTTGGGGGCCAGCAGGGCCGCTTGCCAGTCGGCCGCCACGGTGGCGTGGGCGGCAGCCTGCAGGTCGGTTAACTCGGCTTCCGAAAAGCCCGTTTGCCGCAACTGCTGGTGCAGGCGCGGGAGCGGGTCCTGGACCTGGTGGGCCGGCAGATCGTCGCGGTACCACTCGCGCCGCACGCCGCTGGTGTGGTGGCCGAGCAGCGGGCACCGGGCGTGGACCAACACCGGCCCGCGCCGCCCGCGCACGTGCGCAAACGCCGCCGACAAGCCGGCGTGCGAGGATTCAAAATCGGCCCCATCGACCTGCAAACGATGTAAACCGGGAAAGCCGGCGGCCAACTCGTAGGCGTTCATGGCCCGCATCTCGCGGCCGGTGGCCGAAATTCCCCAGTCATTATCCTGCACCAGGTACACGATGGGCAGCTGGTGCAGCACCGCCATTTGCAGGGCTTCCGCTACTTCGCCTTCCGTCATCGCCCCATCGCCAATGGAACAGAGCACCAGCGGATTAGGAACCGTGCCCGCGCTGTTGGATTCGTTCTTGATTAAAGTCGAATCAATGGATTCCAGGTACTTGATAGCGTGCGCCATGCCGGTGGCCGGAATGGCCTGCATCCCCGTGGCCGAGCTTTGGTGGGGAATGACGGGCACGCCCGCCCGCCGCAGCGAAGGATGCGCGTAGTAGGTGCGCCCGCCGCTGAACGGGTCATCGGCCTTGGCCAGCAGCTGAAGCATAAGCTCGTAGGGGCGCAGGCCGAGGCCGAGCAGCAGGGCGTCGTCGCGGTAGTACGGGGTGGCGTAGTCGGTTTCAGTGAGCAGGAAAGCGGCGGCGAGCTGCACGGCTTCGTGGCCCCGGGCGGTGGCGTGAACGTAGCGGGCGGCGGTGGCTTTTTCCTTTTCGAAGAGATCCGCCATCCCGGCGGCGGTGTGCATGAGCCGGTAGACGCGAGCCAGCTGCTCGCGGGTGGGCGGAATCGGGGCAAAGGGGGTTTCGACGGCCGGGGCCGCAGTAGTTTCAACAGACATACAGGTTGGGTGGGATGGGAGCGCGGGGCCAAAGTTACGGGCGCCCGGCTGGCTAACCGACCGCCGGGCGCGGGGTTTTACGGCCGGCCCGCCCCCGGCCGTATCTTTGCCGACCCGCGCCGGGCCGCCCACCCGGACGCCCCGGCGCGGCGA
>JAYWCH010000022.1:0-15471 GCA_043780755.1 Hymenobacter sp.
CCAGGCACTGCACCGGCGCGACGGCCTGGGTTTGTGGGAGGTAGAAACGCTCGCCATCCAGGCCGATACCACCGCCCGTTTGCTGCTGATGGAAGTGCCAATGATGGGTTAATAGCTTAATTAATATAATTCTATTTATAGATTTTTTTGGACTGGTCAGGTTCGTAAGATTGCGCTATTTAATATTCTATTATCGATTGGGAGTAACTTTTTCAGGTGGAAAGGGTATAGGAGCACATTGCGAATTGGTTGTAAGGCCGATCCGCAGTGTGCTAGCTTATCCTCTTTCACCTAAGAAAAAACTATGTTTCCCAAATCTCAACTCCTTCGTGGCCTTGCGCTCGGGACGGTCGTGCTCGGCATGGCGGTCCCCCGCGTTCAGGCCCAGACTGCCGATCGAAAAACGGCTATCGGTGCCAATGTGAGCCTGGAACAGTACCACGGTAATATGGGTACCGATTTCTGGAATATTGGTTATCCAAAAGAGTTTCGGGTGGGCGGCGGTGGTCACATCACCCGCTATCTCTCGCCTTCGTTCGACCTCAGCCTGCTGGGCAATTACGAAACGTATCGCTTCTCGGGCAATCGCCCCGGCGATAACTTCGAGCTGCGCAACGGCATGATTGACCTCGGCCTCAAGCTCAAGCTCAACAACGGTAAAATTCTGAAGGAAGATGCTTTCATTCAGCCTTTTCTGATGGGTGGCGTCGGCATGTTCCTGGCCAATAGCGATGGTAGCGTGGCGGGCAATGGCCCCCAGGGTCACTTCTTCAATCAGATTCGCCGGCCGGAAGTATTCGGCGCGGCAGGCCTGCGTTTCCGGCTGTCGGAGTCTGTGTTTTTGGATTTGCAGACCAGTCAGCATTATCCCTTCACCGAGCGTACCGACAACCTGTACGGCAGCACGAGCGACAAGCTCTACGACCGTTTTCTGGTTCATTCCCTGGGCCTGACCATCGCCCTGGGCAAAGCCAAGGATGAGGATGGTGACGGGGTTCCTGACCGCAAGGACAAATGCCCCGGCACACCCAAAGGAGTGGCCGTGGACGCCAACGGCTGCCCGTTGGACCGTGACGGTGATGGCGTTCCCGACTACCAGGATAAATGCCCGGATGTGAAGGGTTTAGTCGCGCTGCAAGGCTGCCCTGATGCCGACGGTGACGGCGTAGCCGATGCCGAAGACAAGTGCCCCAACACCCCGGCCGGCGTGAAAGTAGACGCCACCGGCTGCCCCGTTGATACCGACGGCGACGGCGTGGCTGATTACCTCGACAAATGCCCGAACACTCCCGCCGGCGTGAAAGTGGATGCCACCGGCTGCCCACTCGACCGTGACGGCGATGGTGTGCCCGATTATATGGACCGTTGCCCCGACCGTGCCGGTCCGGCTTCGAACAAAGGCTGCCCCGAAGTAAAAGCTGAGACTAAAAAGCGTCTCAAGGAGGCTACTAAGTACATCAACTTCCAGTTCAACAAGGCTGTGTTACTGCCTACCTCGTTCCCTACGCTGAAGGATCTGGCCGCAGTAATGGCGGAATATCCCGACTACACGCTGGGGATTTCGGGTCATACCGACAGCAAGGGCAATGACAACTACAACCTGCGCCTCTCGGATGACCGCGCCGCCGCCGCCCGCACGTACATGCTGAGCCAGTCGGTGCCCGCCGATCGGATCGTATCGCATGGCTACGGCAAAACCAAGCCGATTGCGGACAACGCCACGGCCAAAGGTCAAGCCTTGAATCGACGCGTGGAATTCGACCTCTACCTCACCGGCGACCCCAACGCTGCCGAAGTGAAGTACGGTCCGGCTCCCACCATGGAACCAACGCCAGTGAAAGCGGCGCCGGTGAAAAAGGCCACCGTTAAGAAGGGTTCTGCCCGCAAGCCCGTGCGTAAGGCTCCGGTCCGCAAAGCCGCTCCGGTCAAGCGGAAGTAAGCGGCCCGCTGCGGCCAGCAGCGCAAAGCAAAAAAACGGCCCGCTCAATGAGAGCGGGCCGTTTTTTTGTGTCCCGACGGGCGGCTATAAAACTTGGTAGGTGAGGGATAAATAGTAGAGCGCCCCCACGCTCGGCCCGCCGAGGTAGGAGACGTAGTATTGATTGAGAGCATTGCTGGCGCCGAGCTTGATGCGCAGATTGGGCGCCGGCACGGTGTAGCTTAGCTGGGCGTCGAGGGTGTGGTAGGCGGCCACGTCACCATTGACCAGGAAGGTCTGGGAGTAGTAGCCCTGCTGCCAGCGGTAGTTCAGCCCGAAGCCGAAATTGTGGTAAGCGTTTTCGTTTCCCAGGCTCAGGTTGTAGGCCCAGCGCGGGGTGTTGAATCCGTCTTCGAGGCCGTCGCCTGATTCGGTGCGGTCGAGGCGGGTGTAGGTGGTGTTGGCGCCGGCGAGATAGCCGCCGGGCAGCTCATAGCGCAGGCCCAGGGAGCCGCCGTAGTTGTAAACTTTGCTCTGGGCGTTGGTCCAGAGGCGGTAGCGGTTCTGGGTGGCTTTGGTGCTGAGGTAGATGGCGGTGGAATCCGGATTCAGCGTTTTGGGCACGTAGGCTTCGACCTGGGCGATGAAATCGCGGTAAGTATTGTAGTAAAAATCGATATCGACCAGCAGCCGGTTGCCGGGCAGCAGGGCCGCTTTGTAGCCCAGCTCCAGGGAGTTGATGTGTTCGGGATTGAGGTAGGTGTAGGGGTTTTTCACCAGCAGGCCCTTATTCTGCGCAATGGCCCGGGCCTGAATGGCCTGCTTCTGCGCCGGCGTGGCATTGGCGGGGGTGTTGGCGTTCACATAAGCCGTGTTGGCGGTTACGAAAGCGTCGACGCTGGTGCGGAGGTAGCTGTTTTCAAACACCCCGTCCGACATTACCCGCAGCCCGCCGATGCGCTTCACCTGGCCGCTATTCACGTTGGAAAAGCCTTCGAATAAACTCGGGAACCGGTATCCGCTCTGGTAGCTCACCCGGAAATTGGCCCGGGCGCCGGGCGAGTACACGGCCGTGAAGCGCGGGTTGAGCCGCAAGGTGAAGTAGTCGTTTTTATCGGCCCGTAGCGTGGCGGTGAGGCGGATTTTCTCGTCCAGCAACCGGGCGCCGGCCTGCACGAAGCCCCCGGTTTTGCGGTAGGTCAGGTTGCTGAAGGGATCTTTGCTCTTGTCGGGGTTGATGAAGTAGTTGCCGTCGGGCACCACGATGTAAGTCCGGTGGTCGGCCCCGGCCAGCAGGTCGAGATTGGCCGGCAGGCGCGAGCCGCCGCGCCGCAGGGCTTCGGCAATATTGACCTGGGCCTCGGCGTGGAGCAGGTCGGCGCGCACGCGCAGGGCCGCGCCGATATCCCAGTTATTGATGTTCTGAACGGCATTAAGTCGGTCTTTAAAGGCGGGCGTGCCGGGTTGGGGGCGGCCGGCGTCGGCGGCGGTGCGGGCCGTGGCGTGGGCCTGCGCCACCGTCTGGCCGGCCTGGCTGGCAGCGTTCCAGGCGGTGGTGTAGTCGCGGTTCCAGACGGCATCCGGCTTGAAGCCCCGGTCAATATTCTCGGCGGCCGAGCGCAGGTTGTAGCTCTGACCGGTATTTTCCTGGGTGAGGTAGGCACGTACCTGCACCACCGGGCTGGTGAGTTGCAGCGCGTGCTGCTGCAACAGGTAGCCCTGGAGCTGGAAGCGGTTCGAGCGCTGGTACACGTTATTGAATTCCGCCACGCGGTAGGTGTAGGCTAGCTCGGTGTTAGGCGTCAGCTTGTAGTGCAGGGCTGCATCGGCTTTGAGGGTTTTGAGGTTGTAATCGACCACGTCGCGCTCGTTGTAGCCGGTGCGGGCCACCTGGTAGTTTTTGCCGCCCAGGTTGAGCGTGCTGCGGTCCGAAGATTCGTTGCCGTAGCCATTCACCGGGTCGCGGGCCGGGTTGCTGGCGCCGAAAAGGCCGGTGTTGGCGTTGCCATTGGGGTTGATATCGGTCTGGTCGTTGGCAATCCAGTCGTAGCCGCGCAGGTAGGTACCGTTGATTTTGAAGGCCAGCTTGGACGTCAGGATTTTGGCGTAGCGCAGGCTGGTTTCGTTGAAAAGCCGGGCCCCGCTGTTCGGGTCGTTGACGTGGTTGATGCCGGTTTTCTGCTGCACGCTCAGCCCGGCGGAGGTAAAGGGGTTTTTCGTCCGGAAATTAGCCAGGCCGTTGATAGCGTTCAGGCCGTAGAGCGCGGCGGCCGTGCCGGGCACGATTTCCACCGAGCTGATATCCAGATCGTCCGGCCCCAGCACGTTGCCAATCGGCGCGCCAATGTGCGGCGCCTGATTATCAACCCCATCCACGAGCTGGGCGAATCGTACGTTGGTCGTGTTGGTGAAACCCCGGGCGTTGATCACCTTAAATCCCAGGCTCGGGGTAATGACCTGCACGCCCTTGAGGTGCTCAATGGCATCGAAAAACGAGGGCGCGGGCGTGAGCCGCAGGGCGCGGGCGTTGAGCTTTTCCACCGTCACCGGCGACTGTAAATAGCTTTCCTCCAGCTTAGAGGCCGACACGACCACTTCCCCCAGCGTCACATTTTGGCGGGTGGTGTCGGGCGGGGTCACGCGCTGGCCGTGGGCGGCGAGGGCGGCCGGAAGAAAAATAAGCGGGAGTAATGCGCGGCGGGGGCCGGGTAATAGTGGTAGCATCATAGTGGATAGGGGAGGGCGTTGTATTCACAAAGATATAACGCAAGCCCCGCCCACCTAGGCTTGCAGCTGTTGGGTTTCGAGATCCATAAACGCCTGAAAGCGGGCTTGTAACGCCCGAAAAGCCGCGATTGCTTCGTGGCCGGCGGGCGTCACCACGGCGCCGCCGCCGCGGGTGCCGCCGGTTTGGGTGGCCACGAGCGGGGTGCGGGCCTGCGCATTCATGGAGCTGACCAGATCCCAGGCCCGCTTGTAGGACATGCCCATGGCCTGGGCGGCTTTCGAGATGGAGCCGAGGGCGGCGATCCGTTCGAGCAGCTCCAGCCGGCCGATGCCCAGGAAGCGGCCTTCGTCGGTTTCCAGCCACAAGCGGCCGCTGAGGCGGTAAGTTTTGGTGGGCAGCAGCAGCGATTTCATGGCGCAAGTATACGGGCTGCGGCGGGGCTTAAAAGGGTGGCCGGCCACCGCCGGCTTTGGGACTACCTTGCGCCCGCCGCCGCCGGCGGCCTTGGTTTTCCGGCTCATCTTTCGCGCATGAAAAAACAGCTTCTTCTCGCCACTCTTTTGCTCGCCGCCACCGGGTCTCAGGCTCAGGAATTTCAGTACCAAACCCCGCCCCGGGCGATTCAGGATTTGCTGCTGGCGCCGCCCACGCCGCGCGTGAGCTTGTCGTCCGACGGTCGGGTGCTGGCCGTGCTGGCGGGGCAGGATTTCCCCACGGTGGCCGAGCTGGCGCAACCCGAGCTGCGGCTGGCCGGCCTGCGCTTCAACCCGCGCACCAACGGCCCCAGCCGGGTAAGCTACGCGGTGGGCCTGAAGCTGAAAAAGCTGCCCGGCGGCGCCGAAATCGAGGTGCGCGGCCTGCCCGCCCAGGCCCGCATCAGCGGGCTGAGCTGGTCGCCGGATAACACCCAGCTGGCTTTTGCCCTGACCACCGCCGGCCCGGCCGGCCGCGTGGAGCTGTGGGTGGCCGACGTGGCCGCCGCCACGGCCCGCCGCCTGCTGGCCGCCCCGCTCAACGACGCCTTTGGGAGCTCTTTCGAGTGGGTTTCGGACAGTAAAACGCTGGTGGCCCGCACCGTGCCCGCCACCCGAGGCGCGGCCCCCGCCGCCGATGCCGCGCCCACCGGCCCGGCCGTGCAGGAGAGCGGCAGCGGCAAGAAAACCGGCGCCCGCACCTACCAGGATCTGCTGAAAAACCCCGCCGATGAGCGCCTGTTCGACTACTACGCCACCGCGCAGCTGGTGAAAGTGAGTCTGGCCGATGGTAAAACCCAGCTTCTGGGCGCGCCGGCCGTGATCCAGACGGCTTCGCCCTCGCCCGATGGCCGCTTTGTGCTGCTGCGCACCCGGCACCGGCCGTATTCATACACCTTGCCGCTAAGCAGCTTCCCGCAGCGCATCGACGTGCTGGACCTCAGCAGCGGCGCGCCGGTGCAAACCGTGGCCGACCTCCCGCTGGCCGACGCCGTGCCGACGAATTTCGATGCCGTGCCAACCGGCCCGCGCGGCCACGCCTGGCGCGCCGACGCGCCCGCCACCATCTACTACGCCGAAGCCCAGGATGGCGGCGATCCCAAAGTCAAAGCCGATATTCGGGATAAAGTATTCACCTTAAAAGCGCCGTTCGCCGGGGCGGCGCAGGAGCTGGCCGCGCTGCCGCTGCGCTACGCCGGTATAAGCTGGGGGAATGACCGGCTGGCGCTGGTGGACGGCTACCGCTGGGCCGACCGCCACCAGACTACCTGGCAGCTGAACCCAAGTGCGCCCGCCGCGCCACTCGTCGTGCTCTTCGATGGCTCGTCGCAGGATACGTACCACCATCCCGGCACGCCCTACGAGCACCGCAATGCCCAGGGCAAATCGGTGCTGCTCACGGGCGGCGCCACCGGCCAGCGGATTTATCTGCTGGGCGACGGGGCTTCGCCCGAAGGCGACCGGCCGTTCGTGGATGAGCTGGATTTAATCACCCACCAGACGACCCGCTGGTGGCGGTCGGCCGCCCCGAGCTACGAGGTACCGGTGGCGATTCTCGACGCCAGCGGCGCGAATCGCCAGCTGCTGACGCGCCGCGAGTCGCTCACCCAGAACCCCAATTATTACCTGCGCGACGCCACCAAAAAAAGCGCCCCCCGGGCCATTACCGCCTTCCCTAATCCGTACGCGGCCTTCGGCGGCAGCTTTCAGAAACAGGTGCTGCGCTACAAGCGCGCCGACGGCGTAGACCTGACCGCTGACCTGTATTTGCCCCAGAACTATAAAAAAACCGACGGTCCGCTACCCACGCTCATGGAGGCTTATCCGGTGGAATTCAAGGATAAAAACAACGCCGGGCAGGTCAGTGGCTCGCCCTACACGTTCACGCGGTTGAGCTGGGCGTCGCCGGTCTTCTGGGTCACGCAGGGCTACGCCGTGCTGGCCAACGCCAGCATCCCGATAGTGGGCGAGGGCAGCAGAGAACCCAACGACACCTACACCGAGCAGCTGGTGAGCAGCGCCAAAGCCGCCATCGACGAAGGTGCCCGGCTGGGCGTGGTCGACGCCGCCCGGGTGGGTGTGATGGGCCACAGCTACGGAGCGTTCATGACGGCCAATCTGCTGGCGCATTGCAGCTTATTCAAAGCCGGGATTGCCCGCAGCGGGGCGTACAACCGCACGCTCACGCCCTTCGGTTTTCAGGGTGAGGAGCGCACGTTCTGGCAGGCGCCGGAGGTGTATAACGCCATGTCACCGTTCAACTTTGCTGATAAAATCAAGACGCCCATGCTGCTCATCCACGGCGAGGCCGATAATAATTCCGGCACTTTCCCCATTCAATCGGAGCGGTTCTACGCCGCGCTGAAAGGGCAGGGCGCCACCGCCCGCTACGTGGTGCTGCCCGCCGAAGCCCACAGCTACGCCGCCCGCGAAAACCTGCTGCATATGCTCTGGGAGATGGATTCGTGGTTGAATAAGTATGTGAAAACGCCGGTGGCGCCGCCGCTGAATTAGGTTGGCGGTCTCACTTTCTACCTCATGCTGCCGCAAGTTTCATTCTTAAAGCCGCTATCTCCGCGTGAGCGTAATCGATAAAATTGCCTGGCTGCACCTGCACGACGGCCAGATTCTCAGCACCCGCAGCCACGGCAAGGACCGGTACTATTTCCCCGGCGGCAAGCGCGAGGCCGGCGAAACCGACGCTCAAACCCTGTTGCGCGAAATCAAAGAAGAGCTGACCGTGGACCTCGACCCGGCCAGTCTGGTGCTGGCGGGGACGTTCGAGGCACCCGCCGACGGCCACGCGGCGGGCGTGCTGGTGCGCATGACCTGCTACTATGCGACTTATACCGGCCAGTTGTGGGCCGCCGCCGAAATTGCGGAATTCACCTGGCTCACGTACCGGCACCGCCCGCAGGTTTCGGCCGTCGATCAGTTGATCTTTGACTGGCTGCGCGCCCAGCAGCTTTTAAACGATTAGCGCCTGAACCCACGGGGGAGTTCGGGCGCTGATCGTCATCGGCTAGTGATGGCCGCGTTCTTCGCGTTCCTCGGGGTGCGGCGCCCGGGGCCGGGCGGGAGCTTTGGCGGGCATCGGCCGGGGCGGCGCGTGTGGCGCGGGCCGGGTCATTGGCCCGCCGGGGCCGTTCGGTGCCGCATTCTGGTGGCGGGGCTGCTCAAGGTCAGCGGCCGGTACTCCGCCGCCATCCGGACGATTAGGGCGCGGGGCCGGGCGGTCGGTTGGGCGGTCGGGGTTACTGGGGGCCTGATTCGAGGAGGCCGGGAGCGGCTGGGCTCCAGTGGGTCTGGGGCTGGCGGGATTGGCGTTGCCGGGACCACTAGGAGAATTTTGGCGGCTGGGGCGGACGGTGGGATTTGATAAGCCGGAGAGGTGGGGCTGTGGGTTGTTAGGGTTGCCCCGGGCCGGACCATTATTAGGAGAGTCGGGGCTGAGATTACCGGTGCTGGCCGGCTGAGCTTCGCGGGCGGCCACCTGGCGGAGCCGCGCGCCGCGGATTGGGTCGGGGTCGGTGCTGCTCAGGTGCTGGGCGGCGTTGTCGCGCATCAGTCCGCGATCGGCATTTTCGGGGCGGCGGGCCTGGGTGACGGCCTCCGCCACCGGCACTACCCGTTGCGGGGCGGGATTGGGGGCGGCGTTGGCGCCGGGGTTGCGGCCGGGGCGGACGGGGGCGGCTACCTCGGGCCGGTAGAGGGCCAGCGACTGGCCCTGGAGCCCGGTGCCCGGCGTGGCGCGGTTGCTAATGGTCAGGGGCTTGATGGTCTGGCCGGTAGCTTTTTCGACTTCGGCCCGTTCGGGTCCGGCGGGGTAGGTGGGCTGGGCGGTGCTGCCGTTGGTGGTAGTGGCAGTAGTAGTCAGGGAGCCGGGCTGCCGACCGCCGTTGTTAGTCGTATTATGGGTGACGTTGTTATTCGTTGTGTTCGTGTTGTTGACGTTGTTCACCACGTTGTTGTTCACGTAAGTATTGCGGATAACGGTCGTGTTGTTGTACACCACGGCCATTTGGGTGGGCGCCACGTAGTAGGTGGCGATGACCGGGCTGGCTACGTAGGCCGCCGGTACGAAGCACCAGCGGGCCGGGGCCACCGGCGCATCGCCCAAGGAAAATGAGAACCCGATGCTCACGTGCACGCCGCTGCTCATCGGCGGCGGGCCAAGTGGGGCCCAGCCGTAGTAGCCCTCGCTGCGCCGCCAGGCCACCCAGGCCGGTCCCCAGGTATAGCCGGGCAGCCAGAGCCAGCCATTCACTTCCGAATAGCGCCAGCGGCCGTAGTGAAACGGCCCCCAGCCCCACTGATAACTTGAAACCCAGGTCCAGCCGTAGTCCGTGTAGACCCAGTGGCCGTTGGTGCGGTAGGGCTGGAAATCGGGACCGGCGTTGGGCACCCAGGCGTAGCCGTAGTCGGGGTCGGTGACCCACTGTCCGTAGGGACTTAGGGCGTCATAAAACGTCTGGTAGCTGACGGGGCCGGCGTCGGGCGGCGGACCCTGCTGGGCGTGGGCGGGGGCCAGCACCGGGCCCACGACGGCCAGGAGCAGCACGGCGGCCACCATGCGGAGACGAATGAGCATCATTGAAAGGGGCTTGAACATCGCTGCTTGGACCAGGAATCGACCGGACGTTTAACGCAGGCGGGGATTAAATTAAACGCACTGAATATTCATCGAATGGCTGCTGTTCTGCCCCGGTTGGGCTAGTCGTCGGCAAACAGCCGCGGCTGAAGCGGCCACAGCTTCTCAGTCGCCGCAACCCATTGGCTGAGAGCAGATCATCACCGAATTAAATCCGGGGATGCGCCGGCCTGGTTCGTGCAACGGGGATAGCCGGAGCAACTTCAGCGGCGGGCTTACGACTTTCAGGCGACGCGCCGGGCAGCGAAGCGGCTGTGCCGTACATTGCCGTCCGCAATCGACCTGAAAAACAAGGTCGTTGGCGCGGTTAAACTGTCTTCGTCTGGCCGGCGTCGGGTGCCGTTTCGGTTCTGGCCGGCCTCTTCATCAACCTCCCTTTTTTCTTTAATCCATGAGAAAAACGTACGCCCCGCTGGCGGCGCTGCTGCTGAGCTCGGCCGCATTTGCCCAGGCGCCCCTCAAAACGCTGCCTTATCCGGCGACTAAAAAGGTAGATACCGTCACCACGTACTTTGGGACCAAAGTGAGCGACCCGTACCGCTGGCTCGAAAACGACCAGGCTGCCGATACCAAAGCCTGGGTGCAGGAGGAAAATAAGGTGACTCAGAACTACCTAACCCAGATCCCCTACCGCGAAACCATCCGCAAGCGGCTCGAAACGCTGTGGAACTACGAGAAGTACGGAGCGCCTTTTAAGGAGGGCAAGTACACGTATTTCTCGAAAAATACCGGCCTGCAAAGCCAGTCGGTGCTGTACCGGCAAGTGGGCGCGACGGGCCAGCCCGAGGTTTTTCTTGATCCCAACCAGTTTTCCAAGGACGGAACGACGTCGCTGGCCGGCATCAATTTCACCAAAGACGGCAGCCTGGCCGCGTACCAGATTTCGGAAGGCGGCTCCGACTGGCGCAAAGTCATCGTGCTGCGCACGGGCACCAAAGCCCTGGTGGGCGACACGCTGAAGGACGTGAAGTTTTCCGGTCTGGCCTGGAAGGGCAACGACGGCTTTTACTACAGCAGCTACGCCAAGCCCAAAGCCGGCAGCCAGCTGGCCGGCCTCACCCAGATTCACCAGTTGTTTTACCACAAGCTCGGCACGCCGCAAGCGACGGATAATCTGATCTTCGGCGGGCCTAAAGCGCCGCATCGCTACATCGGCGCGCACCTCACGGAAGATCAGCGGTTTCTGGTCATCAGCGGGGCCAATACCACGACCGGCAACGAGCTTTATTTGCAGGATCTGAGCAAGCCGGGCAGCGCCATTGTGCAGGTTGTGGATAATGATGAGCACGAGAATACCATCATCGACAACGTGGGCAGCCGGCTCTACCTGTTCACCAACCTCCACGCGCCCAACAACAAAGTGGTGACCGTGGATGCTGCCAAGCCCCAGCCGGCCAACTGGAAAGACCTGATTCCGGAAACCAAAAACGTGCTGAACGTCTCGACCGGCGGCGGCAAAATCTTCGCCCACTACCTGAAGGACGCCACTTCGCTCATCGAGCAGTACGACCTGACCGGCCGCAAGGAGCGGGCCATCGAGCTCCCGGCGGTGGGCACGGCCGGCGGCTTCGAAACCAAGAAGGAGGAGAAGGAAGCGTATTACACGTTCACGTCTTACATCTACCCGCCTACCATTTTCCGGTACGACATCGCCACCGGCAAATCAACGGTGTTCAAGAAAGCCGGCGTGCAGTTCGATCCTAGTAAATATGAGTCGAAGCAGGTGTTTTATAACTCGAAGGATGGCACCCGCATTCCGATGATCATCACCTACAAAAAGGGCGTGGCGATGACCGGTAAAAACCCCACGCTGCTCTACGCCTACGGCGGATTCAACGTCAGCGAAACGCCCGCCTTCAGCACGTCTAACATCGTGCTGCTCGAAAACGGTGGCATCTACGCCGTGCCCAACCTGCGCGGCGGCGGCGAGTACGGCGAAAAGTGGCACCTGGCCGGCACCAAGCTGCACAAGCAAAACGTATTCGACGACTACATCGCCGCCGCCGAGTATCTGATCAAAAACAACTACACTTCCAAAGACTACCTCGCCATTTCGGGCGCTTCCAATGGCGGCTTGCTCATCGGAGCCACCATGGCTCAGCGGCCGGATCTGTGCAAAGTGGCCTTCCCGGCCGTGGGCGTGATGGACATGCTGCGCTACAACAAGTTCACGGCTGGCGCCGGCTGGGCCTACGACTACGGCACGGCCGAAGACTCCAAGGTGATGTTCGACTACCTCTACCGCTACTCGCCCTACCACGCTCTGAAGCCCGCCAGCTACCCCGCCACGCTGGTCACCACCGCCGACCACGACGACCGCGTCGTGCCCGCGCACTCCTTCAAGTTCGCCTCGCGTTTGCAGGAATCGCAGCAGGGCGCGGCCCCGGTGCTCATCCGCATCGAAACCAAAGCCGGCCACGGCGCCGGCCGATCCACCGCCCAGGTCATCAACGAGCAGACCGATAAGTGGGCCTTCCTCTTCCAGAACATGGGCGTGACGCCGTACCAGAACAATTAGCCTGGGTTATTCAAAATAAACCTGTTCAGAAAATTATTTTTCGAAACGTCTGTCATTCTTATCTGGCGTCCGCAGAGCGAAGGATCTTATCACGTCCGATTAACGATCGCTCAGTCGTGATAAGGTCCTTCGCAAGCTCAGGATGACAATCGCTAAAAAAATACATTTTTAACCAGCTTCATTGAAAAAGCCTGCCGGTTCCGCGAGGACCGGCAGGCTTTTTCAGTTTCGGACCACCATCCTCACGGCCCGGTTCTCAGCCCGTGGGGACAGCTTCACTGCTGACTTCGGCCACGTCGGGCCGGGCCTGGAGGGCGGCCAGGAGCGGGATCAGCGCCCCGGTGGGCAGGCGCAGGTCGGCACAAATTGAGAGGGGGGCGTGGGGGACGGTCAGCGGCTCGATAATCAGGGCGAGGGGCTGATATTTCAGGAAGATCTCCAGTACCTGGGGCAGGGCGGGGTGGGCGCCGGCGGCGTCGGGGCGCACGGCCGCGCGCAGGCGGTAGCGCAGGCCGGTGGGCGCGGCCGGAGCGGGGGGCGGGGCGGTAAACCGTGGATCCGGTCCCCGGAGCATTCGCAGGCGGTTGATGAGCAGGTCGAGGGGTTTCAACAGCACGTTGGCCATCAGGATAAAGGCCGTGCCCACCACGGCCTGGTACCACGACCCCACCCCGGCCAGCGTGCCGATGGCGCCGGCGCACCACACGGTAGCGGCCGTGGTCAGTCCCGTAATAGTAGTATTGTCGCTGCGCAGAATGGCCCCCGCGCCCAGAAAGCCAATGCCCGTGATGATCTGGCCCACCACCCGACCCGTGGCCGAGGCGTCGCCGGGCATGCCTTCGGCCAGCAACACGAACAGGGCCGAGCCCACCGCCACCAGGGCGTGGGTGCGGGTGCCGGCCGCCTTGTAATGAAACTGGCGCTCCAGGCCGAGAATGGCGCCCAGGGCCAGGGCCAGGGCTAATCGATATTCAAACTGGTAAAGGGTAAGCGTTGACATAGGGCCGCAAGGTTACGCCAAAACCAGCGGGTGGGGGTGCGCGCTGGTGGGCAGGGCGCCCGTGCGGCAGGCCGCGCGGAACGCCCGGTAGTCCTGCCCCACTTGGGTCACCGCGTCGGTGGTAAAACTCAGCACGCCGGCCTGCCAGGCGGCGCCGGCGCCGAACTCCTGGAGGGCATCGGGCCCGGCGCCGCCGCGGTGGGCGGAGCCCCGCAGGTGCGCCCAAGCCAGGAGCCGGGCAAAGTCCGGCAGCGCTGTGCGGAAAGCCGCCTGGCCGTGGGTCAGGTCGAAGTCGAGCTTGTCGGCCACGGGCTGTAATGTGCGCAGCACGAACGACTGGCCCAGCAACTCGATGGCCAGCAGCGGGGCCGGGGGTACAGCCTGCAGCCAGGTCTGACACTGACTGACGCGGGCGGCCTCGGCGGGCCAGGCGGGCTGCGGCACGCCGGCGCAGCGGCTGGCGGCGGCGGGTGGCGCCATTTTCAGGTCGATCAGGATGGGGAGCTTGCGGGAGTGGCGGTGTTCGGCCAGCACCACGTAGCGCGGCACGCCGAGGCTGCCCACGCCCACCACCCGCTGGGCTACGTCGAGCACCGCGCCGCAGGGTGGCAGGGGCTGGGTACTCCGCCAGGTTTCAAAGGCCGCGCGCACGGCGGCGTGCTCGGCGGCGGGCAGCGCGAAGAGGGTGGGAATATCGCGCAGGTGCCAGCCATTGCGCCGGCTGGCCCGGCCCACCAGCAGCTTGCGGGGGCTGCGGTGCGCCACGGCTTTGAGCAGCTGGCGGATGACGCCGGTGGCCGTGGCCCGTTCCAGCAGGTAGGCTTTGCCCGTGGCCAGGGTGGCGGCGTAGGTGGCCAGGGTTTCGCGGGCGGCGGCGTGGCGCTCGGCGGCGGGCAGCCCGAAGTGGTCGGCGGCCAGCAGCACGCTCACGATCAGCCGGCCCACGTCCCAGAGAATGGGGCCGCGCAGGGCTTCGTCGAAGTCGTTCACATCGAAATAAACCAGGCCATTATCGCCCTTGTAGGATCCGAAGTTTTCGACGTGGGCGTCGCCGCACAGCCAGCCCGTCGGACTGGCGCAGAGCCGTTCATCGGCCCCAAACCGCTCGTAGTACAGCGGCGCACTGCCCCGGAAGAAGGCGAATGCGTCGGTTTGCATCCGGTGGTAGCGCACGGGCAACAGGGCCGCCACCCGGCCCGCATCGTGACGCGTGAAGTAAGCAGCGAGGGTTTCGGACATGAAGGGGGCGGGTGCTGGAAAAGCAAAGTCACCGGCCACCGGCCAGACGGGAAGTGAACAAGATTCCGGGCTGTTGCGCCGGGGCCGGGCGGATTATATTTTGCCAAAGCGCGCAGCAAAAGTCCCCGTCGGCCAACGGAAACCTTCACTGCGCGCTTTGCTCAAAGCCGCCAGGCGGCGGATTACGACACTTTATTGCGGCGCTTGCGCTCCTCGCGCGAGCTGTACACCCACTCGTACACGGTGGGCAAAATCAGCAGCGAGAGGATGGTGGCCGTGATCAGCCCGCCGATGACGACGATGGCCAGCGGCTTCTGCGTTTCGGAGCCGATGCCATGGCTGAGGGCGGCCGGCAGCAGGCCCAGCGAGGCCATCAGGGCCGTCATGATCACGGGCCGCAGCCGGCTCTTGGCGCCTTCCTTGATGGCGGGCACCAGCGGCATGCCGTCGCGCAGGTTGTGGCGGAATTTGTTGACCAGAATCACGCCATCCTGGGTGGCGACGCCGAACAGGGCGATGAAGCCCACGCCGGCCGAAATGCTGAAGTTTACCCCCGTAATCAACAGGGCCAGAATGCCGCCGATGAGCGCGAAGGGCACGTTCAGCAGCACCAGGATCGAATCCAGGGCATTGCCGAAGGAGATGAAGAGGATGAAGAAAATGGCCAGAATGGAAATCGGCACCACGATGCTGAGCTGACGCTGGGCGCGCTCCTGGTTTTCAAACTCGCCGTTCCACTGGGTGTGGTAGCCCTGGGGCAGAGCCACTTTTTTGGCCACCACCTGCTGCGCTTCGGCGATGGTGGAGCCCAGGTCGCGGCCGCGTACCGAGAACTTGACGGCGATGAAGCGGGTGTTGTCCTCGCGGTAGATGAAGGCCGGGCCCGACACGTTCTTAATCGTGGCCAGCGCGCTGAGCTTGACCTTGCCGCCGTTGAGCGTGGG
>JAYWCH010000023.1:0-11864 GCA_043780755.1 Hymenobacter sp.
AAGGCCGGATTTTACTTTCTCGCCCAGCGGGTGATTGTAAACCGGGTTGGCATTGTAGAAAATGAGCGCACCAACGCGGCCATTGTTCATGTCATTGACCAACGCGGCCAGCCGGGCATCATCGCCCTGACGGACGTTGCTCGGCGCCGTCAGGTTGACGGTGGTACCGACGTTGCCCAGGGTCTGGTTGATCGCGGCGACTAACGCCTGCACGGCCGGATCATTTGAGCTCGACACTACCAGGCCGGCGCCGCGGTTGGCGGTCAGCTCGGCGATGGCTTTGGTGAGCTGCGGGTTGGAATAGGACGACGAGCCGCCGTTGCCAGCCACTCCATTGTAGAGGGCCAGGGCTACGGCGCCCATTTCCGACGGTTTCACCGGTATGCGCACGTCGGCGTTGGAGCCGGTGAGCGACATGGTGGTTTCGAACTGGAAGTGGCGGGACATAGTGCGCTTGTCAGTGCTCACCTTCCGGTTGGTGATGTACTGCTTGGCGTACTCGACGGGCGAAATCCAGGTGCCGAGGAAGTCGGCGCCCAGGCTCACTATTACATTGGCTTTGCCAAAATCATAAGCGGGCAGGACGCCATTGTTGGCTTGCAGCAGGCCAGTGGCCGACTGCGCGTCATACATGACGTGCGTGGTGTTGGGGTAGCGGGCAGCGAATTCGGCAATGGCCTTCTTCGTGCTGGGGCTGATGATGGTCGGCGACACGATGGCGATACGGCCGGTGGTGGCCGCTAGCTTCTCACGAACAGCGCGGTCAAACGCGGGTACTTCGGCCTGGGCGTGGGTATTGCCCGTTTTCACCGCGAAATGCTGCAACCGGCCCCCGTCGTACAAGCCCAAAACCGCGGCCTGAGCGCGGGCGGACAAGCCGCCCCGGGTGATTGGCGACTCGGGGTTGCCTTCCAACTTAATGGGCCGACCATCGCGGGCCTTTACCAGCACGGCGTTGTAGTCGGACCCGTTGAAATAGGTAGATGCGTAAAAGTTGGAGATGGCCGGATCCACTTCCTCGGGCTTGTTCAAGTATGGGATGGACTTGCGGACCGGTGTTTCGCAAGAAGCCAGAGCGGCGGCAGCCACTCCAAAACCCATTAATTTGAGGAAGTCACGACGGGGGGCCGCAGTGGCATCGCTGCTCTCGTGGCTTTCCTTGACCGGCATGAATTCAGCGAAAGCTGATTGCATGAATTCCGGGGTGGTTTCCAGTTCCTCAATTCCTTTCCAGTACTTCATTTTTGGGGACTTAGGGACTCCCGGTCGGAGCGGCTTGCGGGCCGGCTCAGCCGAAAGGGACTTGATGTTTGAGCGGAATTTATTCTATGCTGCGGATGAAGGTCTCAGGAATCCGGGCTTCGGTGAAGCGCTGGGATTCCTGAGACCGTTTCAGCCTATTAGTAGTGGCACTTCGAGCACTCGGTACCACCGTTCGACGATACCGTGAAGGGAGCGCCGGCATTCTTGGTGTCGTGCAGCTTCACGAGGTTGTCGTAGTACTTGTTGTCCTTCGTGTTGAGGGGCATCTCGCGGTGGCAGTTGATGCACCAGCCCATGGTCAGTGCCGAATACTGGTAGACCACTTCCATGTTCTGGATGGGGCCGTGGCAGGTCTGGCATTGCAGGCCGGCGACCTGCGTATGCTGCGAGTGGTTGAAGTATGCCAGGTCGGGTAGGTTGTGGATTCGCACCCACTGGATAGGCTGCTTACGCTCGATGGCGCGGTAGATCTTCTTGATTTCAGGCGATTCCGTCTTGATCTGCGAGTGGCAGTTCATACAAATGTTGGCCGAAGGAATGTTAGCCGACTTGCTCTTGTACACCGAAGTGTGGCAGTAGGCGCAGTTGATCTGGTGTACACCGGCGTGCAGCTTGTGCGAGAAGGCAATGGGCTGCGTGGGCTGGTAGCCCTGGGTCAGGCCCACGGCCATCACGCTTTGCACGCCTTCATAAAGCAAAACCAGTGCGAACACGACGCCCACAATGCCCCTCAGGACGGGCGAACGGTAAAACTTGTTCCAGTCGAAGCGCTGCTCGAGGATTTCGGTGTCGCGACCGTCGAGGTCTTTGCGACCACGCAACACGTCCCGCATCAGGTTACCGATGATGACGAGGGTTACCACCAGAACAATGAGCACGACGACGAGAACAATTAAGAGGATGTCCACGTACTTACCGGGGCCAGCATCGGAATCGGTGCCAGCGGCAGCGGCATCAGCCGGAGCACCACCGGCGGCGGGGGCACCAGCGACGGCAACGCCCTTGCCTTCTTCCGAAGTGATGTAAGCGACAATCGAGGTGATTTCCTTGTCCGAAAGGGCGAAGGAAGGCATCTGCTGCTTGTTAAACTTGTTGTAAAGTGCTACGGCGTAATCATCGCCACTAGCTACTACTTTACTGGAGTTCTTGATCCAAGGCAGAATCCAGGAAATTGGCCGGCGCTTGCTGATGCCGCCGAGGGCGGGACCAACTACCTGCTCGTGCACAGCGTGACACTGCGTACAGTTGCCTTTGAAAAGCGCGTCACCAGCCGCAATGGCGGCGGCGTCGCCCCCGGCAGCGGCCGGAGCGGCACCCGCAGCCGGTGCGGCTGTAGCGGCAGCCGCCGCCGGAGCGGCAGCTTGAGCGGAGGCCCGTTGAACGCCGGCAAACGTGAGCAGCAGGGCCAGGAGCAGATGCGGTAACGAACGAAGTCGATTGCTATTCATATAGAAAATAGACGGTAAAACGAAATGCTAGGGCATTTCAAGGCCACAAATGTAGGTCAGGAATCGTAGGCAGCAAAAGTGAAAAGTAATTTCCGGGCATTCTTAACCGGTCGTATCTGCCCCTTCCTATACTCTCCGCCCCTGCTTACGACGAATTTATTTGTCCCTCACCCAGGTTAACAGCCGTTGATTTGTACTACCCCTCTTAAAGCAACTATTTGTCGGTTATAAACCTCCCTATATCAACCCGGACTATACGGGTTTTGTTGACTGATGGCTGAATAATAACGGAGTATTCCTGGCCGACAGACGACGGCCGGCGGCCGGATTGCCCCGGGCCGGGAGAAGTCCGAAACCCAGCGCGACCGAAGGCTGTTTTTCGAACTATATAGAAAAGAAACGGGAACCACTCTTGGCAATGTACCCGAATGTCAGTACCTTTGCGCCCCAATCATTTTTTTCAACCCCCAAATTTTCACCCCGTCGTAATGGAAGTAAGAAATTACGAGACGGTCTTCATCGTAACTCCCGTGTTGAACGAGAGCCAGGTGCAAGAGACGGTCGAGAAGTTCACCCAGGTGCTTAAGGAAAATAGCGCCGCCATTTTGTCCACCGAATCCTGGGGCCTGCGCAAGCTGGCGTACCCGATTCAGAAAAAAACCACCGGCTACTACTACTGCCTGTCGTTTACTGGTGAGGGCAACATTGTTGACGTACTCGAGCTGGCTTTCCGCCGGGACGAGCGGGTCATCCGGTTTTTGACCACCGTGCTCGATAAGCACGCCGTGGATTACAATGCCCGTCGCCGTAACGGCGAGATGAACCTGCAAAAGGCTGCAAAAGAAGCCGTAGCCCAATAACCCAGTATAACTATGGCAACTCCCGCATTTAACCGGAACAACGACCGGTCGGCTATGAACAAGCCGCAGGACACCCGCAAGAAATACTGCCGCTTCAAGAAGAACGGCATTAAGTACGTGGACTACAAAGACCCGAACTTCCTGCTGAAGTTTGTGAACGAGCAGGGCCGCGTGCTGCCCCGGCGCCTCACCGGCACCAGCCTGAAGTTTCAACGCAAAGTGACCCAGGCCATCGCCAAGGCCCGTCACCTGGCTTTGATGCCGTACGTAGCCGACGCCCTGAAATAGTCAGTCATTAGTTAGTGGTAGCTCATTCGCGCCAACCGGTTCCGACCGGCCGCGTGGTCGGGCTACCACCAACTGACAACCCAACCAAGAAATGGAAATCATCCTCAAAGACGACGTTAAGGGCCTCGGGTACAAGAACGATATCGTGACCGTGAAATCGGGCTACGGTCGTAATTTCCTGTTGCCCCAAGGCCTGGCGCTGCTGGCCGACAAGACCAACAAGAAGATCACGGCGGAGAATGTGCGCCAGGCGGCGCACAAAGCCGATAAAATTAAGGGCGACGCCCAGGCCATTGCCAACCAGATTGGTGACGTGGTGCTGGACATCCCGGCTAAAATCGGCGAAAGCGGCAAGATCTTCGGCCGCGTTACCACTTTGCAATTGGCCGAAGCGCTGAAAGCCAAAGGGGTTGACGTGGATCGCAAGCGTATTTCGTTCGACCAGGAGCCCGCTGCGGCCGGTGATTACACCGCCACGGTGAGCCTGCACAAGGAAGTAAAGCACACGCTGAAGTTCCGCGTAGTAGCCGAGTAGTCGCGCTGCTGCATCAAATCAGAAAAGCCCTGCCTTCTGGCGGGGCTTTTTTTATTCCGGTTTTCGGGCCAGACCCGAGTTAGGGGCTATTTTTGTTTTAATGTTTAGAACTGAACTCACCATTGCCCCGGCTACGGGCCAGCTGCCGCGCACGGCACGGGTCCTCACCATGGGCTCCTGCTTTGCCGACAGCATCGGCTCGCGCCTCGCGGCCCACAAGGTGGACACGCTGGCGAATCCTTTTGGCACTGTGTTTCAGCCCCTGGCGCTGGGCCGGCTTTTGCGCGCCGCGGCGGGCGAGGAAGTGGACTGGCAACAACACTTGGTGCAGGCGCGGGGCCGCTGGCAGAGCTACGACCTGCACGGCAGCATCGGGGCCGATTCACCGGTGCTGCTGCTCCAGACCATTCGGGAGCTGGTGCGACGCACGGGGGAGTTTCTGCGCAACGCCGATGTGCTGCTGCTCACGCTGGGCACGGCCTGGGCCTACCGCCTGCGCGAAACCGGCGAGCTGGTCAATAATTGCCACAAGCAATCGGCCGACCTGTTCGTGCGCGAACTCCTGACGCCGGACGATATTATCAATGGCCTGGCCGAAACCCACGCCTACCTGCGGCGCATCAATCCGGAGCTGCGCTTTGTGCTCACGGTGAGCCCGGTGCGCCATTTGAAAGACACGCTGCCGCTCAATACAGTCAGCAAATCGGTGTTGCGGGTGGCGACGCATTTTGTGAGCGACCTGCTGCCCGGCGTGGCGTATTTCCCCGCCTATGAGCTGCTGATGGATGATTTGCGGGACTACCGCTTCTACGCGGCGGATATGCTGCATCCGTCGGAAGTTGCGGAGGACTACGTGTGGGAGAAGTTTACCCGGACGTATTTTGATGCCGATTTCGGGCGTTTCCGCAAGGAGTGGGCGGCCGTGCAGCAGTCTCTGGCGCACCGGCCGCTGCATCCCGGCGCACCGGAGCACCGGCAGTTTCTGGACGGTACGCTGGAGAAGCTGGAGCAGCTGAGCCTCCGGAGAGTTGATGTTGCGACGGAGCTCAGCGAAGTCCGCGCGCAGCTGGCGGCGTTGCCGGTAGTGCGGACGCCCGAGCCCCCAACAGCCGTGGAGGATGACGAGGAGCGAGTTGATGTCGGGGAAGGTCCGGCCCGAGCGGCGGTTGATCCACTGGAATCAGCCGCGCCACTCGGCGATGGTCGGCCACCGCGCTTGTCGCCGGAAGAATTTCGCGCCCAGCGCGCCGCCCGTTCGGGGCGGCCGGAACGCGGTCGCCGCGATGGCCGGGGCCGCAATCAGCCGGAACAGCCCGCCGAGAACGAGCAGTTTCAAACCGCCGCCGCGCTGGCGGATGCGCCGCTTGAGCCGATGCATTCCCTGGCTCTTGAAGAAACCGAGCTGGCCGATTCGGACCTGACCACTGCCGGAGGCGAGGATCCAACCAAGAAAAAGAAGCGCCGCTCCCGGGGCGGGGCCAAGCGCACGGCCCGCAAAAATGCCCTGCTGCTCGCGGCGGGCGAACAAGTATCGGACGCTGAGCCGGCTGGGTACGACGCAGAATCTGCCGATCAGAACAGCATGACCGAAAACTACCCGACGGTCCGGGAAAGCGAGTCAGCTGAAAGCAGCCGCGCCGAGGCCGGCCGGCGAGGCGGGCGGCGCAGCGACTCCGGCCGGGTGCCGCGCAAAGAATTGTTTGCAACGGCCGTAGCCCCAGCCGGCGCGGAAGCGCGGGCAACACTCGACGCTGAATTGCCCACGACGGTAATCGTGGAGCCGGCTCCCGTGGCGGCTTTGCCAGGCAGCCTGCTGACAGCGGATTCGACCGCACCGGAAATCCCCAACGCCCGCAATAACCGCAACCGATATAACCGGGGCGCCGGGAGATCGGGGGTTACCGATTCGGAATTTAACGCCGAACAGCCGGCGGCTTCAACTACCGAAGCGGTAATTGGCAGCGCGGAACAGCTTTCCGGCGCGCCGGAGTCTGGTAGTGAGGCGGGCTTCAATCGCCCTGACCGGAGAAATCAATCGTCCGCTTTCACCAAAGCGGCGATTGATGCCCCGGCTACTGAGGCCGCTGGCGCGGCTCCGGGGGCGGCGCGGTCGTCTGGCCGGCCCCGCCGGGTAGTCAGCGCGGCCCGCGCTGAGAAGCCGGCCATTGATACGCCGGTGGTGCCCGTGGCTGATCCGCGCCTTATTCGCACGCAAGTAGCGGCGGGCCGGATGATGGGTTCTTCCGCTTCATTGATTCCGCCCACGGCGACAGTAGTGAAGCCGGCGACGGTTGTGGTTGTCCCAACGCTGGCTGTGATTGGGCGGAGAGCCGCAACGGCGAAAGGCAGCAAGACGCCTAAGACGGTCGCCGCTCCTAAAGCCGAGGTGCCAGTGGCGCCGGTAGCCGTGATTAGCCCCCCGCAGCCGGTCGCACCAGCTACCAAACCCAAAATAGCTGCCCGGCAAAAAGCAGCGGTAGGGACCAAAGCGGTCATTCCCGAGGTCGCAGCTCCCGAAATTGCCGCGCCTCCGGCTAAAGATCCCAAGCGCGGGGCCGCTAAACCCGCAGCGGCGAAAGCCGCCCCGCCGAAGCCCGCCCCGCTTAAAAAGCCGACGGTTGAGACGGTGGTTGCCAAGGTTACGGTGCCGAAACCAGTGGCGATTAAAGCAGCCGTAGTGCCGAAACCAGCAGTTGTTGAAGCCGTCGTGAGTCAGACGGCGCCGGTTAAAGGCTTGAGCACCAAAGCGATAGCCGTTGAACCGGCCGCAAAAAAGTCCCCGGTTGTTGAACCGAAACCGCCTAAATCGGTGGTAACCAAGACCGTCGCAGCTAAGCCGACAGCGCTTAAAACTGCAGTTAAAAAACCGGCGACAGTTAAGGCGGCGGTTGTTGAGCCCAAACCGGCGGCACCCCAAAAGGCCGTCCCAAAGCCGAAAGCTCCGAAGCCGGCACCGCCAAAACCAGCGGCCGTGAAACCCAAAAAACCGGCTAAGCCCGCTTAATTATTCCCCAAGCCCGGCCTTTTTCGCCGGGTTTGGTGTTTCAGTACCTCCCCTATCCTGCCCTCAGATTTATCCTTTATGGCCCACGTTTCGAAACCGACCAATCGCCTGGCCCAGGAAACCAGCCCGTACTTGCAGCAGCATGCCCACAATCCCGTGGACTGGTACCCGTGGGGACCCGAAGCGTTAAACCGGGCCCGGGCCGAGCAGAAGCCCATTCTGGTCAGCATTGGGTACGCGGCCTGCCACTGGTGCCACGTGATGGAGCGCGAGTCGTTCGAGAACGAGGCCGTGGCGGCGGTGATGAACGCACACTTTGTGTGCATTAAGGTGGACCGGGAAGAGCGACCCGACGTGGATCAGATTTACATGGATGCCGTGCACGCCATGGGATTGCAGGGCGGCTGGCCACTCAACGTGTTTCTGACGGCCGAGGCCAAGCCATTCTATGGCGGCACTTACTTCCCCAAGGGCAACTGGGTAAAGATGCTGGAAAACATCGGTCAGGCCTACGCGGGCGACCACCGGAGCGAGCTGGAGCAGTCAGCCGAGCGGTTTATGGAAGTCATCGGCACCAGTGAGCTGAAAAAATACGGCGTTCTTAATCAAAATATTAACCCGGCAATTACGGACCTCACCGCGCCGGAAACCGGACCGGCCGGCGTTTCCGAGGAAGAATTCAAGCTACTGGTTTATAACCTGAGCGTAAGTTTCGACCGCGAGCGCGGCGGCACGAACCGCGCCCCAAAGTTTCCGATGCCGAGCATCTGGCGGTTTTTGCTGCGCGCCCACGCAATCAGCGGCAGTCAGGCCGTCCTGGCGCAGGCGGCACTGACTTTGCGGGAAATGGCCTGGGGCGGCATTTATGACCAGGCCCACGGCGGCTTCGCCCGCTATTCGGTGGATGGGGAATGGCTGGCCCCGCACTTCGAGAAGATGCTTTACGACAACGGGCAGCTCATCAGCCTGTACAGTGAAGCCTTTCAGCTAACCCAGGATGAATTGTTTCAGGAAGTGGTGTACGACACGATTGAATTCATCCGCCTGGAGCTGACCAATGACGAGGGCGGCTTCTACTCCTCGCTGGATGCAGATAGTGAGGGCGAGGAAGGTAAGTTCTACGTTTTTACGAGAGATGAGCTGCGCGAAATTCTCGGGGCCGAGGAGCCGCTGTTTTCCGAGTACTACAACTGCACCGCCGCCGGCAACTGGGAGCACGGCCGCAACATTCTGCACCGCCGCGCCACGAATGCGGACTTTGCCACGGCCCATCAGCTGACGCCCGGCGTAGTTGCGGAGCTGGTCGCGGGCTGGAAGCAGAAAATCATGGCCGTGCGCGCCACCCGCATTCGTCCCGGCCTCGACGATAAGATCCTCACCGGCTGGAATGCGCTCCAGCTCCAGGGCCTCACCGATGCTTACCGCGCTTTTGCCGAACCGGAATTTCTGGCCATGGCTGAGCGTAATGCCAGCTTCATCCAGGCAAATTTGCGGGACGGGCAGCGGCTGTACCGCACCTGCAAGGACGGCCGGGCCAGCATCAGCGGCTTTCTGGAAGATTACGCGCTGGTCATTCAGGCTTTCATCAGCCTGTACGAAGTGACTTTCGCCGAAACGTGGCTGCGCGAAGCCGAGGCGCTGACGGAGTATGTGCTCAGCAATTTTTTCGACCCAACCGAGACGCTGTTCTTCTACACCGACCGCAACGCCGAGCCGCTCATCGCCCGCAAAAAGGAGCTGTTCGACAACGTTATTCCCGCATCTAACTCCGTGATGGCGCACAATCTTCGCCGCCTGGGCCGGCACCTGGAAAATGCCCGCTACGGGGAGCTAGCCGAAACCATGCTGGCGCAGGTGCGGGCACTAGTAGTAAAAGAACCGCAACACCTCACCAACTGGGCCTCGCTCTATGCGGCGCTGCTACGGCCGGGCGCCGAAATCGCCATCAGCGGGCCGGAAGCGGAGGTGTTCCGGGAACAGCTCAGCCGGAATTTTTTGTTCGATGCCGTGCTGACTGGCACCGCCGGCCGCTCAGCCCTGCCGCTGCTCGCGCTGCTGCCGCCCGCAACGGCGGGCCGCACTGCCGTGCACGTTTGCCGCAATCAGGCCTGTCTGGCCCCGGTTTACGGTGTGGCCGAGGTCCTGGCGGCCTTGTAGCGCCGACCCGCCGGTGCGCGGTCCCGGCCCGCTATCTTTACTATCCGCCCCTACGCCATCCCTGTTTTGAGTTTCGCTCTTGATTTTAGTTCGCCCGCCGCCGCCCCGACGGCCGACCGGGTTACGCTGTTTGCTGATGTCATTCTGCCACTGCCTTTGCCGCGGCTCTACACGTACCGGGTTCCGTTTGAGCTGAACGACAGCGTGGTTATCGGGGGGCGCGTGATTGTGCAGTTTGGGGCCAAAAAGACGCTCAGCTGCATCGTGGCGGCGGTGCACGAAACGCCGCCCGCAAATTATCAGGCCAAGTACATCCTCGAATTCATCGATGAGTCGCCGGTGGTGACGCAGCCGCAGCTCAAGCTATTTCGCTGGATGGCGGACTATTACCTCTGCACGATTGGCGAGGTGATCAACGCAGCGCTGCCCTCGGCCCTCAAGCTCAGCTCGGAATCGCGGATTCAGCTGCACCCGGGCTTCTCGCGGGAGGAGAACGAGTACCCGCTCACCACCCAGGAAGAGCTGATCGTGGAAGCGCTGGGCACCACGGAAGACGGTAAGGCCCTGACTTTTACCGAAGTGGGTGAGCTGCTCGGCATCACGTCGTTTCACAAGGTGATTAAGTCTCTGATGCACAAGGATGTGATCTTTCTCTTTGAGCACACAGCCGATAAATACTCGCCCAAAGTAGTGAAGAAGGTGCGGCTTGCCCACCACTTTGTGGCCGAAGGCGCCATTGAGCAGCTTTTTGAGAATCTGGCCAGCAAGCCCAAGCAGGTAGACGTGCTCCTGAAATATTTGCAGCGCGTGCCGGTGCATCAGAATGAGCATTCCAACCAGAACGGCGTGGAGAAGGCGGCGCTCACCAGCAGCCCGCACCTTTCGGCTTCGGCGGTTAATACCCTCATTAAGAATGGGGTGCTGGAGCAGTTCGACGTGATCGTATCGCGCTTTCCGCTGGAAAATGAGCCGACGGCCCAGCTGCATTTCACCCTGACCGACGCCCAAACCACGGCGCGGGATGAAATCATGGCGCACTTCGCCGAGAAGGATATTGCCCTGCTTCACGGCGTGACGGGTTCGGGCAAAACCGAGATTTACATCGACCTCATCCGCAAGGCGCTGGAGAGTGGCGGGCAGGTGCTGTACCTGCTGCCCGAAATTGCGCTCACCGCCCAGATTGTGAGCCGGCTGCTGCGCGTGTTCGGCTCGCGGCTGGGTGTGTACCACTCCAAATTCTCCGATAATGAGCGGGTGGAAGTGTGGAATGGCGTACTCTCCGGGCGGTTTCAGATGGTGGTGGGCGTGCGCTCGGCGGTGTTTCTGCCCTTCGATAATCTCTCGCTGATTATTGTGGACGAGGAGCACGAGTCGAGCTACAAGCAGTACGAGCCCGCCCCGCGCTACAACGCCCGCGAAGTAGCGCTGATGATGGCCAATTTTCAGGGCGCCAAAACCCTGCTCGGCTCGGCCACGCCGGCCGTGGAAACCTACTACCAGGCCCGGCAGGGGCGCTACGGGCTGGTGTCGCTGGCCCAACGCTTTGGCTCGGCGGGAATGCCGGACATTGAGCTGGTGGACACGCGCAAGGCCCGCGAGAAAAAGACCATGCACAATCACTTCACGGCCGATTTGCTGGGAGAGATTGAACGGAAGCTGGGCGCGCAGGAGCAGGTCATCCTGTTTCAGAACCGGCGCGGCTACGCCCCGGTGGTTGCCTGCCAGGACTGCGGCTGGATCCCCAAATGCACCAACTGCGCCGTGAGCCTGAGCTACCACAAGCACAGCCACGAGCTGCGCTGCCACTACTGCGGCTATCATGATCCCATGGTGACGCAGTGCCCCGCCTGCGGTTCCCGCGCCGTGAAAACCCAAGGCTTCGGCACCGAAAAAATTGAGGATGACCTGAAAATCATGCTTCCCCAAGCCAATATTCAGCGCATGGACCTGGACACAACCCGCGCCAAAAACAGCTACCAGCAGATCATCGGCGACTTCGAAAACCAGAAAACCAACGTGTTGGTGGGCACCCAGATGGTAACCAAAGGGCTGGACTTTGCCAATGTGAGCCTGGTGGGCATCATTAATGCCGACAGCATCATTCACTACCCCGACTTCCGGGCCCACGAGCGGGCTTACCAGATGTTCGTGCAGGTGAGCGGCCGGGCCGGGCGGAAGGGTAAAAAAGGTAAAGTCATCATCCAGACGGCCGACCCGACGCAGGTGATTTTCGATAAAGTGATCCGCAACGACTACGTGGAGTTTTACAACTACGAAATCATGCAGCGGCAGGAACACGGCTACCCGCC
>JAYWCH010000024.1:0-7621 GCA_043780755.1 Hymenobacter sp.
TGCTCCTGCCCTATCTGATGGCCTGTGGCGCTAAAGATGCCAAAGCCCCGGCCGAAACGGAGGCCCCCGCCGCAGACGGCGAGGAGTCGGCCGCGAAGCCCCGCGCCCTGGTCACCGTGGGCCGCATTCAGACGGATACCCTGACCGACGTGCTGCGGCTGAGCGCCGTATCGGCCTTTCCGGCCAAGGACGTGCTGCGGGCCACCACCACCGGCTACGTGCTGGCGCCGGCGCCCGTGGCGGGCCAGCCGGTGCGCGCCGGCCAGACGGTATTCAGCATTCAAACCAAGGAGTCGCGGGTGTTGCAGCTGGATAAGCTCACGGGCGACCCGCGCCTGAAATTCAGCGGCATTATCCGGATAAAATCGGCGCGCAACGGGGTGCTGGCCACGGTGGACAAACTAGCCGGCGACTACGTGCAGGACGGCGAGCAGCTCGGCCTTATCTACGACCAGAGCCGCTTCGGCTTCATCCTCGACGTGCCCGTGACGCAATTGCGCTTCGTGCACACGGGCCAGCGCTGCCGCATTTTCCTGCCCGACGGCCGCGTCCTGCCCGGCCGGGTGGCCGAAGTACTGGTGACGGCCGATGTCAATATTCAGACCCAGCGCTATACCATTCGCCCCACCGGCCCAGTGCCGACGCTGCCCGAAAACCTGGCGGTGCAGGTGGAAATTGACCGCACCTCCCCCCATCCAGCTAATACGCTGCCCCGCGGCGCGGTGCTCACCGACGAAACCCAGACCCAGTTCTGGGTAATGCGCCTGCTCAATGACTCCACGGCCGTGAAGGTGCCCGTGCGCGTGGGCGCCCAGGAAAAAGACCATATTGAAATCAAGGCTCCCCGCTTTGCTACTGAAGACCGGATCTTGCTGAGCGGAAATTTTGGGCTTGATGACACGGCCGCCGTGAAGGTAACGCGGTAAAAAACGAATCCTGATTCCGGACCCGCCGCGCCTGCGGGCGGGCCGTTATTTTTATCAGCTAATCCCTTCCATGCCCCGCATCTCCCCTTTTCAAGCTTATAAGGCGCCCATTGCGGTGCTGCTGCTGCTGGCCCTGGCGCTGGGCACGGTGGCGTACCGGCGCATCAACGTGGCGCTGTTTCCGGAGGTAACTTTCCCGAAAGTAAAGGTCATTGCCGAGAACGGCCTCGAACCCGTCGACCGCATGATGGTTACCGTGACCAAGCCCATGGAGGACGCCATTAAACGGGTGCCGGGCCTCAAACTGCTGCGCTCGACCACCAGCCGGGGCAGCTGCGAGATTTCCGCTTTCCTGGACTGGGGCGCCAATGTCGCCACCAGCCAGACCCTGATTGAATCGCGCCTGAACCAGATTCGGGCCGATCTGCCGCCCAACGTCCAGATTTCGGTGGAGCGCATGAACCCGGCCATTCTGCCCGTAATGGGCTACACGCTGGAAGCGCCGGGCAAATCGGCCCTGGAGCTGCGCAAGCTGGCTTTGTACACCATCAAGCCGTTTTTGTCGCAGGTTGAAGGCGTGTCGTCGGTCCAGATTCAGGGCGGGCGCACCAAGGAATACCAGGTCCAACTGCAGGCCGACCAGATGGCCGCCCTCGGCCTCGGCCCCGACGACATCAGCAAAGCCCTGACCGCGACCAACTTCGTCCAGAGTAACGGCTACCTCAGCGACTACCGCCGCCTCTACCTGACGGTCACCGACGCCACCGTTCTCCAAAAGGAAGACCTCGAAAACATCGTGCTGCGCAACGACGGCCGCCGCATCGTGCGCCTCGCCGACGTGGCCACCGTGCAGCTGGGCGAGCAGCCGGAATACATCCGCATCAACGCCAACGGCAACGACGCGGTGCTGGTCTCCGTGCTGCGCCAGCCCGACGCCAACGTGGTGCTGGTGTCGGATGGGGTGCGGGCCAAAGTGGCGGCGCTCCGGGCGGGTTTGCCGCGCGGCGTCACCATGGCGCCGTATTATGACCAGGCCGATTTTGTGGCCGAGGTGGTGCGTTCCGTACAGGACTCGCTGTGGATTGGCCTGGCGCTGGCCCTCATCGTCACGGCGCTGTTTCTGCGCTCCGTGAAGGCCACGCTGACCATTCTGGGCGCCATTCCGGTGGCACTGGCGCTCACAATTTCGGTCCTGTATTTCGGGCTGGGCTACTCGTTCAATATCATGACGCTGGGCGCCATCGCCGCGGCCATCGGCCTCATGATCGACGACGCCGTGGTGATGGTCGAGCAACTGCACCGCGTGGGCGAAGACCACCCCGACGCCTCGCCCGGCGAGGTGGTGCGCCGCTCGGTGGGCCACTTACTCCCCGCGCTGGTCGGCTCTTCGCTGAGTACGATTGTCATTTTCCTGCCCTTTGCCCTGCTCGGCGGGGTGGCAGGAGCATATTTTAAAGTCCTGGCTACCACGATGGTGGTGGCGCTGGTGTGCTCATTTTTCGTGGCCTGGCTAGGGCTGCCGGTCATTTATTTACTGCTGAGCGGAAAGCGGAAAGCCGACGCGGCGGTGGCCCCGGCCAACCGCCAACAAGCGGATTCCAACCACCACGAAATTCCCTGGGTGCGCTCCGTCATCCGCCACCCGGCGTACAGCATTGTCGGCATTGTGGTGCTGATTGCAACGCTGTTCGTCATCATTCCGCGCCTGGCCACCGGCTTTCTGCCCGAGATGGACGAAGGCGCCATCGTGCTCGATTACAGTTCCCCCGCCGGCACCAGCATCGAGGAAACCGACCGGATGCTGCGCCAGGCTGAAAAGCTCATTGTACAGGTGCCCGAAGTGGCCAGCTATTCCCGCCGCACCGGCACGCAGATGGGCTTTTTCATCACCGAGCCCAACCGGGGCGATTACCTGATTCGACTCAAAACCAGCCGCGCGCGCACCACCGAAGAAGTCATCGCCGACCTGCGCCAGCGCATCGAAACCACCCAGCCGGCCCTCAAAATCGACTTCGGGCAGGTCATCGGCGATATGCTGGGCGATTTGATGAGCACGGTGCAACCCATTGAAATCAAGGTTTTCGGCCCCGATGCCACCCGGCGCTACGCTCTGGCTAACCAGGTGACTGAAGTTGTAAAAAACGTGGCCGGCACGGCCGATGTCTTCAACGGCATCGTACAAATGGGCCCCGCCATCGACGTGCGGCCCGATCCGCGCCGGCTGGCCCAGTTCGGCCTCACGGCCACCAATTTTCAGACCCAGCTCCAGACCCAGCTCGCCGGCACCACGGCCGGCAGCGTGCTCGAAGGCGAGCAGCTGCTCAACATCCGCCTGCGCTACCCCAATGCTGCCCAGGCCACCCTGGCCCAGATGCGCGGCGAACCCGTATTTCTCCCCAACGGCCAGCGCCGCCGCCTCGATGAGCTGGCCACGGTGCGCGTCACCGCCGGCGACGCCGAGCTGAACCGCGAAAATCTCCAGGCCATGACCGCCGTCACGGCCCGGCTCAGTGGCCGCGATCTGGGCGGGGCAATGAGTGAAATCCGCCAGAAGCTGGATCGGGAGGTGCCGCTACCGGCCGGCTATTTTATCCAGTACGGCGGTTCGTACGCCGAGCAGCAGCAGTCGTTTCACGAGCTGCTCACTATCCTTGGCTCGGCCTGTCTACTGGTGTTTGCGGTGGCGCTGTTTCTGTTTCGGGACTTGAAGGCGGCGGGCCTGATTCTACTGGTGGCCATCCTGGGGCCGGCGGGAGGCAGCCTGGCCCTGTTTCTCACCCACACGCCCCTGAACGTGGGCTCCTACACCGGGCTGATTATGGTGGTCGGCATTATCGGGGAGAACGCCATTTTCACCTTCCAGCAGTTCAACGAAGCACGGACCGAAGCGCCGGTGGAAACGGCCATTGGCTACGCCATCGCCGCCCGCCTGCGGCCCAAGCTGATGACCGCGCTGGCGGCCATTGCCGCGCTGCTGCCGCTGGCCCTGGGCATCGGGGCGGGCGCCCAGCTCCACCAGCCGCTGGCGATTGCCGTCATCGGCGGCCTGCTGCTGGCGCTGCCCCTGCTACTGGTGGTGCTGCCCAGCCTGCTCAAGCTGGCCTACCGCGACGAGGTAGTTGCTCCGGCGGCTGCCTGAAGTCTCGTCACGCCCTTTCGAAAACCAATGCCGAGCCGCAGAGCCGCACTATATCTTATTCCATCCACCATTGGACGGCATTTCTGCCCGACGCTGCCTACCCCTGCTCAAAATCCCCAAATGCGTTGAGTTAGTCGATAAAATGACTTACTCTAGTCGATAAGAACGGCTCACGCTTTTCGGCAGGGGCTACCTTTACGTTTTGAAGCCCGTCATTTCTCTCTCCGGCAGGAATTCTGACCGGCAGTCAGACTGATTCGGACGAAGCTAATCAAGACGATTTTAATATGTGGATAGTTCGACTGGCGCTGGCCCGCCCCTACACGTTTGTGGTCATGGCCTTGCTCATTCTGGTGGGCGGCGGGCTGACCATTCAGCGCATGGCGGTGGATATTTTTCCCGACATCCCCATTCCCGTCGTGGGCGTGGTATGGACGTACGCCGGCATTTCGCCCGAGGAAATGAACCAGCGCATCGTCGTACCCAACGAGCGCGCCTTCACGAGCACGGTCAGCAACATTGAGCACATCGAGAGCCAGAGCCTGAAGGGCATTGGCCTGATTAAAGTCTTTTTCCAGCCCGGTGCCAACCCCGACGCGGGCGTGGCCCAGCTCACGGCCATCACCCAGACCCTGCTGCGGATCCTGCCGGTCGGCATCACGCCGCCGCTCATCATCCGCTACTCGGCCTCCAACGTGCCGATTGCCCAGACCTCGCTCAGCAGCGAGTCGTTGGGCGAATCGGACTTGTATGACGCGGCCAACGCCTTTATCCGGCCGGGGCTGGCCGTGGTGCAGGGCGCCTCGGTGCTCCAGCCCAACGGCGGCCGGCCCAAGCAGATCATGGTCGACCTCGACCCCGAAAAGCTGGCCGGCAAAAATCTGAGCGGCAATGATGTAGTGGCCGCCCTCACGGCCCAGAACCTGATTATCCCGGCGGGCTCGGCCAAGATTGGCAGCCGCGAGTACGACGTCAAGCTCAACTCCAGTCCCGAGGCCATCGCCACGCTCAACGACCTGCCGGTGAAAACGATCAACGGCACCACGGTCTACATCCGCGACGTGGCGTTTGTGCACGAGGGCTCGGCCGTGCAAACCAACATTGTGCGCCAGAATGGCCGCCGCATCGCCATTGTGCCCATCCTGAAAAGCGGCGCGGCCAGCACGCTCGACGTCATCGACAAGATCAAACGGACGCTGCCCAACATCCAGGCCAACGCCCCGGCCGGGCTGAACATCAAGCTGCTGTTTGACCAGTCGTTTTTCGTGCGGGCCAGCATTAAGGGCGTCATCATTGAAGCCGGCATCGCGGCGTCGCTCACGGCGCTGATGATTCTGCTCTTTCTGGGCTCGTGGCGCTCGACGCTCATCATTGCCACCAGCATTCCGCTCTCGATTCTGGTCAGCATCATCATCATGAATGTGCTGGGGCAAACCCTGAACATCATGACCCTGGGCGGCCTGAGCCTGGCCGTGGGCATTCTGGTGGATGACGCGACGGTGGAAATCGAAAACATCCACCGCAACATGGGCATGAAGAAGCTGCTCAAACGCTCCATCCTCGACGGCGCGCAGCAGATCGCGACGCCCGCGCTGGTGGCCACGCTGGCCATCTGCATTGTGTTTGTGCCGGTATTTTTTCTGGGCGGCGTGGCCTCGGCCATCTTCGCCCCGCTGGCCACGGCCGTAATTTTTGCCATGCTGGCCTCTTACATCCTGAGCCGGACACTGGTACCCACGCTGGTCATGTTCCTGCTGCGCCAGGAATTGCCCATTTACCACGCTCAGGAGGAGCCCGACCTGCCCAGCCTCCACACCCGCAACGGCCAGCCGGTGGGCAAAGCCGAGCGCGAGCTGGAAACCCTGCGCCGCGAGCAGTTTGAGAAAGCCCACCCCAGCGCCACGCCCGGGGAGGAAGCCGAACCAGGCATCACCAACGCGGAAAGAACGGCGGGCCAGGCCATCACCAAAACCTGGGTCTGGAAGCTGCACGTGGCCTTCGACCACCAGTTTGAGAAGTTCCGGCTGGGCTACGGCGGGGCCCTGGCCTGGGCGCTGGGCAACCGGCCGAAAGTGATTCTGGCCTTCGTGGGGCTGTTTGTGGGGTCGCTGGGGCTGTTTCCGCTCATCGGCCAGAACTTCTTCCCTACCGTGGACGCCGGCCTGCTGCGCCTGCACGTGCGCGTGCCCACCGGCACCCGCGTGGAGGAAACCGAGGTCCGCTTCCGACAGGTGGAAAGCGTGATTCGGGGCGTGATTCCGGCCCGGGAGCTGGATCTGGTGCTCGATAACATCGGCCTGCCGGTGGTGCCCATCAACCTGCTGCTGAGTGATAACCCGACCATTGGGGCCGGCGACGGCGAGATTCTGGTGAGTATGAAGGAAGGCCACGGCCCGACGGCCGACTACATCAACGAAATCCGCCGCCGCCTGCACCGGCAGCAGCCCGATCTGGTGATCTTCTTCCAGCCCGCCGACATCGTGAATCAGACGCTGAATTTTGGCCTGCCCGCGCCCATTGACATTCAGGTGATTGGCCGCGACAAGGCCGCCAACCAGCGCATTGCCGGCGAGCTGCACACCCGCATCGCCAAGGTGCCCGGCGTGGTTGATGCCTTCGTGTACCAGGCTTTCGACCAGCCGCAGCTGCGCGTGGACATCGACCGCGTGCGCGCCCAGCAGGCCGGTCTGGCCCAGCGCGACATTGCCAACAATGTGCTCGTCAACCTCAGCTCCAGCAGCCAGACTTCGCCCAGCCAGTGGCTAAATCCGGTGACGGGTGTCAACTACCAGGTGGTGGTGCAGACGCCGCCGCGTGATCTTTCCACACTCGATAAAGTCGGGGCCATCGGCCTCACCAACGGCGCGCCGGGCGCGGCCCAGGCCCAGCTGCTGAGCAGCTTCGCCACCGTGCGCCGCACCCAGACCACAGCCGTGGCGTCGGACTACAACATTCAGCGCACCGTGGATTTGTACGCCAGCGTGTCGGGCCGCGACCTGGGCGGCGTTAGCAAGGACATCCGCCGGATTCTGGCCGAGGCCGAAAAAACGCTGCCCAAGGGCACCACCCTGGCCCTGCGCGGGCAGGCCGATTCGATGCGCACGTCCTTCGCCGGCCTGGGGCTGGGGCTGGCCGGCGCCATCATCCTGGTGTACCTGCTGATGGTGGTTAACTTCCAGAGCTGGCTCGATCCGCTCATCATCATCACGGCCCTGCCGGGGGCGCTGGCGGGCATTTTGTGGATGCTGTTCGTGACCCAGACCACCCTGAGCGTGCCGGCCCTGATGGGCGCCATCATGTGCATCGGCGTGGCCACGGCCAATAGTATTCTGCTGGTCACCTTCGCCAACGAGCGGCGCGAGGAAGAGCCCGACCTCTCCCCCCGCGACGCGGCCCTCGACGCCGGCTTCACCCGCCTGCGCCCCGTGCTGATGACCGCCCTGGCCATGATTATCGGCCTGCTGCCCATGTCGCTGGGCATGGGCGAGGGCGGCGAGCAGAACGCCCCGCTGGGCCGGGCCGTCATCGGCGGGCTGCTGCTGGCCACGGTCACCAC
>JAYWCH010000025.1:0-9698 GCA_043780755.1 Hymenobacter sp.
TTGCGCGCAAAGCCTCGGCCTCGCCGGCCACGGGCTACAACAAAATCCACATCAAGGAACAGAAGGACCTCGTGGCCCGGGCCTTCGACAAGCCCAAAGCAGCCGTGGCCGATGCCAACATCAAAGCCACGGCCGAAGTAGCCAAGAAGCAGGATTAAGACCCGAGAGTCAGCGCTGACGCCTGGTAGCGCATTCCTGGCTTCTTTAAAAAAGTGCAATATTTCCCCTCCCGCTGACCACCCTCGCCCTGCCGCAACCTGCGGCGGGCGCGCTCGTTCCTTCGGTCAATCGTTTTGCGGCCGGGTTGCACCTGATCACTGCCACGTTTTTGGCCTAGATTATACGTTCTGCTTTTCAGCATTTTCTCATGTCCATCGAAATCAAAATTCCCGCCGTTGGCGAATCCATCACCGAAGTCACTATTGCCAAGTGGCTCAAACAGGACGGCGAAACCGTGAAGCGCGACGAGATCGTGGCCGAGCTGGAATCGGATAAAGCCACCTTTGAGCTGCCCGCCGAAGCCGATGGGGTGCTGAAAATCCGCGTGGCCGAGGGCGAAACAATTGGTATCGGCACCATCATCGCAGAGCTGAATGGTACGGCGGCCAGTGCGCCCGCCGCCGCGCCCGCCGCCAGCGCCCCGGCGGCCGATCCCATTACCCAGGGCGAGGAAAACCCCCAGGCCAGCGCCCAGGCCGGCTACGGCGGTGCGCCCGCCGCCCAGCCCGCCGCCGCTGCTCCGGCCGCGCCGAGCGCCCCCGCGCCGGTGAGCGCGCCGGCGGCCGGCGGAGCGGTTATTGAAATGAAAATCCCCACCGTGGGCGAATCCATCGCCGAAGTCACGGTGGCCAAGTGGCTCAAGCCCGATGGCGCCGTGGTAAGCCGCGACGAGATTATCGCCGAGCTGGAGTCGGACAAAGCCACTTTTGAGCTGCCCGCCGAAGCCAGCGGCACCCTGCGCCACGCCGTACCGGAAGGCGAAACCATCAGCATCGGCGCTGTGATTGCGCGGATTGAAAGCGGCAGCGCGGCTGCGGTGGCTGCTCCGGCGCCGGTAGCCGCTCCGGCGGCTCCGGTAGCGGCGTTGGCTACGGCCGCGCCAGCCGGGGCAGCTACTTACGCCACGGGCGTGCCTTCGCCAGCCGCCGGTAAGATTTTGGGGGAGAAAGGGATTCCCGCCGCTGACGTAGCCGGGACCGGCCGCGACGGCCGCATCACCAAAGAAGACGCGCAGAACGCGCAGGGTCGCCCGGCGGCTCCGGCGGCTCCGGCGGCTCCGGCTCCGCCAGTTGCGGCAGCCGTCGCCCCAGCGCCAGCCGCAGCGGCCAGCGCGCCGGCGGCCAGCGCGCCGGCGGCCGGCGGCACCCGCGCCGTGCGCCGCGAGCGCATGAGCAATCTGCGCAAGACAGTGGCCCGCCGCTTGGTGACGGTTAAGAATGAGACGGCAATGCTCACCACGTTCAACGAGGTGAACATGCAGCCCATCATGGACCTGCGCACCAAGTTTAAGGATCGGTTCAAGGAGAAAAACGGCGTGGGATTGGGCTTCATGTCCTTCTTCACCAAGGCTGTGTGTGTGGCGCTGAAGGAATGGCCTTCGGTGAATGCGCAGATCGACGGCACCGACATTGTATTCAATGATTTCTGCGATATCAGCATCGCTGTCTCGGCGCCGAAAGGGCTGGTGGTGCCGGTGATTCGCAACGCCGAAATGCTTTCCTTTGAAGGCGTGGAGAAGGAAGTGGTGCGCCTGGCCACGCTGGCCCGCGACAACAAGCTCACCATCGAGCAGATGACCGGCGGCACGTTCACCATCACCAACGGCGGCGTATTCGGCTCCATGATGAGCACGCCGATTATCAACGCCCCGCAATCGGCCATTCTCGGGATGCACAACATCGTGCCGCGCCCCATCGCCGAAAACGGTCAGGTCGTGATTCGCCCCATGATGTACCTGGCCCTGAGCTACGACCACCGCATCATCGACGGTCGGGAATCGGTCAGCTTTCTGGTGCGGGTGAAGGAGCTGCTCGAAGATCCCACGCGCCTGCTGCTGGGCGTGTAAGCACAACATAATCAACGCTAAAAAAAGCGACCGACAGCTCCTGTCGGCCGCTTTTTTTAGTTTGGGACCGTCCAAAATCTACCGTTGGCGTTTAAGAGAGCTCACTCATATCAGCCATGAAGAACTCGAAAAAGACCAACCGTCCGGCCAGATTCTGGCCCGTGATGGGCTTCGCCACCCTGGCCGGAATGCGGAGCATGAGCGCCCCGGCCTTCCTGAGCCACTACCTTTCGCGCCAGCCGCAAACCGGCCTGACGGGCTCACCGCTGCGCTTTCTGCAAAAGCCGGTCACGGCCACGGTGCTCAAAGTGCTGGCCGCCGGCGAGGTGGTGGCCGATAAGCTGCCCGCCACGCCCAACCGGATTGCGCCGCCCGTTTTGCTGGGCCGGCTGCTCTCAGGGGCGCTGGTGGGCGCGGCCTGGTACAAATCGCGGCAGGGCAACGCCCTGAGCGGCGGCGTGGTGGGCGGACTGGCCGCTGTGGCGGCCACGGTTATCAGCTACGCGCTGCGCACGGGCATCAGCGAGCAGTCGGGCGTGCCGGTGGCGCTGGTGGGCGTGGGCGAGGACGCGCTGGTGATCGCGGGCGGCGCGGCGCTGCTGCGGGGGCAGCGCCCGGCCCACGCCGCCTGGCGGGCTTTTTAATCAGATGGGATTACGCACTAAATTCCCGGGCTGCCGGAGAACGGTAGTAGCTGAAGCTGCTTCAGCTTCTTTGCCACCGTAATCAGGAACGGTTCCAAAAATAAATTGGCCAGCGAGTTTTCCCGGACGGGAAAACTCGCTGGCCAATTGGCTAAATACGGGTTTCTAAAGCCCGCCGGAATGCAGCGCGGCGACTGCGGGCGCCGCGACCGGCGCCGGTGCTTTGCGCCGGCCTCCCAGTACGACCAGGCCCACAGCCAGCACGATCAGCGCCGCGCCGCCCAGCATCTGGGGGTTCAGCTTTTCGCCCGCGAAGGCCCAGCCCAGCAGCACGGCCACCACCGGATTGACAAAAGCATATGTGCCCGCCAGCGCCGGCTCCACCACGCGCAGCAGCCAGATGTAAGCCGTAAACGCCACGATGGACCCGATGGAAACCAGGTAAACATAGGCCAGCCACGATTTGGTCGTGACCTGGGCCAGGTGGAAGCCCTCGGCTTCGCCCCGAATCAGGCCCACGATGAGCATGGCCAGTCCGCCGCACATCATTTGCATACCGCCGGACAGAAAAGGGGAGGGCGAAGGCTGGTGCTTCTTGGAATACAGCGAGCCCACCGCCCACACGAACGAGGCCAGCAGCACCAGCGACATTCCCAGCCCGACGTGGCCCGGCTGACGCACGGCCGCCGCGCCCGGATGCGCCGCCAGCAGGCCCATCCCAACCAGGCCGGCCGCCAGGCCCAAGGCCACCCACAGCGTGGGCCGGGCCGAAACGCCGCTCAGCCACCCCAGCAGCGCCAGAAACATGGGCACCGTGGCGACCAGCAGCGCCGTGGTACCGCTGGGCAGGTACAGCACGCCGAACGTGGTGCCGCCATTGCCGAAACCCAGCAGGCAGACTCCGATCACGGCGCCGTAGCCCCAGCCTTGCAGGGTGGGTCGGGGCGCTCCCCGCCAGCGCATGAACAGGTAGAGCAGCGTCCCCGCCAGGCCGTAGCGCGAGCCGGCCATGAGCATGGGCGGCATGCTGGCCACGGCAAACTTCATGACCAGGTAGGTGGAGCCCCAGATAAGATAAACCAGGGCGAAGGCCGTGAGCAACGCGGCCCGCGAAGGCGCGGCAGAACCGGAATCAGGCATAGAGTTAATTGTTGAAGGCTGTAAAATTACGCCCATCAGCCACGGGAAATGGTCAGTCGCGGCCGGCCCGGGAATTTTATTATCAGCAGCGAATAGGTACGCCCCGGTTCCGAGCCATCATTTTTAGCGCGTGGGCGGGGGGCTGGTTGAGAATTGCGGGCTTGCTTTGCGAATGATTAAGCGTAAAATTCTCCCCGCACTGCTTTGGTTACTAGCTGCGGCCGGGCCGGCGGCGGCGCAGCTGCTCCAACCCAAACCCGCCGTGGCTACCCGCGCCGATTCCCTGCGCGGCAGCCAGTCAGCCCTGCGCACCTGCTACGACCTCAACTACTACCACCTCGACGTGAAGCTGGACGTGGCCCGTCGGTTCATCAGCGGCACGAACCTGTTTCGCTTCACCGCCACGCGGGATTTTACCCGGCTGCAATTCGACCTCTTCGCCAATTTGCAGGTGGAAAAAGTGCTCTACCAGGGCCGGGAGCTGCCCTTTGCCCGCGAGGCCAATGCGGTGTTCGTCACCTTTCCCCGGGCTATTGCCCAGGGGCGGCGCGACGAATTCACGGTGCAGTACTCCGGCACGCCGACCGTGGCCAAAAAGGCGCCCTGGGACGGCGGGCTGGTTTTCGCGCAGGATGCCGCCGGCCAGCCCTGGGTGGCTTCCGCTTGTCAGGGCGTGGGCGCCAGCATCTGGTGGCCCACCAAGGACCAGCAGGCAGATGAGGTCGATAGCATGCTCATCAGCGTCAGCGTGCCCACTGGCCTGAAGGACGTATCCAACGGCCGGCTCCGCAAAGTGACCCGGCTCAAAAGCGGCTACACCCGCTTCGACTGGGCCGTGCGCAATCCCATCAACAACTACGACGTGGCTCTGAACGTGGGCAATTACCAACACTTCGGCGATACCTACGCCGGCGAAAAAGGTCCGCTCACGCTCGATTACTGGGTGCTGCCCGAGAATCTGCCCAAAGCCAAAATCCAGTTTGCCGCCAACGTGAAGCCCATGCTGAAATCGATGGAGCACTGGTTCGGCCCTTATCCATTTTATGAAGATGGCTACAAGCTCGTGGACGCCCCGCACCTGGGCATGGAGCACCAGAGTGCCGTGGCCTACGGTAACAAGTACCAGAACGGCTACCTGGGCCGCGATCGCTCGGGCACCGGCTGGGGGCTGAAGTGGGATTTTATCATCATCCACGAAAGCGGGCACGAGTGGTTCGGCAACAGCATCACCTCCCAGGATATAGCCGATATGTGGATCCACGAAAGCTTCACCACTTACTCGGAAGCGCTGTTTGTGGAAAGCCAGTTTGGCAAGCTGGCCGGGCAGGAATACGTGCACGGACAGCGGCGCAACATCCAGAATGATGGCCCCATCATCGGTCCGTTCGGAGTGAATAAGGAAGGCTCCGGCGACATGTATGACAAGGGCAGCAACCTGCTCAACATGCTGCGCACGGTGGTGAACGACGACGAAAAGTGGCACCAACTCCTGCGCGGCTTGTCCGCCACGTTCTACCACCAGACCGTGACCGGTACGCAGATTATCGAATATTTCAACCGCGTGGGTGGGCGGGATTTTACCAAAATATTTGCCCAGTACCTGCGCTACCGCAACATTCCCACCCTGGAAATTCGCTTTGAGAATAACCAGGCGCTGGTCCGCTGGGTGGCCGATGTGCCGGGTTTCGACCTGCCCGTGCGCGTGCGGCTCAAGGGCGGCGATTACCAGTTCGTGACGCCCACCGCCAGCTTTGCGCTCCTCAAGCAATTACCTGGCGCCACGAAGGAAAACCTGGAAGTGGATACGTTCAATTATTACATCGGCGTGCTGGTAGACTAAATCGGTTCTGGCCTGTTTTAAAACAGAACCCTATGCCCGATATTATCCCGATAAAATTGCCCCTCCCGTATCCGTCGTGCCTTACCTTCGCGGCACTAACAATCATAGAATTCCCTGGCTCATGAATCAATACGATGTTACCATTATCGGCTCCGGACCTGGGGGCTACGTGGCCGCCATTCGCTGCGCACAGCTCGGGCTCAAAACCGCACTGATTGAAAAATATACCACCCTGGGCGGTACCTGCCTCAATGTGGGCTGCATTCCCAGCAAAGCCCTGCTCGATTCGACCGAGCATTACCACAACGCCCACAGCACGTTCAAGGAGCACGGCATCGATCTGGAAAACCTCCAGGTAAATATGAACCAGATGATCGACCGCAAGGCCGGCGTGGTCAAGGCGAACGTGGACGGGATCAGCTACCTGATGAAAAAGAACAAGATCGACGTCCTGACCGGCGTGGGCTCGTTCATCGACAAAAATCATATCAGCATCGCGCCCACGGCCGGCGGCGAGGCCCAGCGGATTGAAACCAAGAACGTCATCATCGCCACCGGCTCCAAGCCGACGGTGCTGCCGTTCATTGCCCAGGACAAGGAGCGGATCATCACCAGCACCGAGGCGCTGAATATCCGTGAAGTGCCGGGCCGCATGGTGGTCGTCGGCGGCGGGGTCATTGGTCTGGAGCTGGCGTCGGTTTACGCCCGTCTGGGCACGAAAGTGAGCATCGTGGAATTCACCGACAGCATCATCCCGACCATGGACCGCAGTCTGGGCAAGGAGCTGAAGCGGGTGCTGGGCAAAATCGGCATCGAGTTTTTCATGAGCCACAAAGTAACCGGCGCCACCCGCGCCGGCGACACCGTGACCGTGACTGCCCTCAACCCCAAAGGCGAGGAAGTGAAGTTTGAAGGCGACTACTGCCTCGTGGCCGTGGGCCGCGCGCCCTACACCGCCGCCCTCAACCTGGAAGCCGCCGGCGTGGCCATGGAAGAACGCGGACGCATCAAAGTCGATGAGCACCTGCAAACCAACGTGCCCGGTATCTACGCCATCGGCGACGTGATTCGCGGCGCCATGCTGGCCCACAAGGCCGAGGAAGAAGGCGTATTCGTGGCCGAAGCCATCGCCGGTCAGAAGCCCCACATCAACTACCTGCTCATCCCCGGCGTGGTCTACACCTGGCCCGAAGTAGCGGGCGTGGGCTACACCGAAGAGCAGCTCAAGGAGCAGGGCAAAGCCTACAAAGTGGGTTCCTTCCCCTTCAAAGCCAGCGGCCGCGCCCGCGCCAGCGGCGATACCGACGGCTTCGTAAAAGTGTTGGCCGATAAAACCACCGACGAAATCCTGGGCGTTCACATGATTGGCCCCCGCATCGCCGATCTCATCGCCCAGGCCGTAACCGCCATGGAGTTTCGCGCCTCCGCCGAAGACGTGGCCCGCATGAGCCACGCCCATCCCACCTACGCCGAGGCCATGAAAGAAGCCTGCCTGGCGGCCACGGAGAACCGGGCCATTCACATGTAACTGCGCCCGCCCCGGCAAACACAAAAGAGGCTGAAGCTCCTAGAGCTTCAGCCTCTTTTGTTTAACGCTAGCTGGACTGCGCAGCGCGGCCCGGAAACGGCAGCCGCTTCCGGCGGAGATAACTCAGTGGGGGTGGCGTTAGACGGCGGCGGGTGCCGGCGCGGGGGGCGGCGTCGCGCTGGCGATTCGCACGCGCACGGCGTTGGGTCCTTTCGGTCCCATCTCTACTTCAAAGCTCACCTTGTCATTTTCCCCGATGGGGCCGCTGGCCAGGCCATTGGCGTGCACAAAAATGCTTTCCTGGGTCTGCGAATCCTTGATGAAGCCGTAGCCTTTGGAGTCGTTGAAGAACGTCACGGTGCCGGTGCGCACGGGGTCGGCGTCATCGTCATCGGTGCGGCGGGCCACGCCAATCTGGATGTCCTCGTCCTTGATAATTTTCTTCTTCTTGGGATCGGGCGGAGTGGAGGAGATGTTGCCATTCTCGTCCACGTAAGCCAGCATTTCTTCCAGCGCCTGGCCGGGCTTGGCGTTGGCCTGGCGCTCGGCTTTGCGCTCTTCCTTCTCGGTCTTCTTCTTCGCGCGCTTCTTTTCGTTGTCCTTTTTACCAAAAGTCTCTTGTGACCTACCCATAGTTTTGTGCTGCTAAATCTTTGTATCTGTTTTTCCCAATCGAATCAGAGGAATAAAACAAAGGAGTGGATTACGACGAAGATACGAAATATCTAAGGTAAACAAGTTGCCTCACCGATCGGCTGTCGCCCACCGCAATTTACGCCACATTTCCCGCTGGTCGGCCGTCAGAAAAGTCCAGGCGACGAGCCGGCTTTTTTTCTGCCCCTGGGCCATGTCCAGCGTGCGGACTTCTCCCGCGCCGGCTCGTTGCAGCGCCTGGTAAACGCCGGGCAGCGAGTCCTTTTTGGAGATGAGCGTCGTGAACCAGTAGCAACCGGCCGGCCGCTGGGCGCTTTCCTGAATCAGCCGGCGCACGAACGCTTCCTCGCCGCCCGCGCACCAGAGCTCGGAGTTCTGCCCCCCAAAATTGAGGACGGGTTTTGCCGGGCGCGCGCCGTGCAGGTTGGTGAGCTTACGGCGGGTGCCGGCTGCCGCCGCCGCCGCCGAAGCGTGAAACGGCGGGTTGCACAGCGTCAGGTCGAAGACTTCGCCGGGCTGGATGATGCCGGTGAAAATCTGGCTGGCAACGGGCTGATGGCGGCACTCGATGGCCCCGGTCAGGCAATCGTTGGCCAGCACAATCCGCTGCGCCGCCCGCAAAGCGGCGGGATCAACTTCGGAGCCGACGAAGTGCCAGCCGTATTCCTGGTGCCCGATGATGGGGTAGATGCAGTTCGCGCCCACGCCCACGTCCAGCACCCGAATCGCCGGGCCCCGGGGCACCACGGCGTGGTTGCCGTCGGCCAGCAGATCGGCCAGGTAGTGCAGATAATCCGCCCGGCCCGGAATCGGCGGGCACAGATAGCCAGCGGGAATATCCCAGTATTCGATGCCGTAGAAATGCCGCAGCAAGGCCCGGTTCAAAGCTTTTACCGCCGCCGGATTGGCGAAATCAATCGACTCATGCTGGTACTGATTCCGCTGCACGAACGGCGCCAGCTCCGGGCTGCTTTTAATTAGCCGGGGGAAATCGTAGCGGGCGCGGTGCCGGTTGCGTGGGTGCAGGGCGTCTTTTTCGGCCGGAATTACTCGGGGGGGCGGGCGCATGGGGGACCGGGCGGCGGGCAGTTAGCGGCGGGGGGGGCCGCCGGGGCGCGGCTTGCCGGTGGGGGCTTTCGCGGGGCGACTGGTGCCGGGCTTGGCCGGACGCTGGCGCTGGCCGCCGGCGGTTTTAGATTTTAGGCCGCCGCTGGTTCTGGGTTTCGGGGCGCCGGGAGCAGGTTTGTCGGGGCGGGGGCCCCACCAGCCGGCGGCCGAGGTGCGGGCCGGCCGTCGGGCGGCTGCCTGCGCTTCGGTCAGGGCGGGCTGCTTGCGGACGGGCTTGCGGCCGCCGGAAGCGTCTTCGGTGCCCGACGAATGCTCCACCATCTTCATGATGTTGGTCAGCTCCAGGGCGGTCAGGTCGCGCCAGTCGCCCACGCCCAGGCCTTTGATGCTCACATTCATGATGCGAACGCGCTCCAGCTTGGTCACTTCGTAGCCGAAGTGCTCGACCATGCGGCGGATCTGGCGGTTGAGCCCCTGCACCAGGGTGATGCGGAAAATATACGGGGTTTCCTTCTGAATCAGGCATTTTTTCGTCACCACGCCTAGCATGGGTACGCCGTGGGCCATTTCGTGCAGCATCTGATCGCTGAGAATGCGGTTCACCGTGACGAGGTATTCCTTTTCGTGCTTGTTGCCGGCGCGCAGGATTTTATTCACAATATCGCCGTCGCTGGTCAGGAAAATCAGGCCCTGGGAGTCCTTATCGAGCCGGCCGATGGGGAAGATGCGGGCCGCGTGGTTGACGTAATCCACGATGTT
>JAYWCH010000026.1:0-4027 GCA_043780755.1 Hymenobacter sp.
GCTTTTTCCTGCTCCGGCGGCACGTCCAGGATCACGCGGATGGCGAACAGGTCATACACTTCCTCGAAAGTGATATTCTGCTTTTTGATCTTTTTAAGGATGGAATAAATGCTTTTGGGGCGGCCTTTGATCTCGTATTCAAAACCCTGCTCCTTCAGCTCATCGTCGATGGGCTGCACAAAGTCCTTGATGAAGCGGTTGCGGGCGCTCTGGCTCTGCCGCACCTTGGCGCGCAGATCATTATAGGTGTCGGTATCGGTGAATTTGAGGTACAAATCCTCCAGCTCACTCTTAATAGTATAGAGGCCGAGGCGGTGGGCCAGCGGCGCGTACAGATAGAGCGTTTCGGATGCGATTTTGAGCTGCTTGTGGCGCGGCATCGAGTCGAGCGTCCGCATGTTGTGCAGACGATCGGCAATTTTGATGAGGATGACGCGGACATCCTCGCTCAGCGTGAGCAGCATTTTACGAAAATTTTCGGCCTGCTCGCTGGTACCGTACTCAAAGACGCCGGAAATTTTCGTCAACCCGTCAATAATGCGGGCGACTTTGGGACCGAACTCGCGCTCGATATCCGAAATTTCGGTGGGCGTATCTTCCACCACGTCGTGCAGCAAAGCCGCCACAATGCTGGTCGTGCCGAGGCCAATTTCCTCCACCGCGATCTGGGCCACGGCCAACGGGTGCAGGATGTAGGGCTCGCCCGACTTACGGCGCATCTCCTTATGGGCCTCCAGGCTCTGATTGAAGGCTTTTTTGATCAGCTTCGGGTCGCCGTCCTTCAGATAGGGCTTGGCGGTGCGCAGCAGGCGTCGGTAGTGGCGCAGGATTTCCTGGCGCTCAGCTTCGGGGGAGATAACGGGAGGCATATTGAGTAAAGTAACAAACCACGACCGGAAAAAGTGACCCGCCCGGCGCGCGCTCCCCTTGTTGCGAATGGACTTTGCGCGCAATGATTTTCCCGAGTACCTTTGCGGGCCCGTAGCGAATGGCGACGGGGCTGGCATATGCGGATATGGCGAAATTGGTAGACGTGCCAGACTTAGGATCTGGTGCCGCAAGGCGTGTGGGTTCGAGTCCCTCTATCCGCACTTTGTTACTTTGATGCAGGCCTTCGGTCGTTTAGGCTGGGGGCTTTTTTTTCAACCTTACACCTGGCAAGCGGAAGCCTGCTCCCCTGTTTTGAATATTACCCTCGATAAGAACGACGAGCTGCTGACCGGGCTGCTGACCGTAAACCTGACCGAATCCGACTACGCGTCCACGGTTGACAAGCAAGTGAAAGCCTACACCAAGCGCGCCCAGGTGAAGGGTTTCCGCCCCGGCATGGTGCCCGTGGGCATGGTGCGCAAAATGTACGGCAAAGGCATTCTGGCCGAGGAAATCAACAAAATGCTGGGCACCGCCGTGGATGCTTACATAAAGGAGAACAAAATTAAGCTCCTCGGCGAGCCGCTGCCGGTGGAGAGCAACGTCAATTTTGACACTGACAAGGATTTTGCTTTCCAGTTTGAGCTGGGCCTGCTGCCCGATTTCAGCCTGCCCGCCGACGGCACCCTGCAAGTGGAGCGCCACCAGGTGACCCTCGACGAAGAAACCATTCAGCAAACCAACGAGCAGATTGCGCGGCAGTACGGCGAAACGGCCAACCCCGAGGAATCAGAAGCCGGCGACTATCTGTTCGGCAAGCTGAAAAAGGCCGATGAGGAAGGCGAAGGCCGCACGGTGCTGCTGCCAATCAATAAAGTGACCGGCGATGTGGCGCAGTTTGTGGGCAAAAAGGGCGGCGATTCGATCACGTTCGATTTGCAGGCTGCTTTCAGCAACGACGCCGCGTCGATTTCAAACTTCTCGGGCCTGAGCAAGACCGAAGCCGCCGAAGCCAGCGGCGACTACGTGCTGAACGTGGAGAAAATCAACCGCACGGCGGCCCCGGAATTCAACCAGGAGCTGTTCGATAAAGTATTCGGTCCGGAAGCGGTTTCGAGTCAGGAAGAATTCGACGCCAAAGTGCGCGAAACCATTCAGGGCAACTACGACCGCGAGAGCGATGGCGCTTTGAACAACACGATTGTGGAAAACCTGGTAACTAATGTGGATATCCAGGTGCCCACCGCGTTTTTCAAGAAATGGCTGGTGCGCGCCAACGAAGGCAAACTGACCGCTGAGAAAGTCGAGGAACACTACAACGACTACGAGAAGGAACTAAAGTGGAGCATGATCCGCAACAAAGTGGTGGAAGATGCCGGCCTGAAAGTGAGCAACGACGAGATTGTGGAGCGCACGCTCGACAAGATCATGGGCCAGTTCAACATGCCGAACATGCCCGACGAGATGCGCGAATCGATGCGCAGCTACGCCGACAGCTTCCTCAAGCAGGAGAATGGTAAGAACTACGTGAGCGAGTACGAGGCCATTCTGGCAGAGAAAGTGCTGGAAAACCTGCGCGGCAAAGTTGTTGTTACCGATAAGCCCGTAACGGCCGAGGAATTCCGGACGCTGAATAGCTAGTCTTAGCTAATTAGCTCCAGTCTTGACAAAGCCCTTACTTTCCCGAGTAAGGGCTTTTTTGTGGCCCATCCGGCAACATTCGTTTATACAAGTTTGTCTCTCTAACCACACTGCGCAAGCACAAGCGGCGCCATATTTCTTCCCAATGCTGAATAAACAAGAGTTTCGCAAATTTGCCGTGAAAGGCCAAGGGCTGAATGGGCTGGGCGTCGACCAGTACCTGACCCACATGGAAGGCGTAGCCCGCCAGAACTTTACGGGCATGACCCGTTCGGTGATCGAGGAGCGCCCCACGCGCTTCGCCGAAATCGACGTGTTTTCACGCCTCATCATGGACCGGATTGTGTTCCTGGGCACGGCGGTGGATGATTATGTCGCCAACATTTTGACGGCGCAGATGCTGTTTCTGGAATCGGCCGATGCCAAAAAAGATATCCTGCTGTATATCAACTCGCCCGGCGGCTCAGTTTACGCCGGCCTGGGGATTTACGACACCATGCAGTACGTGGGGCCGGATGTGGCCACGATCTGCACGGGTCTGGCGGCTTCGATGGGCGCGGTGCTGCTCGCCGGTGGCGCGGCCAACAAGCGCTCGGCCCTGCCGCACGCCCGCGTGATGATTCACCAACCTTCGGGCGGCGCCCAGGGGCAGTCGTCGGACATTGAAATCACGGCCCGCGAAATCCTCAAGCTCAAGAAGGAGCTGTATGACATTTTGGCCCAACACAGCGGCAAGACGTACCAGGAAATCCATGACAATTCGGACCGCGACTACTGGATGCGCGCCGATGAAGCCAAGGAATACGGCCTGATCGACGAAGTGCTCGAGAAGAAGAAAGCCTAATTACGGGTTTTTCGAATTCGATAATTTGTTAAAAAAAGCCTCTGCTGTTTCGGCAGGGGCTTTTTTTGGATTTAATAACCGACTCTGCGCGGCTGGCCGAGCTTTTTTATTCCTTTTCTCGGCCCGGAACTTTGGCAGGCGGGATTTTGCCGGCGGCACCATTTTTCCGGCTTCGGACGTTGGGCTTGTCGTACCTTTGGCCCCGCCCGTTCCGGCGCCGGCTTCCCATTTAACCTTATCCTATTTTTTCGCTCCGTGGCTGAAATATCCTGTTCCTTTTGCAATAAAAACAAGCGCGAAGTCGCCGTCATGATTTCGGGGATCAATGCCCACATCTGCGAGAAATGCGTGGCCCAGGCCCAGCACATTCTCGATGAAGAAACCAAAGCCCTCACCGCCGACCAGCAGCCCAAATTCAACCTCATCAAGCCCCGCGCCATCAAGGAGCACCTCGACCAGTACGTGGTGGGCCAGGACGAAGCCAAGCGCGTGATGGCCGTAGCCGTTTACAACCACTACAAACGCCTGATGCAGAAGCCCCAGGAAGATGAAGTGCAGATTGAAAAGTCCAATATCATCATGGTGGGCGAAACCGGCACCGGCAAAACCTTCCTGGCGCGCATGCTCGCCAAAATCCTGCAAGTCCCCTTCTGCATCGCCGACGCCACCGTG
>JAYWCH010000027.1:0-3696 GCA_043780755.1 Hymenobacter sp.
GCGCCCATCTTGCCCAGCCACACCCCCAACGCGAAAACGATACCGCCGCCCACAATGACCTGAAAAATGGTGCTGGCCAAAGACGTTTTCATGAACCGAAACCGGATATAGGCAATCACCAGCAGCTCGAAGCCCACCACGAAATAAGCCACGTGGAGAGCGTAAGTAAGGTTGGTGAGCAGAAAGGGCAGCGTGTGCAGCATACCCCCGATGGTGGTGGCACCGCCCGTAATCAACCCGCGCACCCAGGGGTTGCCGCGCCCGGTCACCGAGCCGTCGTCCGAGAGCGCCTCGGCCAGGCCCATGCTGATGCCCGCGCCCACCGATGCGGCCAGACCCACGAAAAACGCCGCGTGCGCCGAGTGCGTCAGGCCCGCCGCCGCGAAGAGCGGAGCCAGGGTTGAAACGGACCCATCCATGAGCCCCAACAGGGCCGGCTGTACTTTCTGGAGGACAAATTCGGCTTCGGCGGCCTCAATATTCGCCTGGTTGTTAGTAACTTGCAATTTACTGAAGGTATTATATAGAGATGCAACAAACCCAAGCCCAAAACCGCCCGGGATCGGCCAAAATCCGCCCCGGAGCAGCGCCCGAAAAATGAAAAGAGCGCTTCCCACCGAACCGTATCCATTCACTGTTCAGCCGGCTGAAATTTTTGCTCTGTTACGGTTGGTTTCCCCACACTGCCGGGCGCAGCGCCTTAAGATTGCCTTAAAAATGAACCGCCCGGAATCCCGCTTCCCCGATTGCGCCGCTGCAACGGAATGCTGCCCGACCAAGCGGGCGTCCCGCAGAACAGACGTCGGGTAAAGTTGCGGTACCGCAGCGCGGCACTAAAAGGCATTTTTGGCTTTATTCGCCGCTCAGGCATGACTGCTCAAGCACCGCACACCTGAGCGGCGGTCTATTTGGCGTCTGAGAACCCGCGTAACGCCATTGCCGGCGCCTGGCATAGATTGGTCAGTACGAAACCAAACGAGAGCGTTAGAACGAAAATATGGCCCTGATCCGGAACAACGCCCGGCGCCACCCCGGCCACTGGCGCGGCCAGTGGCGGGCAGCAGCCCCTCCCCTGCACGGCCACCAGTCGCTTTTCCGGATAGCTAATTCACTGCTCATCAGAAATATGAATGCTTATCTGCTACAAAAACCCCGTCATTTTGCCCGGTGGCGATTTGGGTGCTGCTCAAACCCCGTGGGGAGCGCCGGGCGGGACTCATTTTCCCCAAAACACCATTAATCGCCGGATTTGGGGCTTATCTGCTACCAAAACCCCGTTGGTTGGGTCTGTTCCTGCGTACCGAACGCTGTCAGCGGGCGGCTATCTGCTACCAAAACCCCGTCGGCCGGAAGCTATCTGCTACAAAAACCCCGTTAGTTTCAAGGCCCGTTTTGTCATCTGCTACAAAAACCCCGTGCCGCCCCCTGAGTGTGCGAAGCCAACTTTCGTTATTTCAAGACCGAATTGTCCGGAACGGGACGGTTGGAGGCGTTAAGCCCTTTTCTGCAAAAAAACGCCTAGCTAGCTTTATTTCTTATAAAAACTTATAGAACTTACAGGGTCCACAACGTGCTGATTTTGTTGGGTTAACGACCCCATTTTGCTACAAAAACCCCGTATTACGACTACAAAAACCCCGTATTGCGACTACAAAAACCCCGTGTTGCGACTACAAGAACCCCGTCGACAAAAAGCTATCTGCTACAAAAACCCCGTCTGATCTGCTACAAAAACCCCGTTGCTTTTTGTAGTTTTGGGACTCCGCTGCTACCGAAACCCCGTCTCATGATTATCCTCCCGGCAACTACTCCAGCATTGCCCGAAATCAGGCAGCATAATGCATTGATAAACAGCTCTTTTTCGATGACTACGCTGGAGTGGCGCGCCTTTACGGCGTTGCTCCAGCGCATCAGTCCAGACGATAAAGAGCTCAAACAGCACTTCATTCCTGTTTCGGAGCTGATCGACGTCACTACCGGCGGCGGCAAGGCTTACGCACAGATTGTCGAGCTCAGCAAGCTGATGACCAAACGCACCCTCAACGTGGAGATGCTGGGACCGGACGGCGAGCGGGTCAAAAATCCGGATATAGAAATTACCCCCTTGCTTGCCCGGGCCAGCTACGTGGAGAAACGGGGCGGATTGGTGCTGATTCTCAATCCGCTGTTCGCGCCCTACTTGCTGCAACTGTCTGAGAAAGGTAATTTTACGAAAAGCCGGGCCGCCGAATTCAAGCAGATTCGTAGCAGTCACGCTTTCAAGCTGTACTGGCTGCTGAGCGAGTACCGGGCTTTCGGGAGCCGCACGTTTACGGAGGACGAGCTGCGCTCGCGCCTCGGCATTACGGAGAAGGAATACGTTGGGCGGTTCAATAACTTTCGGGCCCGCGTGCTGGATAAGGCTCAGGAAGAGCTGGCCAAGACCGACATGGCTTTTACTGTGGATCTGATCCGGGTGGGCAAGGTGCTGGCCCAAATCAAGTTCACTTTCAAGGCCGGTTCCCGGGTCAAGGCCTTACCATCTGCTACAAAAACCCCGTCGCCGCCACCCAGCGAATTTCCCGCCTGGGCCACTCCCCTGCTGGCCATCGGGCTGAGTGAGGAAGCCTGTCAAGTCATTGCCCGGCACCTGGGCGAAGGCCAGTATCCCACTGAGTACCTGGCGTATGTATTGATTCAGGCCCAGAAGCCGCGTAAGGATAAAATCCGCAAAGTGGCCGATTACGTCTACAAGTGCGTGACGGGTAAACTGCTGCTGGGCGAATACGAGCGATCGCTGGAAAGTCCGGTGAGCCTGGTGCGCAAGCCCGCGCCCAAGCCGCGCACCAAAGCGCCGACGCTGGTTCCGGAACAAGTGCTGCCTCTGGCCGAAATCCGAAACATCTACGACAATCCCGGTCCCTTTGCTAAGCGGCAGGAACGGGCCGCCACGTTCGAGGAGCATTTGGAGCTTATCTACCTGAGCCAGGGGTTTGTACGGGAAGTGCGTGATGGTCAGGAAGTCGTGATACTGCCCGCAGGCTTTGAGAAACGCTAGCGGCGTTGATCGACCGTCGGGTATGGTCATCCCGTTTTTTCGCAGCCTCTCCCCTACCCAGGCCTTTTTAGGGATTTGCCCGGCTGGTGTAGAGACGCGAAGGATCGTGTCTCTACACCAGCCGGTTCCTACTCCCGTTTTTTAACGTTGAGCGATTCCGCCAGTTTATCCAGTGCGAGCTCCACCAGTTCGGTCAGTGGAAGCTTCTGGCCGCCCGGGGAGAGCTCGTAGGCCAGGCTCATTTCCCGTAGCATGAGGTTGTAGCGGCGGTGTAGTAAGATCGAAAAACGCTCCTGCCGGTAGGGCGCGTAGTAGGTGCTTTCCTTGTTGGGTTCGGCTCCGGTCAGCGCTTGTTGCCGGGCGCGGCGGCGCGGCGTGGGCAGCGCGGATGCTTCGGTTGGCGGTGGGGTCTTCTTCGGATTGGTCGACCGGGTGACTGGCGTCGGAGCCAGCGGAACGGGAGTGGTTTCCAGATCCAGACCCGGGGCTACCATAACCGCCGCGACTTCTCTAGCTACCTGGGGCGTGGCAATGATGGCCAGTGGCAACGGTTGCTCCGCGACGGGAGCCGGAATGACCGGGACCGCGACGGGCGAGGCCGCCACAACGGCCGCTGCGTCGAGCTCCGCCAGTTCCTGGCGCGCCCGAATCCCGTGTTG
>JAYWCH010000028.1:0-7852 GCA_043780755.1 Hymenobacter sp.
GAAAGCCGGCAGCTCCTCATCCTTGCCCGAGACGAGGGGCGCGACCTCCGTGCCCCAGTTGATGTTCAGATCGGCATCGTCCCAGCGCAGGCCGCCTTCGGTGGCGGGGGCGTAGTAGTCGCTGCACTTGTAGAGAAACAGCGTGTTGTCTTCCAGAGCTATGAAGCCGTGGGCGAAGCCGGCGGGAATGTAGAGCAGGTTGCCCAGGGCGGCCGTCAGCTCCACGAGCTGGTGCTGGCCGTAGGTGGGCGACTGGCGGCGCAGGTCCACGGCCACGTCGAGGGCGCGGCCCTGGCCCACGCGCACGAGCTTGGCCTGCGGGTGGGGCGGGCGCTGAAAGTGCAGGCCGCGCAAAACCCCTTTTTTGGAGCTCGACTGATTGTCCTGCACCCAGTCGGCCCCGGCGCCGGCCTGCGCCATCAGGCGGGCGCTGAAGGTTTCGAAAAAGACACCCCGATCGTCGGTAAAGACGCGGGGGACAAACTCGACTAGCCCGACCAGGGCGTGCTGCTTTACTTCCATTACCGCAAATGTAGAATGTGAGGGCGGACCACTACCACGAAATTATCCGTCAATGCTGCACCACCCGGGGAATCTGCCAGTTGCCGGGCTGCACTGCGGCCACGGCGGCGAGGTATTGGGCCAGCACCAGCTTTTCGTCGAATTTGGTTTCGGCTAACTCGCGGCTGGCCTGGCCCATGCGCTGCAAATCGGCCGCCGGCAGCCGCAGTACGCGGAGCATGCCCGCCGCCAAGTCGGCCCCGCTCCGCACCTGGCAGAGGTAGCCGTTGCGGCCATCGACCACGGTTTCGCGGCAGCCGGGCACGTCGGTCGTGACGAGGGGTTTGCCCACCGCCGCCGCTTCGAGCAGGGTTTTGGGGGTGCCTTCGCGGTAGCTGGGCAGCACCACGCAGTCGGCGCGGTGCAGGTGAGCGGCCACGTCGTCGGAGCGGCCCAGGTATTCGATATCGCCGGTCCGGAGCCACTCCTCGAACGTGGCGCGGGGCACCCCCACGCCCCCGGCCTCGTCGAGCCCGCCCAGCAGCTGAATGCGGGTGCCCGGCACCGCCGCCCGGATGATGCGGGCGGCTTCAAAATACTCCACCACGCCTTTTTCATACAGCACCCGCGCCACCATGAGAAACACGAACGGGGTCTGGCGGGCGAACGCCCCGGCCGGCCGGAAGCGCTCGGTATCAACGCCGGAACCCGGCAGCAGACCGGTAATTTCCGGGCGCACCAAGCCGTTTTGCAGGAACAGCTGCCGGTCGTCGTCATTCTGAAAAAATACCTTGTGCGGGAAGCGGAACGCAAAGCGGTAAAGCCCCAGCGCCACCCGGCTCACGAAGTTGCGGATGATGAACACCGTCCCCAAACCGCTCACGTTATTGATGCTCGGAATGCCCGCCAGCCGGGCCGCAATGCTGCCGTAGATATTGGGTTTGATGGTGTAATGCAGGACTATATCGGGCTTTTCGCGCTTGTAAATCTGGTAGAAGCGGCGCGTGAGGGCGGCGTCTTTCAGCGGATTAGTGCCCTTGTTTTCCATCCGGATGGGGACGAAGCGGCAGCCCAGCTCCGTTTCGAGCCGCTGGGAATAGTCGTCGGGCGGGGCAATAGCCAGCACTTCGTGGCCCGCCGCCTGCAAGGCCCGGACGAGGCTGGCCCGGAAATTCCAAATATTCCAGCTGGTGTTAATAACGAGAGCGACGCGCACTTGGGGAGTAATAAATAACGAAATCGAAGAAGCAGATCAGACACAAAGATCGGCGGCGTGCCCGGCAATGTGCCCTCCTACGCAATCTTCGGCCGGGCCGCCGGTACTTTGTGGCCCCCTTAGCTGTTTACCACCCATGACCCTTTCCCTGACGGCGTTCCCGATCGTTTTCCTTGCCCTGCTACTGCCGCTGGTGGCCTCGGCCGGACCGCCGCTGCAGCCGGGCCAGCTCCTTTTCCAGAAAAACTGCATGCGCTGCCACGGCGCCAACGGCAAGCTGGGGGCCAACGGGGCCCACAACCTCACCAAGAGCAACCTCAATGCCTTTGGCCGTACTTACCTGGTTACCAATGGAATTGGCAAGATGCCGGCCTTTGGCAAAACCCTAACACCGGCGCAGGTGCAGGAAGTAGTGGCGTACTCGCTCACCCTGCGATAGATCGCACGGGCGGCTTTTTTTGGCGCTGAATAACGGCCGACTCCCTCCGGAGCCGGCCGGACTTGTTTTAGGGTTGCCTAATACTCATTGATTTATACAATGTTTTACAACTAAATTTACTTTATTAGCATCCTGGTTCTGATTTTATTTCTTCCACTCTTCTTTTTTCACCATGCAAAAAAACTTCTTGTTGCGTCGCTGGCTGCCGGTAGCGGCGATTTTTGGGCTGAGTGCCGGGCCGGTGCGGGCGCAGGTCGCGGCCGGGCTGCCGGCCGGCGTCAGCCGGGTCACGTCCGTGGAGGGCATCACCGAGTATCAGCTCAAAAACGGGCTGCGGGTGCTGCTCTTTCCCGACCAGTCGAAACCGACCGTGACCGTGAACATGACCTACCTGGTGGGCTCGCGGCACGAGGGCTACGGCGAATCGGGCATGGCTCACCTGCTGGAGCACCTGGTTTTTAAGGGCTCGCCCAAACACCCCAACATTCCCCAGGAGCTGACCGAGCACGGCGCCTCCCCCAACGGCTCCACCTGGTACGACCGCACCAACTACTTCGAAACCTTCGCCGCCACCGACGAAAACCTGAAGTGGGCGCTGGACCTGGAATCGGACCGCATGGTGAATTCCTTCATCGCCAAGAAAGACCTGGCCACCGAGTTCAGCGTGGTGCGCAATGAGTTTGAGAGCGGCGAGAACTCGCCCCAGAACGTGCTGATGGAAAGGGTGTTGAGCACGGCATACCTGTGGCACAACTACGGCAAATCAACCATCGGCTCCCGCGAGGACATTGAGCGGGTGCCGATTGACAACCTCAAAGGCTTCTACCAGAAATTCTACCAGCCCGACAACGCCGTGCTGCTCGTGGCCGGCAAAGTGGACGAGGCCAAAACGCTGACGCTGGTCAACCAGTATTTCGGTGCCATCCCACGCCCGGCGCGAACCCTGCCGGCCACCTACACCACCGAGCCCGTGCAGGACGGCGAACGGCAGGTGACCCTGCGCCGCACCGGCGACACCCAGGGCCTGGGCGTGGCCTACCACACCCCCGCCGGCGCCCACCCCGACTACGCCGCCGTGGACGTGCTGGTGGATGTACTGACCAATCAACCCTCCGGCCGCCTCTACAAAGCCTTGATTGAGAGCAAAAAAGCCGCCAGTCAGTGGGGTTTTACCCCCAGCTTGCACGATGCCGGCTTTGCTTATTTCTACGCCGAAGTGCGCCAGGGCCGCTCGCTCGACTCGGCCCGCACGGTGATGCTCGCCGCCCTTGACAATGTGGCCCGGCAGGCCCCCACGGCCGAGGAAGTGGACCGCGCCCGCACCAAGCGCCTCAAGGACATTGAGCTGCTGTTCCAGAAATCGGATGAAGTCGGGCTGGCGATGAGCGAGTACGTTGCCTCCGGCGACTGGCGCCTGGTGTATCTCTACCGCGACCGGCTCCGCAAAGTAACGCCCGCCGACGTGCAGCGCGTGGCGGCGGCCTACCTCAAGCCCAGCAACCGCACCGTGGGCCTGTTTCTGCCCGATGCTAAGCCCGACCGCGCCACTATTCCCGCCACGCCCGACGTGGCGGCGCTGGTGCGCGGCTACAAAGGCGAGGCGGCCATTGCCAGCGGCGAAGCCTTCGAGGCCACGCCCGCCAACATCGACGCCCGCACCAAACGCAGCCAGGAAGGCGGCGTGAAATACGCCCTGCTGGCCAAGCAAACCCGGGGCAACTCCGTGAACCTGGAAATGAAGCTGCGCTACGGCGACGAGGCCAGCCTGACCAACAAGCCCGCCCTGGCCAGCCTCACGGCCGCCATGCTGGAGCGCGGCACCAAAACCCGCTCCTACTCGCAGATCCGCGATGCGTTCGATAAAGCCAAGGCCCAGGTACGCATTTACGGCGGCGGCCAAAGCACCAGCGTGACTATTCAGACGGCCAAGGAAAACCTGCCCACCGTGCTGGCCGTGGTGCTCGACTGCCTGCGCAATCCCACCTTCCCGACGAGCGAATTCGAGAAGCTGAAGCAGGAGCGCCTCGCCGGCCTGGAAACCCGGAAGCAGGATCCGCAGGCCCTGGCCTTCAATCTCGCCAACCGCCTGAGCGAGCCTTACCCGAAAGGCCACCCCTTCGAAACGCTGAGCTTTGAGGATGAGATTACCGCCATCAAGGTGCTGAAAGTGGAGGATGTGCGGGCGTTTTACAAGACCTTTTACGGTGGGCAGGCCGCCACGCTGGCCGTGATCGGCAGCTTCGACGAAGCGGCTTTGCGCAAGAGCGTGAAAAGTGAGCTGGCCAGCTGGAAATCCGGCAAGGGCTACGTGCGCGTTCCCCGCCGGCGCTTTGAGAACACGGCCACGGCGCAGGCCCAGGCCATTCAGACCGACGATAAGGCCAATGCTATGTTCGTGGCGGGCCTCAATTATCCGCTGCGCGACGACTCGCCCGACTACGCGGCCGTGTACATGGCCAACTACATCCTCGGCGGGGGCTTTCTGAACTCGCGCCTGGCAACCCGCATCCGCCAGAAAGAGGGCGTGAGCTACGGCGTGGGCTCGTTCGTGTACGCCGACGACAATGACAATATTGGCGATTTCATGTCCTACGCCATCTACAATCCCGAAAACTCCAGCCGGCTGGAACAGGCTTACCGCGAGGAGCTGGAACGCCTGAGCAAGGACGGCGTGACGCCCGACGAACTCAAAGCCGCCAAGTCCGCCGCCCTGCAAAGCTTTCAGGTCGAACGCAGTCAGGATGAGCAGCTCGCTCGCAAGTGGGCGCAGTACCTCACCAAAGCCGAGGGCCGCACCTTCGCCTACGACACCGAGCTGGAAAAGCGCATTGCCGCCCTCACGCCTGAACAGGTGAGCGCCGCCGCCAAAAAATACCTCGACTACAGCAAGCTGACCATTGTCAAGGCCGGCGACTTTGCCAAGGGCGGCCCGGCCGCCACGGCCAAGCCAATGAAGTAAGCCGCGCCCGTTATTCGCGGCGGCCCGGCCGACTGTTTGAACCTCGCTTCTCAGCTCCTTTCCTATCGGGAGGGACTTGAGAGCGGGGTTTTTTGGTTTTCAAAGTGGTTGAAGCTATTTAGAAAGTTGTTTTTTATAGCGTTTGTCATCCTGATCTGGCGTCCGCAGAGCGAAGGCCCTTATCGCGACTGGAGGGACCATGGGCAGGCGTGATAAGGTCCTTCGCTCCACTCAGGATGACAGAACTTTTGACTTTCTAAAAAGCTTCGTTATCAAATTTCAGCACGCGGCAGAGCCGGGAGTGCCGTAAATCGAGATGAGAACTAACCGGAGGGCCGGACGGGTGGTTTTCAATCTGAAGCTGTCTGGAGCGAGGGCGGAGAACAGATCAAACGCCCTTCCGCAACTTTAGTCCGGGCCCGCAGTTCCGCCGGACTACGCCCGCCGCCGTTCGCTGCTGGCGGGATTGCGTTTGAAGACCACTTACCTTTAGCCCAATCGCAACTACTGCCTGCCTAACGACCGACTAATTATATCTAAAAATGGCTATGAAACCCACTTCTGGCGGTCGCAAGCCCGGCGCCAGCACCCGACACTTCTCCACCGACAACGCCAAAGCCGGCTTTGTCGCCACCAAAACGGGCAATACTTACGAGACCGCCCGGGCGCAGGAAACGGCCATTCTGGTGAGCGTGCCCCCGCGCCGCCAGAGCGAGCTGCAAACCACCGAATACCTCGACGAGCTGGCTTTTCTGATTGAAACCGCCGGTGCCACCGCCACCAAACGCTTCGTGCAGCGCCTCGAAAAACCCGACATCCGCACCTACGTGGGCGAGGGGAAGCTGGCCGAAATCAAGGCCTGGATCGTGCAGGAAGGCACCAGTATGGTGGTCTTCGACGACGACCTCTCGCCCTCGCAGCTGCGCAACCTGGAAGCCGAGCTGCTGGTGAAAATCGTGGACCGCTCGCTGCTGATTCTGGATATTTTTGCGCTGCGGGCCAAGTCGGCCACCTCGCGTACCCAGGTCGAGCTGGCGCAATATCAGTACCTGCTGCCCCGCCTCACCGGCCTCTGGACTCACCTGGACAAGCAGCGCGGTGGCGTGGGCATGAAGGGCCCGGGCGAGACGGAGATCGAAACCGACCGCCGCATCGTGCGCGACCGGATCGCCTTCCTCAAAGACAAGCTCGAAGACCTCGACAGGCAGAGCCACACCCAGCGCAAGGCCCGCGGCGGTCTCGTGCGCGTGGCCCTGGTGGGCTACACCAACGTGGGCAAAAGCACCCTGATGAACGTGCTGGGCAAAGCCGACGTGTTCGCCGAAAACAAGCTTTTCGCCACCGTGGACGCCACTACCCGCAAAGTCGTACTCGAACAAACCCCGTTCCTGCTCTCTGATACGGTCGGTTTCATCCGCAAGCTGCCCACCAAGCTCATCGAAAGCTTCAAGAGCACGCTCGATGAGATTCGCGAAGCCGACCTGCTACTGCACGTCGTCGATATTTCGCACGCCGGCTTCGAAGAACAGATTCAGGTGGTGAACGATACGCTAATCGACATCGGCGCGGCCGACAAGCCGACGCTGCTGGTTTTCAATAAAATCGACCAGTACCAGCACGACGATACGCAGATGGATCCCTTCGGGGAGATCCTCGACGCCGAAGAAGGCGCCGCCCCGCCCCGCCCGCCACTGCCGCAGCTCCAGGCCACGTACATGGCCAAAATGCACGACCCGGTGGTCTTCATCTCGGCCCAGGACCGCACCAATATGGACGAGCTGCGCGAGCTGCTCGGCAAGCGCGTGGCGGCCCTGCACCAGCAGCGCTACCCCTACCAGAGCGCGCCGCAGTACGAGTAAGCGTTCCACTTCGAAAACCAGAACGGCGGTGGGCCGGTCGCGCCCGCGACCGGCCTACCGCTTTTTGCGTAGCCCTTTTAGCCAGGCGTAAGTGGCTTCCTGGGCGCGCAGCGGCTTTTCGCCCGGTGCAGGCAGAATAAAATTATTGTTGAAGTCGCGGGCCTTCACGTTGTCGTGGCGTTGAAGGTCGAGCAAATGGCGGATTTCGGCACGACGCCCGGCATCAAGGATGGGAAAGGCGACTTCCACGCGGTGATCAAGGTTGCGCGTCATCCAGTCGGCTGAGGAGACATAGACTTTTTCCGCGCCGCCGTGGGCGAACACGTACACCCGACTGTGCTCCAGGTAGCGGTCGATGAGGCCGCGCTGGCTGATGTTTTCGCTCAGGCCCGGCTGGCCCGGCACCAGGCAGCCGATCCCGCGAATGATAAGCTCGACCCGCACGCCGGCCTGGCTGGCGGCGTAGAGGTGCGCAATCATTCCTTCATCCTGCAAGGCATTCATCTTGATAAAAATGGACGCGGCCCGGCCCTTTTTCGCCTGCTTGATTTCGTAATCGATCAGCGCCTCCAGGCCGGAGCGCAGGCCGGCGGGCGCCACCAGCAAGTGCTCGTATTCCGGCTCCGACTGCGGATCGGCCAGGGCGCCGAACACGGCGGCGGCTTCCCCCGTCAGACGCTCGTCGGCCGTGAACAGGCCGTGGTCGGTGTAGAGCCGGCTGGTGCTTTCGTTGAAGTTGCCGGTGCTGAAATACGCGTAGCGCCGGGTCGTTTCGTCGGCCTCGCGGCGGGCGATGAGCAGCAGCTTGCAGTGTACTTTGAGATCGGGCGGCGTGAGGATGACGCGCCCCCCGGCCAGCTGCAGCTCATCGGCCAGCA